>CACGMS010000019.1 GCA_902574205.1 uncultured Candidatus Hydrogenedens sp. | reverse complement strand
TTTCAGTAGCGCCCACGGTCGCTATCGTCGGCCAGCAGTTGGTCTATAATGTTGTCGCTACTGACCCCGATGGGCACCAAATCACCTTCAGTCTATTTCGTTGTAGTCTTGAAGGCGCCGACATCAATGGAAACACAGGGCGTTTTACCTGGACGCCGAGCAACGAATACCTCGGACAGAATGTGTCCTGCGGCATCCGCCCTCGTGACTCGGAAGGGATGTCTGGAACGATTCAGTACATTTCACTGTCGGTCCAAGCTGAGCCACCACCGCAGAATGAGTCACCCGTGTTCACTACTCAGCCGCCGCTGACCGCTGTTGTTGGTGGAGTGTACGTGTATGATGCGAATGCAAACGACCCGGAAGGAACGCCCCTTCGTTTCTTTATGGCTGACGCGCCAAATGGTGCGTTTGTGAATCCGACGAGTGGTGTTGTGCAATGGGAGCCAAGCCTTGAGCAGCGCGGTACGCAGCAAAGCTTTACCTTGGAAGTTGAAGATGGCGGTGGCTTGCGCGCGCAGCAACAATGGACGGTTACCGTCTCAGACGACATCAACCGCGCCCCGATTATTACCTCAAGCCCAGAAAGCGAAGCTTATCCAGGTGTAGAATACATTTATCAGGTGCTCGCGACCGACCCGAACGGTGATGCGTTGACCTATTCGTTGGATGCACTGCGTTCGCCGGATTCAGCGCAGATGGATGATCAAGGTCGAGTGACTTGGACGCCAGCACAAAATCAAATTGGACAGATCGTTGGATTTCGGGTGGTCGCTGAGGATACCAATGGCGCTGAGACCTTTCAGGACTTCTCGGTTCGAGTGACCGAAGAAGAGCCGCCTAATCGAGATCCTGAATTTACGTCGACGCCGCCTACGACGGCGACGGTTGGCGAACTTTACACATACACAGTGACCGCAACTGACGCCGACGGCGATAATGTTGAGCTAGCCGGCGAGATGTTCCCTCAAGGTGCTTCACTGCGTGGCTTTACGTTGAGTTGGACACCGACCTTAGCCCAAGTCGGTCAGCAAAGCTTTCGTTTGAATCTAACCGATGAAAACGGTGGTGGTACGTTGCAAACTTGGTTGGTGACGGTCAGTGAACCTGAGCCCCCGAACAACGATCCGATCTTTACGTCGCAAGCACCAAATACCGCCGAAGTCGGTCAGCTTTATCGCTATCAGGCAACGTGGAGCGACCCTGATGGTCACTCGGTGACCTTTCGAATGGTGAGTGGTCCGGCAGGTATGCAGGCGACGGCAGGCGGTTTGGTGACATGGACCCCGACTGAAGCTCAAGCAGGACTGAGTCACGAGATGGTGCTTGAACTTCGTGACTCGGAAGGTGGAACAGCGGAACAGCGCGTTCAAATCTCTGTTGACGAGTTGGTCCAAAACAACGCGCCAGTGATCACGAGTCAGGCGTCAGGGCAGGCAACGGTCGGTCAGGCGTATAATTACCGACCGGTGGCGACCGACGCCGACGGTGATTCGGTGACCTTCGTACTGACTGAAGCACCTACCGGTGCCCGGTTTATTGGCGGTGCAGTAGCCTGGGTTCCAAGCGAGGATCAGGGTGATCAAGAGCTTCGATTTACGCTTCGAGCGAGTGATGGCAACGGGGGGCAGACCGATCAGAGTTGGATCGTTCGTGTGAGTCCAAATGTCGGCAACCGTGCGCCATCGATCACGTCAGAAGCAATCACTTCGGCAACGGTTGGTGTGGTGTATCAGTATCAAGTCACGGCAACTGATCCCGATAACGATGAACTGGTCTATTTGCTGCCACAAAACGAGCAGCCACCTACCGGTATGATTATGGATTCCGAGACTGGCGTGCTGACGTGGACGCCGACGCAAGCCCAGGGGGGAATAACACATCGCGTCGTAGTCGCAGTGGTCGATCCGGGAGGCTTATTCGACGTTCAATCCTTCCAAATTGGAGTGGGTGTTGAGGCCAATCAACCGCCACGAATTACGTCTTCGGCTCCGGCTGATGCGCAAGTTCAGGTTCAATATGTATATCAAGCGTTAGCGACCGATCCCGAGGGCGAAACGCTTCGCTTCTTCACTGATCCTGATCGTTGTCCAGAGGGCGCTTCGATCAATGTCTTGACCGGTCGGTTCACGTGGACGCCAGCGCTTACGGATGCAGGAAGCAGTGTGACTTGTGTGATCGGCGTAGTTGACCCGGCTGATAATGCTGATCTCCAGCAGATTACCATTCAAGTCGCTGGTGAGGCAGAAAACCGAGATCCAGTGATTAGCTCGCAACCTTCGACATCAGCGACTGAAGCCTCACCATATATCTACAACATCATCGCTTCGGACGCCGATGGTGACGAGTTGGTTTATACTTTGGTTACTGGTCCCCGTGGGGCTCGGATTCAAAGCCGAGGTCCGATTAACGGTGTGATTTGGTTAATCCCACAAGGCAGCGCAGGTCAGGATTTTGAGTTTGAGATTCGGGTCAGTGACGGAAACGGTGGGGTCACGAGTCAGGCGTGGAGTGTTAGTGTAACGGACGGGGAGCCAAACCAACCGCCAATCATCACGAGTACACCTGGCATTAACGGTTCGCCGGGTGTCGTTTATCAATACCAAGTCCAGGCCTTTGATCTTGAGCGTGAAGAGTTGACCTACGAGCTTGAAGCTTCGCCTGCGGGTGCCGAGATTACCGAGGGTGGTAACATTACTTGGACGCCAACTGAAGGCCAAGGAGGTCAGGCGCAGGCCTTTCGTCTGGTCGTGAGCGATCCACGTGGCGGCGAGGCGCGTCAAAACTGGAATGTCCAGGTGACGGGCGAACCGCCTCCGCCGGTCAACAACCCGCCAGTCATCACTTCGCAGCCCGAGACACAAGCCAGCGTTGGCCAAGAATACACGTACAATGTCGAAGCGACCGATGAAGATGGAGACCCCTTATTTTGGGTTCTCCCCGAAGACGAAGACCCGCCAGCGGGGATGAGTATTAACGCCAGCACCGGTGTCATCACGTGGACACCAGCAGAAGCTGGAACGGTGCGGGTGGCCGTTGCTGTAACCGATGGTACGGCGTTCGCCGCTCAGGTGTTTCAGATCAGTGTGGACTCGGGTCAGGCGAATCAGCCACCAGCATTTGTGAGTGACCCGCCGACGCAAGCCACTGCCGGCGAGACTCTTGAATACGTGGCGAGAGCTGATGATCCGGACGGTGATGCGGTTCGTTACTTCCTCTTTGAAGAGGGGCGAGATTGCCCGCAGGGTATGACTATCAATCAGATTACTGGTCAGTTGCTTTATACGCCACCGGCATCACTCATTGGCAGTACTGTGGGTTGTGTCTTGGTTGCCGTTGATACCAATGGTTTGGCGAATACGCAGTCGTTATCGCTTCAGATTACCGACGGTCGACCGGCCAACAATGCACCGCGTATCACATCGAGCCCTGGCGAACTTGCGATCGTTGGTGAGCAGTACACCTATTCGGCACAAGCGACCGATGAGGACGGTGATGACTTGGCATGGGTCATGACCTCTGGTCCTGCGGGTGCGTTGATGAATGCGACGACCGGTGTTTTGACGTGGACGCCAGTGATCGAAGATCTCGGACAGGTGTCGTTTGCCGTTGAGGTGCGCGACGGTCGTGGGGGTATTTTCCGTCAGCAGTGGGATGTGGAAGTTCGTGAAGGTGAACTAAATAACCAAGCCCCGGTGATCACGAGTAATCCACCGACAACTGCGCGCGTGCTCGCAGCCTTTAGTTATTCTCCAATTGCTACCGACGCTGACAACGATGAGTTGACTTGGCGTTTACTTGAGGCACCCACTGGTGCACGAATTAACAGCGAGACGGGTGCAGTCAGTTGGCAACCCACCGCCTTGTTTGAAAATAGAGACGTTGTCTTCCAGGTTGAAGTGAGTGACGGAAACGCTAATGATCGCCAACGGTGGACAGTGCGTGTTGAGTCACAGGCTGGTGGAAATAATCCGCCCAGTATTGGTTCTTCGCCTGTCACCCAAGTCCTCTTAGGAAACGATTATATCACTTCGTTATCGGCGACTGATGCGGACAATGACCCGTTGAGCTGGCGTTTGGTTAATGGACCCGAGGGGACTCGTCTCACCGGTGCTGGAGCTTTGGATTGGACGCCTGATTTAGGTGATTTAGGTCAGTCTTATGAGTTCGCCGTTGAAGTTTCTGACGGTCGTGGTGGTACCGATCAGCTAACGTGGCAGGTCAGCGTCCCAAACCGGGCGCCGGAGATTACCTCTGATCCCAATACCGAAGCGACTGTCGGCGAGGCTTACCGCTATGATGTTTCTGCCACTGATGAAGATCTTGGTCAGCCCTTGGCGTACCGAATTTCAAGTCGTCCTCCCGACGGTATGAGGATTAACCCGTCAACGGGTTCGATCACTTGGATTCCTAATGAAGATCAAGGCGATGAAAGTTGGTTGGTTATTGTTCGGGTCGAAGACAGCTTAGGCAGCTTTGACGAGCAGAGTTTTCGAATAGGGGTTGATGTTCCTGTATCGAATACGGCTCCAGAAATTACCACGAGCGCTCCTGAGCGCGCCAGTGCCGGCGTTTTGTATACGATCGATTTTGAAGCAAGTGACGTTGATAACGATACCCTGCGATGGGAGCTTGAGAGCGGTCCGCCGGGTATGACCATCGATTCCGATACCGGCCTGTTACGCTGGACGCCCAGCGAAGCACAGGTTGGTGAAACACTAACTTTTGTCGTTCGAGTGAGCGATGAAGAAGGTTTGTTTGATCGGGCAACGACCTTAGTTCTTGTGGAAGTTGAAGCGAATACCCCACCCTCGTTTGGTAACGAGCCGAACACAGAAGCGGTGGTGGGCGAAGAGTATTTGTTTGAACCTCGTGTGATCGATGAAGATGGAGATCCGGTTAGTGTTCAACTGGTCGCCGGTCCACCAGCTGCTGAGTGCTCCGATGGTCGTTGCAACCAATTGACGTGGACTCCTGATGTCGAGGGGACCTATTCGTTTCAACTGATTGCTACTGATGATCGAGGTGCCGAAGCCGAGCTGCGCTGGACGGTTGGTGTGACTGAGCCAGGGGCGAACAATCCGCCGGTCTTTACTTCTTCCCCTGTCACGTCTGCTCAGGTGGGTGCAGAGTATCTTTATACGGCGCGCGCTCAGGATCCTGATGGCGATGACTTGGTCTATAGTTTAGCGGCGGCAAGCCCGGTACAGATGAATATTGATGCTCAAACCGGTGAGATCATTTGGACGCCTACAGAAGACGATCTCGGCTCGAACACGGTTGTGGTTCAAGTCAGTGATGGGCGCGGCGGCGCCGATTTACAGACCTACACGCTTGAGGTCATCGATGAATTTGCGAACAATCCACCGGTTGTGACTTCGGAAGCGATTACCGTTGCGGTTGCCGAAGTGGCGTACGAATATCGCATTCGAGCTAATGATCCGGATGAAGATGATGTCATTGAATTTACACTTAAGGCTGGTCCCGGTGGTATGGAAGTGACCTCAGATGAGGGTTTGGTGACTTGGCTTCCGCCGATTGAGTCAGTGGGACAGGCTGTTTTGGTTCAAGTTGAGGTGAGTGACGGCGAAGACGCTGTGCTTCATGAGTGGATTGTTGAAGTTCAGGATAATCCGGATATTGCGCCCATCGCCAATGCTGGACTCGACCGCACGGTTGATCCAGGACGAGTCGAGCTTGATGGTAGCGGTAGCTTGGACCCGCTTGCTCAAGGCTTGAGTTACACATGGAGTGTCGTTGGCGGACCGCAAGAGGTAAGCATTGATGACCCAAGTCTAGAGATTGCGACCGTTGAGCTGCTTTATCCCGGTGACTACACGTTCAAGTTGATCGTCAATGCGCCTGGTGATCGAACTGCAGAAGATGACGTGGTGATTACTGTACGTTACAATGGCCCGATTGCGATCGCTGGCGAAGATCAACGCGTTGAGCTTTCCGTCACGGGTGAGCCGGTGGCTGTGGTGCTTGCTGGCGAAGCTGTCGTCCTTGAGGAGGACACACCCACCTTCAAGTGGGTTCAGGTGGGTGGCCCGGTCGCGGAATTGTTCAACTCCGAAACGGCTACGCCTGAGTTCAAGACGCAGGATCCAGGTGTCTATCTATTTGACTTAGTGGTCGGCGACGGTGAGCTTGAGAGTATTCCTGATACCGTTGTAATCTCAGTTGTCGAACCTGAAGAAAGCGCAGCAGCTAACTGGGGCGTTGATGAAACCGCATGCGGTTGTGCGGGCTCGCCATTTGGTGATGCATCCTGGCTATTCTTTGGTCTCTTCGCGCTGCTTCGGCGTCGTCGAATCGCTTGATTGGG
Source organism: uncultured Candidatus Hydrogenedens sp. (assembly GCA_902574205.1). GTDB lineage: Bacteria > Myxococcota > UBA4151 > UBA4151 > UBA4151 > CACGMS01. The sequence continues at coordinate 19,967 of CACGMS010000019.1, read as the reverse complement.
CGCGTCGGACGCAGTCCGAGGGGCAGTCTGGCTCGTTGAGTTCACAGTCTTCGCTGGGTTCGAGTAGCCCGTTTCCGCAAACCGCAAGAGGGAATGGAACCGCTTGGTGATTTTCGGATGTGTTTTGGCGGTGTTGTGCAATTACCAGCATGACGATGAGCGCCAAGGTCATTCCGATTAACCAAGGTAATGCTCTAAGTTGTCGTCGATTCTTATCTCGTGGAAGTTGCGCAATAAGCGCATCAAACTCTTTAGCTATCTGTTCTTCATCACTTTTCACGGGGCCAGCCTCAGTGGGTATTAATAGGGCAACACTTTCCTGCGTGTCATGGCAAGTTTCACGCACCCTAGGAGCTTTGCCAATTTCAAGCTAAGGGCGTACACGTCAGTTCTCGAAATCGGCTAACGCAGGAGCGCCTTTTGACCACCCTACGTACCTATTGTCTGCTTGATAACCTTCAGCCGCAGCTTGCCGCTTATGTTGCAACCACCAGCCGAGCGTTTTTACCGGTCCCTCATGTCGCCTCTTTGTGGGTCGAGATTGCTCCGGGTATGGCTATCAATCGCGTGACGGATACGGCGCTCAAAGCGACTCAGTGCCAGCCGGCTATGCAAGTGGTTGAGCGAGCTTATGGTAGTCTTGAGATGCATCATGAGGATATCGGTGAAGTCCGTGCAGCGGGCGCAGCGATTCTGGATGGGCTCGGCCTCAAAGAAGACCAACGAATTAAGCCGGCGGTGGTATCGAATGAGATCATTCGTGGGGTGTCGCCGTATCAAGCTCAGGTGATTAATAAATTTCGATTCGGTTCAATGATCGTTCCGGGTGAAAGTTTGTTTATCTTTGAATGCCGTCCTGCGGCCTACGCTGTCTTTGCTGCCAATGAGGCTGAAAAAGCGGCGAACGTCAAACTGGTTGAAGTTCGTCCTTACGGAGCGTTTGGACGACTGTATTTATCGGGTGATGAAGCCGAAATCGATGCCGCATCAGAAGCGGCGATTGCGGCGATTGAAAGCGTCACTGGAGTCGCAGAGAAGTAATCTACACAAACCGGCTCATGCGCCGGTGCTCATCAAGGAGAAAATAGCATGGCTGATGCCCTTGGCATGATTGAGACTCGTGGTTTTGTAGGGATGGTGGAAGCCTCCGATGCAATGGTCAAAGCCGCTCGAGTGGAATTGGTTGGCTACGAAAAGATTGGCGGTGGTTTTGTCACTGCTGTCGTTCGTGGTGACGTTGCTGCGGTCCGAGCCGCGACGGAAGCGGGCTCTCGTGCGGCCGAGCGGGTCGGAGAGCTCGTCAGTGTCCACATTATTCCGCGACCGCACGCGAACGTTGATGCAGCGCTTCCGCTTGGTCGCACTCCGGGCGCTAAGAAGAAGTGAAGCTTGCGCACGTTATAGGCACGGTCGTCTCGACGCGTAAGGAGGAGACGATCGATGGTCTGCGTTTGATGCTTCTTCAACCCACGGATGGTGCGGGTAAGGCGTCAGGTTCGCCGGTTGTCGCTGCTGATGCCGTTGGAGCAGGTGTCGGAGAGACCGTACTTTTTGCTTCGGGATCTTCAGCGCGTCAGACCACGGTGACCAATAATCGCCCGGTTGATGCGGTGATTATGGCGATTGTCGATAGTGTCGAAGAAGACGGCACTACGGTTTATACGAAGGACGGATAAGCTGTGGATCAGCAGACCTTAGAGCGTATCGTATCCGAAGTGGTTCAGAGGGTGACAAAAACCTCTGTCATTGCACCGAGTGTGACCTCCGGTGGTGGGCGGCCAGGTGTCTTTACGGATTTGGATTCAGCTGTTCGTGCAGCGGGCGCTGCACAGCGTGAACTCGCCGCAATTTCGATGGCGGATCGGGAGCGGATCATTCAAGCGATGCGCGATTGCGCGCTGGGTCAGCTCGAGCAACTTTCCGTCGAGGCGGTTGAGGAGACGGGTCTGGGTCGCGTGGACGATAAAATCGTCAAAAACCGTTTGGTTGCGACGAAGACGCCAGGTACCGAAATTCTCACGCCTTGGGTTCGTACGGGTGATGACGGTTTAGTGCTCCAAGAGTACGCGCCTTTTGGAGTGATTGCAGCGATTACTCCATGCACCAATCCTACAGAGACGATTCTTTGTAATGCGATCAGTTTTGTCGCAGCAGGAAATTCTGCTGTATTCAATGTTCACCCTGCTGCGAAGCGTTTGTCTGCGCGGTTTATTGCTGATTTAAATACGGCGATCATGGGTGCGGGTGGTCCGAATAACTTGCTGACCTGCATCGAAGAGCCAACGATCGATTCAGCGAATAAGTTGATGACGCATGCAGGAACCCGTTTGGTGGTCGTGACCGGAGGCGGTGCAGTCGTTAAGGCAGCAATGAACTCGGGCAAACGAGCGATCGCTGCAGGTCCCGGTAACCCGCCTTGTGTGGTTGATGAAACGGCCGACATCGAGGCAGCAGGTAAAGGGATTGTTCTCGGCTGTAGCCTCGATAATAACGTGGTGTGTATCGCTGAAAAAGAGGTTCTCGTTGTTGATCAGGTTGCTGACGCTCTTCGAGAGTCGATGTGTCGTCAAGGTGCTCATCTTATCGAAGGTGAAAACCTACGTAAACTCGAAGCCTTACTGATTACGCCCGATGATCACGTTAATCGAAGTTATATCGGTAAAGATGCAGCCTATATTGCGGACGCAATTGGTTTAAGAGTCCCTCAGTCGACACGAGTTCTATTGTGCGAGGTCGAAGAAAATCACCCTTTTGTGCAGCATGAACTGCTCATGCCTGTTTTGGGTATGGTTCGCTATCCGCATGTCAGCGCTGCAATCGATGGGGCTTTGCGCTGTGAGCATGGGTTTGGACATACGGCTTCGATGTGGAGTCGTAACCTCGATAATTTGCACCAAATGGCTCGGGTGATAAACACCAGCATCTTTATAAAAAATGCTCCAAATTATGCAGGCTTATCTGAAGGCGGCGAGGGTTACACATCCTTTACAATAGCGAGTCCAACTGGTGAGGGGTTGACCACGGCATTGAGTTTTTCTCGTATTCGTCGGTGCACGCTAAAAGATCGATTTCGTATCGTTTAGGTTAGGATCGCTGCCTCGTGTCATGGCTCGATGATCGCTATTATCCGCTCGCTGACGCGTTAGCCGCTGTTGAACTTGACGGTTTGGCTCGAGGCGCTCGACTCGTCGATGATATCCTCAAAGCAGCTCAGGTTCGTGTGATCATGAGTAAGGTGTACAGCGGCCCCAGACATATGGTTTTAATTGATGGTGAAATCGAAGCGCTTTATCGAGCTTTTGATGTGGCGTTAGTGGTCGGTGGGAATCGCATGGTCGACGCCATGATTCTCCCGCATGCGCATCCCGGTCTCAAGGCGGCTTTACGCGGACAAATGATGACGGAATTTGATAATGAAGATGCTATTTTATTGGTTGAGACAGCGACCCTTGCCTCAACGTTTCGCAGCGTTGATGTAGCACTAAAGGCGGTCCCTGTAGGGCTTACCAATTGGAGGCTTGGCCAAGGTATTGCGGGTCGTGGCGTCTTTGCGTTACGCGGAGAGCATGCCAACCTAGAAGCAGCTGAAGAGGTGATCGTTGAGGCGGCAGCTGGTGGTTTACTCGAATGCCAGTTGATTCCTAGGCCAGATCCTTTGGGGCTTTGGACTCAACCCTTCGGGCAAGGAGGTTAAGCGTGGCTTTCGTTCTGTGGTTAGCTGCCTTGCAGCCTGAACCAGGCGATTGGGCACAGCGGCGAGGACAAGCCGCTTTAGCACTCGACTCTCAGCCCGGTAACGTCAAACTATGGTCCGATTACTGTGTTGCTGCATGGCGCGGTGGCGATCAGTCGGTACTGAAGACCTGTTCCGAACGCGCACCTCAATCGATCGTTGATGTTAGCTATGCCGTTGCTGCTGGGCGATTGCCGAGCGGCGATTCGGGATGGGCATTGAGAGCCCAAGTGGAAGGGTTGTTCGCTCGCGCTCGCTACGACGAAGCGCGTCGAGCGGCGCAGCGATTGTATGAAGTCGAGCCCGACAATGAATGGGCGCTTGAAGTAGCTATCAACGCTGCAATGGCTGAAGGTGATGCGGCGATGGCTAGCGCGCTTGCTCGTCGGGGTGATGAGCGCTTTGGTGACCCGTTTTCGGGTTACGCAGCTCGTGCCGAGCAGCAACTCGTGAGCCGCGGAGGGCGAGCAGATTGGCTCTTCTTAGGCGGTATTATGTTGCTGCTTTGGGTCAGTTTTCGCCAAGCCAAGCGGCACGTGCGTGGAGCACGCAATCGAACCAAAGCACGACGTGTTGATGTTAGCCGCCTAGCGACCTCATCGGCAGCTCACCGGCAATCCCCTCGCTAAAGCGATGGCCATCAGGTTTGATGGCGAGTGCGGTATAAATCGCTTCAATCAGATCCTGATCGTTCGTTGTCGGATCACGCAACAAGGGTCGCAGTTCAGTGCCGCACGCCGACGCTAAACAAGGACGAACGGATCCTGTCGCTGTAATTCGGATGCGATTGCATGAGGAACAAAAATTGCGCGTGGTCGCAGCGATCACGCCGAGGACTTGGTCTTTTCGTCCCTGGTGGATCCAGTAATCAGCAGGACCGATTCCTTTTTGGTTAAGCGCCTCCGGGCGCTCAGGGGTCAGCTCAAAAGAATTCATGATCTCCGCTGCAGGTACCATATTCAGGTCTTTTCCTGCGCCCATAGGCATGACTTCGATGAACCGCGGTATACCTCCAAGCGACCAGACGTAGTTGGCGATTTGTTCAAGTTCGCGCTCGTTTTGACCTCGGACAACCACGGTATTAGTCTTGAGCTTTATTCCGGCATCACGAACCGCTTCGATGCCTCTAAGAACGGGATCAATCGGCGCACCACCGCTGAGGGTTTTGAACCGATTGGGGTCGAGCGTATCGAGGCTGATATTGATACGCTTAAGTCCTGCTTCGGCAAGGTTCTTCGCGCGCGTCGAGGTGAGTAAAGCCGCATTGGTTGTGATCGCCATATCGTCGATACCTACGGCATGTACCGCTTGAATAATTGATGTTAAATCTCGCCGTAAAAGGGGTTCGCCACCGGTAAAGCGCACGGTTCTGATACCAAGAGTTGTGAGAACCTTGACCACACGGGCAAGTTCAGCGGCTGTGAGATAGTCGGCTTGCGGTTCGCAGGGCGTATCGCCTTGTTCGGGGCGACAGTAAGGACAACGAAACTGACAGCGATCAGTGACTGAAATACGCACATAACGGAGCCGTCGATCGCGCAGGTCTTCAAGCTTTGGAGGCTGCCAGGTCATGGTGAAGAGATAGCGCGTCTGACGCAAACGCAAAACACCCTTGACCCAAGAGCGATTTTGCCGGAGTTAGCCAACCCGCCGCTGGGGGTGTAGCTCAGTTGGTAGAGTACTTGAATGGCATTCAAGGGGTCAGGGGTTCGACTCCCCTCACCTCCACCACGAAGCGGAACATCGAGCGTCATTGAGGCGCTCGATGTTGTTTTTAGGGTCGCTCGCACAATCCGGTTTGATGATCGCAGGTCATGGTCAGCATGGTACAGATGCAATTGGGTTGCCCTCCCCCTGCACAAAATTGGGCTTGGTCCCCCTGATTGCACCGGCTCACACAGGCGCCTCTACCATCGATAATAATGCATTGTTGAGTGCCCTCACAATCGCCATGAACTTGGCAGACTTGTGGTGCTTGGTCTTGAACGCATAAGTTGTTGTTGCATTGGTTGGGTGGCGGGCAGTTCTGCGCATTGCAATCTTCTCCTCCAAGACATCGATCGTTTTCACAACGCCCCGGAGCAGGACAGGTTTGATCATTGCAGAGGGGAGCGTCGCATTGACCTTGTGGGTTACATACCGCACCCACTGGGCATTCATCGTCTCGTTCGCAATCAATGCATCGACCTAAGGGGAGCCCTGGCGGCAAAACACATCGAACCTGGCAGGGACTATCATCACGACACACTCCAGCAGGAAGCCCCTGGCATTGGCCCCGGTTGAAATCACAGATTTGATGCATGGGACAATCGCTATGATCAACGCAGTTACCATTTCTTTCGACACATCGAGTATCTAAGCAAACATGGTTTTCTGGGCATTGAGTGTTATCTTGGCATCGGTTGTTATCAGGGTCTTCGCAGATCCCATCGACACAGACTTGACCTTGTGGACACTCAACGATTTCTCGGTCGTTGTTGCAACTAGGCGAATCGTTAATGCATTGGTTACCAAGGCATCGTTGCCCGTTACCGCAATCAAAATCCTGCTGGCATTCGGCTTCAGGGACAACCCAGGCGAGTGCCAAACCGTTTGAGCAGGTCTCAAGGCCTTCGTCACAAAGACCAATCGTAGCTTCCATCGGTTGATCAGCGACCAGTTCAGCGGCTTCGCCATTTGCATCCTCGAGACCACCTTCGTCATTGCTTTGGATCGTTCCGATGGCAAAACGACAGGATTCGCCTTGGAGGATACACACCTGCAATTCGACCGAGTAACGAAAGCCAAAACCACGGATTTGAATCGGTCGCTCGACGTTCGCTCGGGGTTCATCTTGTGCTAATTCGATGATTCCGCGTTCCAACGCGCAAGCGGCATTGCAACCGTCACCAGCGACGTCGTTCCCGTCATCGCATTCTTCGGATTCATCGGTTCGACCGTTGCCACATAGAGGTCCGGAATCCGCGTTGGCTTGACCAGTAACATCGGTAGGTCCCGCATCACTTTGTAGATGTCCACTATCTGCATTAGACCGTCCGGAGTCGATACCAACCTGGGTGTCCGCAAGCGGTTGTCCCGTATCGCTCGACTGTTGGGCCGGGCATCCGAGAATAAAAAAGCTGGTGATCATAACTAATCGTCGCACGTTATGAACTCCTTGTGACGCGAGCCAGAATAGGTCGATGGATGCGACTTGAAAAGAGCAGCACATGAATCGCTGATTCAGCGTTGGTCTGGATTGCTCGATTCGCGAGCCGCTCGTGCCTTGGTAACTAGTGTGCGTCGCTCAGTTGGATAGAGCATCGACTTTCGAAGCGCGCGGTCGTTGGTTCGAATCCAAACCCCGGCGACAAACCGCAGATCAAGGCATGCGATTTTGTCTGTTAAGGACAGCCTTCAAGAATCAGACGAACGGTACTTGTGTTGTTGTCCTTGATGACGACGTCGTCAGAGCAGGCTCGGCAAACTTGAGTACCTTCTTGTTCGACCACCGCAACCACCATTCGGTCGCCTCCGGCTGGGATTGCGTTTAGGGTCATGGGGTGCTCATTTCGTGCATCAAAGTTGGCAGGGTGTGATAGGCGAACCAGCGCCTCAGCGAGGACCACAGGATCACTCAAGGTGGCACATTGTCCCGACTCAAAGACTGCGGCGTGGAGGATTCCGTTGGTGATGAGGTCGGCTGGAAAATTAAGAGTGATCGACCCACCTGGAGCCTGACCACAAGCGGATAAAGCCAGGGTGAAGAGGACCAATTGTTTCATGGGCGGTTTTCAACTGTAAGTTCAAGGTTTCCAGTACCTGGGTCGGACAACAGGAGGTATGCCGCGACACCAGCAAGAGTGATTCCAGCGATGGTGAGTGCTAAGGATAGTGGTCGTTGGTTTACTTGCTTTTGTTTGAGTAACGTCACTGGCGCGCTAAGGCTCCCCAACGCAGCGATCGGTTGCAGTTGAGCGTCGTAGGCAATTAGGAACCCTTGCTCGGTTTTGTTGAGCTGGATGCATGACTCCTTTACACGATCCTGCGCTTGCACTCCTCGTACCGTTTCGACCAATAAAATACTGGAGGTTGCGCTCGGCCCGCACCACTGTCCTTGACTGAGTTGACCTTTTGGCAGCGAATTATAGCGTTCAGCTCGTGTGACTCGGGCGCGACCAAAAGCTTGGACAAGGCTCGGCAGTGCGCGTGAGTCTGGACGCCAAAGCGGCATCCAATCGCTGACTGTACGAGCCACTTGATCGCAGCGCTCGGCGTTTCCTGAGCATGCAGCCGTCAATCCGAGAGTAAGTGCATTTTGCCTGAGCTCAATTGTTGCGTTTGCATCGGTTGCAATGCGCAACGCACCTTCGATCGCTGCCTGGTATCGCTCCTCATCAACCAGAGACCATAACGGGTCCAAGGGGCTGCTTGCCAAGACCAGGAGAAGGGCGATCATCGGTAGGGGTTACCCTCCAGGTTCTGTGTGTTGATCTTGGCTCCGGAGCTTTCACGCAGACTCGTACTCAACGCCTCGGTTAGGCGGGTTCTCAAGGCATAACCGAGGTACAACCTGAGTTGCTCGCTTTCTTCCGCAAATGCTTCCTCATCGGGCAGTTCTCGTTCTTCTACGCTACACAAGGCGTAGCCGGTTTCTGTTTCATAGACCTCAGGACAGGCGCCTTCTTTTTCGATTTTAAGTAATCGAGCGGCTAGACCTGGAACTAGACCCATGCCCTTGATTTGCCTTTGTTTAGCGCTCACAAAGCCGGTGTCTACAGCTTTCAATTCATAAGTGTTTTCATACTTCGATGCCTTGCGCGCTTCGTCGCCAACTTCACCTTCAGCAAACAGATCTTTGAGTTCCACCCCGTTTTGGATGATCGTCAGCACGAGCTTAGCGTGTGCTTTTGCGAGTTTACCAACCTGTTGCTTTTTGAGCAGCTCTTTGGCCAGCTCGGTTTGTGCATCGGCAAAGGTTTTAGTGCTCGCTTCTTTGATCTCAAACACCTTGATAATATGGTAACCGAAACGACTCGTGACAATGGAGCTGGTTTCGTTGGCTTTGAGCGCAAAAGCCGCCTCTTCAAAGGGTTTGACCATGCGACCGGGGCCAAAGAAGCCAAGGTCTCCACCTTTGGATGCAGACCCATCATCTGAAAATTCCTTAGCCACAGCTGCGAAGTCTTCTCCCGCATCGAGTTTCGCCTTAGCCGCATCGATTTTAGTTTTTGCTGCTTTCTCAGCTTCTGCATCACCTTTTTTGAACTTAGCGAGAATATGACTGGCTTTGACTTTTTTGGGTTGCTCAAAGCGGCTCTTTTGTTCCTCATATGAAGCCTTGAGTACTTGCTCATTGGCTGAGTCTTCAGCCCATGCCGCAGCTTCTTCATCGGTCGGAAGCTTAGCATCTTTTTCAAAAAGACTTCGATCGATACGAACCGCAGTAAAGCGAGATCGTGTGCGGTCGATATTGAAGCGATCTCGAATCTGGGCTTTGGTTGGCATGGCGGCGAGCATTAGAGCGGCCTTGATTTGGGTAGCTCCCTCTTCGGTTCGCAGGTTTTCTTCCCATTCGGCGGTACTAATCCCATAGTTACCTTGAATGATTCGCTTGTAGGTATCTTGATCCCAGCCGGTTTCCGGCATGGAGTTACGGAACCAGTACTTAATCATCTGGCGCAGCATGTCATCCGACATGCGAAGGCCGCGTGCTTGACCCTCCATAGCGAGCAGCTTGGTATCTACAAGTTCTTCGGCTACTTTGGCAGCAAAACCTTCCGCCTTCGCTTTGGCTTCATCGAAACCTTTGCGCTGGTTTCGCTCTTGCTCAAAGCGTTGACGGTAGAACCGATTGTATTCACCGGCGCTGATTTTGAGACCATCAGCCGTGGCGGCTGGCCCCGTTTGCGGAGCACAGGCAGTACCAGCTTGAGGGCCGAAATTAATGATGAAGGCGAGGCTGATGCCGATTACGAGAATCTGCGCTGTAACCTTAGAAAAGCGACTTTGTTGCATGTCATTTCCCTGTTTAGGAGCCCGTCGTTATCGGCGATAACGCAGCCTTTCAAGCACTCTTGCGCGCAAGACCGGTTAACGAAGGTCTGCTTGCTGGTCTTGTCGTGAGCGGCCATGGGCAGTTAACAGGTGCTTGTAGAGCAAGACAAGGCGGGCGAGCGTGGGTACATTAAATTGCGTACAATGTAGTGCGGTTCTGGTTGACGATGCCAGATACTGTCATCGTTGTGGCCGCTCAACGCAACGCTTACCCCAAGTTGAACGTCGTTGGTGTACAGTGCTCTTTGCCGATGTTCGTGATTTTACGACGCTCTCTGAAGGTCTAGATCCTGAGATCGTTCAGAATTTGATGAACACCCTGTTTGGGCGTCTTAGTGCCTTGGTCGAGAGTCATGGCGGTAGCGTCGATAAAATCATTGGTGATGCCATCATGGCCCTATTTGGCGTTCCGAAAGCGAGCGGCGATGACGCTGAGCGAGCAGTACGTTGCGGTTTAGCAATTCACAGTGTGTGTGCAGAGGTTGCTGAGGAACTCGGGCTGACCCTACAAATGCGCGTGGGGATCAACACGGGCGAAGTGATTGCCGGATCGCTTGGTCGAGCTAGCGAATATACTGTGATTGGCGATACAGTAAATGTTGCAGCTCGGTTAGAGAGCGCAGGGAAAGCCGGGCAGGTGTTGGTGGGGTCGACCACGGCTCAACAAGTGCGTCAACGCTACGAGTTGACCGCTGTAGGCGAGTTGCATTTGAAGGGTAGAGCAGCTCCTGAGTCTGCTTATTTGGTTCTTGGTGAGAGTCAGTCTGGCCGCGAGAATGCGTCTGCTTCATTGGCAATGATCGGCAGGAAAAAGGAATTAGCTTATCTCATCGATGCTCATGGGCAAAAGAACTGTCAGACGGTAATCTTGACCAGCGCCCCGGGTGGCGGCCGAGGTCGACTTGTTCATGAGTTGAGTTCGAAAGTTGGCAATTTTGCTTCGATTGTTTTGGAGCGCCATGCGGATCCCTTGCCAGGGGAGTTGCCACTGCGTTTGTTGAGTATGATGAGCGCAGATGTCGATGCACCTCATGTTTCAGAAGAGACGTTAGGTGAGTGGCTGAACGATCGAGACCATGCGAAGCGATTACTTACCTGTTTACAGGGGGAAGTCGCTGAGCCCCTTGATGTTTCGGCTTGGCGAGATGTGCTTAACCACACTAAATTTCCAACCTTATTGGTTGTTGAAGAAGCTCAGCGTCTAGATTCTCGATCCGTTCGTTGGCTTGAGTTGTTGGTTCGTGATCATGACCAAGGTTTGGTCATCTTGTGTGCTCACGAAGATGAGATGCTCAAAGAGCGATTAGGTCAGGATCTGTCAGATAAAAGCAAAACAGTTGAATTAGCATCGCTGTCGGCTGCAGAGGTCGGGCAGTGGCTCGGTATGGCTTTAGGCGCCGTTGATCAGGATTTGGTTGAACGTTTTCACCAGACCAGTGGTGGAAATCCCTCTCATATGAATGAACTTTTGCGAGTTTGGCGTCTTGAAGGTGTGATTCGAGAAAAAGATTCGGGCTGGGGACTTGATCACGATCGGATCGAAGAAGTTCAAGTTCCTGGGTCCTTACGCGAGTTGTTGCAGGCGCGAATTGATGCTTTACCGCGAACGCCGCGGTATCTTTTGCAGCGTTGTGCCGCGGTCGGTCAGGTCTTTTGGAAACCTGTGGCGATTGAAATTGCTATTGGCGACTCCGATGAAGTGTCGGCGGCATTGATGTATTTGGTCGAAAATGGATGGCTCGAGGATTTCGTCGATCCCCAACTGCCGCAAGCGACTGCCTATCGATTTCGTGCCTCGATGGTTGCTGAGGTCGCCTCGCGTATGCTGCCGCTTAGCTTAAGACGAACGATTCATGCGAAGGTGGCACAGTGGCTGCAATCCAATGGGGCTGAAATTACAACTGGTTTGAGGATGGTTTTAGCGCGTCATTTGATGTTGGCTCAATCGGAAGAAGACGCATCAGCGCTTTATGAGAAGTTAGCATCTGACGCCTTAGAAGATGGTGATATGACCGCGGCTGCGGAAGCTTTAGCTCAAGCCGCAGCGGGCGCTTCTGGGATTCGTCAAGCGGGTTTGCAGCTTGAGCGTGCAGAGTTGCTTTGGATGCGCGGTGCGCAGGTTGACGAAGCAACGGCAGCTTTGCGGGCGTTACTCGGAATCAGTAATTTAGCGATTTCGCTTCAGATGAGGGCGCGTTGCGTTTTAGCTCAGGTTGAAATGGAAGCGGGGCGACCGGCCGAGGCAGATCGAACGCTCGTTCCAGCAGAAAACCTGGTCGCACACGTTCATGATGCGGATGCACTCGCTTATCTGCGTTTGACGCGAGCAGAGGTAGATCAAATGCGCGGAGCTTGGAGGCAAGCAGAAGCGATTGTTGATCTTTTAGAAGATGGTGAAGCGCTTCCTGCCTGGGCGCGTAGACAAGCGGAAATACTTCGTGCCCGAGAAGAATTGTTTTTGGGAAGAGATCTTCAAGCAGCAGCTCGGCTTAGCGAATTAGTTTCCGGTGCTGATGCACCTCATGAACTCGAAGTCATTATGGATCAGATATGGGCTGCGTTGCATATGCATCAAAGCTATGAAGCGAGCCAAGCACATGCGCGAGCCGAGCAGTTGCTTGAGGAAAGTAAGAGTTCCTGGTTTGAGATTCGCCTCAATCTTTTGGGTGCGTTGATCGAGCATGAACAAAACGGTTTCGCTGCGTCGATGGAGCGATTTAACCGCGCTTTGAGCGAGGCAGATCAAGCGGGAATGAAGCGCCAAGCTTTGGAGGCTATTGTTTGGCGCATGCATCGCTGTGCTGAGCGAGGAGAAGAAGGCTCTGAAATTCTGGCTCACAATCTGCTTGAGCGAACCACATCGGCTTGGACGGTAACCGGTCGCGCCCTTGCCACAGCCTTGATTGCAGGCTCCTCACAAAACCTAGAAGAGGCAAGGCGCAGTGAGTGTTTGGTGAGTTTGCCGGGCCCCGCCCACTTGCGAAAGAACACACTCAATAGACTAAGGGATATCGGCGCCATGTTCGATGTTGAGATGGAGCGTCGTTGTCATCGTCTCGTACAAGCCGTAGGCGCCTGATGACCGACGAAGAGACGCCAGCTGACGGTCATGTCTTGCGGCAGGTTCCCGAACTCAACACGGAGCTTGAGGGTGAAGCGACGCCGATTGTTTCATCGGACATACCGTCCGATTTAGAGGAAATGACTCCGGTCATCGACCAGGTCACACAGCAGGTTCTCGATAGCGAGACGACTGACCCTGTTATCGATCAACAGCCTGCCCACACCAACGATGAAGCGGTTCGTCTGCCGCGCACGGGTTTGGATGAACTCGATTCTGCACTGAGCGATTTAGAGTCAGCGATGACGAATTTAGCGGTGCAAGATCGGCGGTTGGTCGTTGTTTTGGGGTGTTGTTTTGTCAGTCTTTTTATGCCCTGGTTTCAAGTATGGAATCATGGTTCATCGTTACCGACTACGGCGGTTTCAGGGCTTGAATTGGCTGGTTTGAGTTGTTTGTTTATGATTGTCTCTTTGGTCATTTTTATACTGGCTCAAAGCATGAGCGACGAACTGTTGAGGGGCAACAGAAGATTGATCATTCGGTTGTTTACGGTCGCCTTAATGATGCGAATGCTCATCGCATTGATTGGTGCTCCTGTCGATCAGATACCCTGGCGGCATAGCGCCTGGGCGATCTTTCCGTTTGTCTTGAGCATCGCTTTGGTGGTTGGTTTGATGCAGCGTTTGCCCGCCTTTCCTCGTCGACCCTTGCCACCGTCTTAGCCGCATATTAGCCCCTGCTCGCACCTGCTGTTCTTTGGAGAAGATTCATGCGCCATAGTTTGATGATTTTATCGCTTCTGACACTTGCGTGCTCGAGCACGCCTGCTGACCCGAACCAGAAGATTCTTAGCGATTTGGCATCGAAAGACGACAAAGTACGCTCGAGCGCCGCCGAATCCCTGCGTAAAATCAGTCTACAGTTACCGAAAATCGAGGGCGCTAAAGATAAGATTTTAGCCGCCTTTTCTGAGGATGGAAGCCACCGAGGCACACTGGCGATGGTGATGGGCAAAGCGTGGGGAGAGCCGATTATTCCCGAACTCCTCAAAGGGTTGCGTAAAGAAGGTTTGGTACCCGTAACCACCGGTGAAAAGCAGTCCAATTCGGCGAATCGATCGATTGGTACTGCGCTTCGAGAAATGGCTCAAAAGCAGGGTGTTAAACTCGGTGATGGGGTGTCTGAAGCGGTGGCACCTTATGCCAACTCAGGTGATATCCAAACAGCCCTCGCATTTATTGAACTCCTCGGCGTGACGGGAAGCAAACGAGGAACTCAGGATTTGCTCGATATGATCGCCGATTCCGAAAATAACTTTATCGTCAAAAACTGCATTATCGCGCTCGGTAACATCCGCGACGCTAAATCCATTGATGTGTTGATCGAGCACATGTTTCGTGAGCGGATGGGTGTGAGCTTTTACGCAGAGTCCTCATTTGCTCTTTTCCAGCATGGTGGAGTCGAGGGTTTGATGGCTAAACTCAACGACGCCTTTGATGGCAAAAATACTAAGGTCAATGATATGATGAAAGGCTCCAAGGCTTGCCAGGATGCCAAAGGGACTTGCTACGTGGTTCAGGCAAAAGTTGCTGAGGTCATGTCTGATGTGGGTTTGACCGATGAACAGATCACTAAACTCAACAAGGTGGCTTTGGGTAAGGGCGTCAATCAACAACTCGTCACTAAGATTATTGAAGCTTTAGGCCGAACGGGTCGAAAAGAGGCTGTTGCTGCGATTATGAAACATAAAAACAACCTCACGGTCCGCGAGTTTGTTGGACGCGCTATTGCTCGTATTGGCGATCGCAAAGCAGCTTTAGTTTTGGCTAAACAAGGGGGCAAAAAGTCTTTTCTCAGCGACGCCAAAAAGATGGGTTACGGGGCTGATGCAGCGGCTCAGTCGGAGCTTGAGATTCGTCGCTTTACTTTAGAAAATGCCTCGCGTGCTGGCGATGAAAAGGTGACTGCATTGCTTGAGAATTACGCCAAAGCCGAAAAGACGCCCAAAGTAAAGGCGATGATCGAGCAACAGATTAAGCGCTCTAAAGTCTATGATAAATGCAAAGCTGATGTCGCGTGTTACCGCGGTTTACTCGGTAGTGACGAGCCGTTGATTCGAGAGAAGGCAGCCTACGAGCTAGCCTTTGCTAAGGATGTTGAAAGTATTGATGCCTTAGTAAAGACGATCGACAGTAAAATCGACGACACCAACGAGAGTCGCTTCGCTAAGTTCTGGGCACTTTGGCAAATTGGTCCAAAGAACTCAGCCAAGTACCTCAAGCGACTCAACAAGATGGCTCAAGCGGACAAGAAGAACCAAGATTATGTGCGTATCGCTGCCGAGGTTGAGCGGTTAGTGGACCGTATTAAGCGTTAGCGCTTAGACAGTAACAGAGCCACAAATGCAGGACCGCCGAGCAAGGCGGTGAGCACGCCAACAGGTAACTCTGCTGGTGCCATCACCACTCGCGCCAGTGCATCACAACACGTGAGCAAGCCTGCGCCTAAACCCAAAGTAGCGGGGGCACACCGCCTGAGATCGTAACCGAACTGACGTCTCGCCATGTGAGGAGCGATCAGACCGATAAAACTGATCGGTCCCGCTTGGGCAACTAGCGCCCCTGTCCACAAAGCAACAACAATCAGGATGCTCAGCTTGAGTTGTTCAACGGCAACACCACGACTCTGAGCCCAGTCCTCTCCAAGTTGTAGGAGGTTGAGTTGAGGGAGAATCCAGAGCAACCAGGAGCCGCCGATAAGCGTCGGAATGACGCCGGTAAGGCCATCCCAAATACCCACGCTCGAGAGACCACCCATCGTCCACCGCAACATGGCTGATGAGGTCGCTCGATCGGCAAAATAATGAAGCAACAAGACACCGGCAGAGGCGCATAGCGCGATGGCAATACCGCAAAGTATGAGCGCTTCGTTATCGAGCCCAGCTCGGCGCCTGAGTAATAATACCAGCGCCGTAGCCATGAGCGCGCCCATCCATGCGCCAAGACCAATACTTGCGCTCGGAATCGCAACCATGACGACCGACGCACCGAGTGCAGAGGCTGAGCCCACGCCCAGCGTGTAGGGTGAGGCAAGTGGATTTCTCAATAAGACCTGCAGCAGCAAACCACAGCCAGCAAGGCCCGCCCCGGCTCCAAGAGCCAGAAGCAAGCGTGGGACACGAAGTTGCCAGGCGATGAACGGATCGGCAGGCCAGCCAAAACCATTTGGGCCGATCCATAACTGAGTGAGGCTGCCCAGCACGATCAGTAGGATAATTCCGATGATGTCTTTCATGGTTGCAAGCCTAAAACGACAAGGTGATCCCGTTGTGGGTGCCTGAAGCGCTGGAGTTGACCATAGGCGTCTTCCAGGGCGGCGCTGCTCAAGACGGTTTCGGGATCACCGTCGGCTTGTACTTGCCCATGGTTGAGCAAAACACATCGATCGGCCCATTGAGCGCATAAATTGAGGTCGTGAAGAACGACTAATGCACCCCGTTTTGAATCGTTTTTCAGCCACGTACTCAACCCATTCATCAATACTGCAGATTGATGAAGATCGAGTCCGGCGCAGGGTTCATCAAGAAGCAACCATGGCGTGCCTTGGGCGAAACAAGCAGCCAGAGCAGCGCGTCGGTACTCGCCGCCGCTAAGTGTATTACAGGCTCGATTGGCTAAAGTCGTCATGCCGAGCAGTTCTAAAGCTCGCCTTACACGTTGCTCTGCCGCCGGTGAGGGGTACCAACGATTGGGCGCATCGGCGCCCATTAAGACCAATTCATTGACGCTTAGACTCACTCGTTCAGGGAGTGTTTGAGGGAGATAGGCGAGCTCATACCGGCGAGCTTGAGGCCTCTTTTGAGCAGCTCCAAAGACCGTTCCACTCAGCGGTTTGTGCAGCCCGGCTAGCGCTCTTAGAAGGGATGTTTTTCCACATCCGTTGACGCCGATGAGTACGGTCAACTCGCCAGGATTAATGGCGAGTGTTAGTTCCGTGATGACCGGATCAGAACCATAACTTAGACTAAGATTTTCGGCGCGCATCAATTTAATTTCGCTAGGGCTTGTGCCAGTTCGATAAGCCTTGGCCCGGGGCGCAGCAAGGCTTCGCCGGACAGTCGATATAAGCGGTTATTTTTGACGGCTGGGATCGATACAAAGTTTTTCCATCGGTTGATGATCGGTGTGGATCGGTCGACTTGATGTGGGTTCAATTCAATAATTAGATCGGGCTTGAGTATGAGTATGCTCTCAGCGCTGAGTTGCGCGTAGCTTGGTCCAGAAACTAGAACGTTATCGAGCCCCATCTGCAGCATCAGGTCACCGAGCCAACCGCCAGGACCGACTACCCATGCTTGTCGAACGGGTTCTCCTTGAGTGGAGAAGATCATGAGCGTTTTGTTGTTTGCGCTCTTGATCTTGGGCTGAAGTGATGTGAGCTTTTTTTGAATCTGGTGGCGCAGTCTTTGACCCTGTTCTTGCCGACCAATCAGTCTGCCCATCTGTTCAAAACCTTCAAGGATTTGACTCAATCGACCCTCAGAGAAGATTTCAACCTGCAGACCTGCCTTTTTGAGTTTTTCTGCGGGTCCGTGTTTTGAATCAGCCGTCACAACCACGTTGGGTTTGAGTCGGATTAGCGCTTCGAGCGGGAGATCTTGGACGCCACCAAGACGCGGTAGGTTGGACTCCCTGGGCGCGCTGCAATATTGACTAATTCCAACCAGTTTATCGGCAGCGCCAAGAGCCGAGATCGTATCGGTTAGCGCAGGCGATAAACTCACGATTCGCATTTGCGCTGAAGGAGCTTTTACGGGTTCGGTCGCCGAACAAGCGACACACAGGACAAGAGCTAAGGTTCGCAAAGCCATTGGCTCGTTATCGCTAAGCAATGGTTAAGGTCGGCGCGCTCGATACGTTCACCCTTTTGATGAGCCCAAGCGGGGTCTCCAGGTCCGAAATTGATCCCTGGGATACCGTAGGAGGCGAGCTGGGCGACATCCGTCCAAGCCTGCTTGGCTTGGCGTTCAAGTTGACCGATTTCGATGAGACGTTCGAGCAACGGAGTGGATGCTGCAACCGGCGCACTCGCCGAATCATCAAGCCATTCGACCTGAGCTCGATCACCAATAAAATCGACGATCTCGTCAAACGCATCTTGCGCGGTACGCCCGGGAACAAAGCGAAGATTGAGGTTGCAGTTAAACTCGCTCGGTACCGAATTTCGGCTGTGTCCGCCTGAGGCGAGAGTGACCGTGAAAGTATCGTAAAAGGTTAACCCATCACAGGTTGAGGGTCTTGGTTGGAGTTGATGCAAGTCGGCGAGTAAAGCAGCTGCAGCAGTAATTGCATTTTCTCCTTCCCAGGGACGAGCTGAATGACCGGCTTTTCCTGTGACGGTGATACGAACGTGCAAGGAGCCAACACAGCCCAGCTGAAGTGCGTTCGCCGTCGGTTCCATGCACACCCCTAAGGTGAGCGCCTTGAGGTCAGTAAAAGCCTGTAGCGCAGGCGCAAGACCGTTGTCTGCGATCGGTCCTTCCTCAGCATCGTAAAACACAAAGGTGGGTTCGGCGCGCAAGCCTGTTGCTGGCAGATTGCGGATGAGTTCAAGCATCACTGCTAAGCCGCTTTTCATGTCACTAGCGCCTGGCCCGTAGATCGTTTGATCATCGATCGATACCGGTGCCATATCTTGATTGGTGACCACATCGAGATGCCCAAAAAACCCTATTTTCGTACCGGTTTGACGAGGTCGGTCAACGATTAAGCATAGTCCGTGGCGCCGCACACGCCAGCCTGCGTCTTTGACCCAACGCTCGACAGTGTCGGCAAGTTCGCGCTCGCCACCGGTTGGAGAGTCGACCTGAAGAAGGTCGATCAGCGTTTGCTCAACGGCTGTTATCGCAGTCATTAAGCACCCAATCCATGATCTCGAAGCGCGGTATTCAGGCTTGTTTTTCGGTCGGTACTTTCACTGCGCTCGCCGATGATGAGCGCACAAGGAAGAAGGTATTCGCCTGCTGGAAAAATTTTCGCTCGACTACCCGGCACGACGACGGCGCGCGGGGGGATTTTTCCGCGCGTAATCACTTCTGTTGATCCGCGTACATCGATGATCGGTGTGGATGCAGTCAGCACTAAACCGGCGCCAAGAACGGCTTCAGTACCCACATGAACGCCCTCGACAACGATGCACCTTGAACCGATAAAGCATCCATCTTCGATGATGACGGGACGAGCACCCGGCGGCTCCAAAACACCACCGATACCGACGCCTCCACTCAGGTGCACATCGCGTCCGATTTGTGCGCATGAACCGACGGTTGCCCACGTATCGACCATCGATCCTCGTCCAACGAAGGCTCCGATGTTGACAAAACTTGGCATGAGCACCGCGCCGGGTTCGACGTAAGCACCATAGCGAACCAAGGCAGTAGGCACGGCGCGTAAGCCG
The DNA here is from genome assembly GCA_902574205.1 of uncultured Candidatus Hydrogenedens sp. Taxonomy (GTDB): domain Bacteria; phylum Myxococcota; class UBA4151; order UBA4151; family UBA4151; genus CACGMS01. Next base: position 678 of record CACGMS010000019.1, on the reverse strand, counting down.
CGCTCGGCGTGGTCGGTACGTGGCGGTATCTTATCAAACCAGGCCAGATGGCCGCCTTCAATCGGTTCCATTTTTGCCACGCGAAAGTAGAGGTTGATGGCTTGTTGTACCCAGCCATTGATCATCCAACCATCGGGTGCATCATGATCGGGTTGAGCGACGCGTAAACTCCCAGAGTTCACAGCCTCTATGACGCTGATGACTGCCTCTTTATGCCGTGTATCGCCATCGACAAGTTCAGGTTGGTTGGCTGCGGCGATAATCAGGTCTTTGAGCGTTGTCATGTCTATGGTCCTTATGGAGGGTCCATGCCTGTGAGCACTAGGGGTTGGCAATGACTGCTTGAGGCCTTTGCGCGCGAGGGCTGGCGCTGGTAGGCTCTCGTAGGCCTGATGGGCTGTCTGTTTGTGTTTTTTGTTGTTCTTCGTTGAAAGAGCAGCAGGTCATGGAGTTCGCAATGCGCTTATCTTCGCTTCATCTTATGCCCTTGCTTTTGGTTTTGGGTTGTCCAGACGACACACCCAGCGGTGTAGATTCCGGGCCGATTGTTGCACTTGATGCAGGTCAGCAACCTAGTGATACTGGACCCGTCGCTGTTGTCGATGCAGGCGATGTTGAGGCAGCTGTACAAATCCAAGAGGTGGCGCCAGCAAGCGGTAGCGCACGTGGCGGTACTCG
>CACGMS010000018.1 GCA_902574205.1 uncultured Candidatus Hydrogenedens sp. | reverse complement strand
CCTCGACGCGCTCTTGGTTGCCACCGGTGTGCACCACAGCAAACATGGTGTCTCCTCATGCCTGCACCTGGCAGGGCGGGCGTAACTAAAGATGCGTACTAAAGGTGTCAAGACTATTACCACCGCCGAGTCTTTGCTTGATGGCCAAGTGGCCAACGCATCCGTCCATAGTAATTGCCTTCCTCTTGGGTTAGCCACTGCCTAATGAGTGGGGTCATTTACGATTATGAATTACATGCTCTGCGTGCGCACCGATGCACAGCACACCGATACGATTATGGGTCAACTGATCTTAGCGGGTGCTCAAGGCTTTGAGTGGCGCGATCAAAGCATCGATCCAGCAATAGCAGACCACGAGGTTCAACTCATTACCTATGGATCCTATCAAGAACTCCAGCATCTTGTTGGATTAGCAACCCCGCTTGAAGGCGTACTTGAACCCGTTTCGCTGCTTGAAATCGACCCTATCGACTGGGCAGAAGCCTGGAAGGAATATTTCAAGCCGCTACGTATCAGTCCACGACTCGCCGTCATTCCGAGCTGGGAGAAGGCGGACATGCCCAATCATGTCCAAGTGATTCGAGTCGATCCCGGTTCGGCCTTTGGTACCGGACAGCATGCGACGACAGCACTTTGCCTGCGGGCTCTCGACCTTCTCCAAGCCGAACAAGGCTTGGGATCCGTCGTTGATATGGGATGCGGAACTGGAATCCTAGGTATTGGCGCACACTTATTAGGTGCTGACCGAATCGTGATGATCGACAACGACCCCCTCGCCATCAGCGTCGCTCAAAGTAACCTCAACGAACTTGGGCTCAGTACTCATTTTGACCTCCATTGCTTAGATCAACCCCTCGATGATCAGCGCTTTGATACGGTAGTCGCCAATATATTGGCACCTGTTCTCATTCAGCACGCCAAAGCCCTATCAAAAATGGTTGCACCGAACGGCTGCTTATTGCTCAGCGGGATCTTAACCCGTCAAATTGCTGAAGTTGAGGCCGCTTACTCGGTATTTGATCTCCACAGAAGACGTCTCAACTGCGAAGGGGAATGGGCCTTGCTGTGGTTAGAGCGATGAGCGCTCGCCGCTGTAAAATACTACGAACCCAACTCGAAGCCGTCCGAATGGTGGTCAACGAGCATGCTGCACTCAATTACCTCGGCCGAGTCTTGCGCCTTCGACCCGGTGATGATGTTGAGTTTTTCGATGGTCAAGGCGCAGCTCGAAGAGCGCGTTTGCGCAGCCTCAACAAGGAACACATAACCGGTGAGTGGTTGGGAGCATTAAAAATCGTCGATTCTGAGCTCAAAATGGCACCTATTCCAGTTCTTGCTCGCCTCAAAAGCCATGCCGAAGATGACGCCATCTCAGCGCTCGCCGCGCTCGGTTTTCCAAAGATAAGGATCTTTCATTCCGAACGAGATGCGACGAATAAAACCTGGAGCGAAAAACAGTCACTGCGCTGGGAACGAATTGCTGACGATAGCTGTCGGCAAAGCGGTGGATACTGGTGCACACAAATCGAAGCGTACGATTCACTCCATGCCGCGCTAAACGATCTCGATCGTATTGTATACGGAGACAGCAAAGGCTCGCCTAAAATACCCCCAAGAGGACATCGTGTAGGGATTGTTATTGGGCCAGAAGGCGGCTTTAGTGACGGTGAGAAAAGGATACTTGAGCACGCCCAAGCTCAAAGCATACAACTGGGTCAGCGAACACTCCGGTCTCGACATGCTGCAAGCTTACTTCCGGCTACAGTGCTCGGTCATTGGTGGTCTCACGCATGACTATAGCCTGCCTTCGATGTGGCTTTCCAAACGACGAGAAAGCGATGCACTGCCGTGCCTGCTCTGCACCGCTTCACGACGCTTCAAGTGAAGCCACAATTAAACCGAGGCTCCGGCAAATTATTGCTGAAACCCGAGCGAGAACACGCGCCAGACAACGCCGTGGCGTGTCAGTAGACCCGAACCGTGTCGATGTTGTACCGCGATTACCCAGCGGCGTAGTTGCCAGTGATGCAGCGCTAACAAAAGCTCTTGAAAAAGGGCGCCAAGCTCGCCTGCAAGGGTTACGTGAAGAGCTTCGAAAAGGTCGTCCTGAATTTACGCCGCCAGTTCGACAGAGTCTGCCGCCAAAAGACCTGACCATACCGCCGATTGATGAACCTGTTATCAGACCAGCACAAGCCGAAGAGACACCATCAGTCGTCGGTACAACAACCGGCTCAAAACAAATCGGAAAAACATCGCCTTCACCTCCCCAGGAGGCGGAGCAAATCGCCGAAGAGTTCTTAAATCAACCACCCAAGAACCCAACAAAGATAATTAAGTCTGAACCGGTAACCGCTGAATCTCAAACGGTTGAGAACCCAAACTTAGCAGCGGCTGTAAAGCCAGATCCTAGTGAGGCTCTCGCGCCACTTGAACCCGCTCCTCCAGCGATCGAAGCGCACACGACGAAAGAGCAAATAAAGCAAAGTGAACCACCACAACAACTCATCACTCATGATCGTGATGATCGTGATGATCGACAACAAACAAGCAACACCGTCGAGCATACGCTAGAGGCGGTTCATGCCGAACCCATACTGATCACAAATCACGAAATCGAGAGGGCGCTTGAACCTCAAACCGAACCATCGCCCGACCTAACTCATTCCGAACCGGTGTCAACACAAGCTGTACCAGAAGAAACAACCGAGAATTCGGAACCACTCCTAAAGCCCGTCCTAAGCGCTGCAGCAAAAACGGCAATCTATCGACTTAGAGAAACCGCCAAAAGACTGAAGAACCTAACGAAAACTGGTCAGAAGCTTGAACTAGAGAACGCCTGCCAGCTCTATGGAAAACAACGCCTGATCTCGACAGGTGTGGACAGCCTACCCGTGCTGACATTTTCCCTACTTTGGCTAAGCACTCAGCTCAACTCTGGACAGCGCCCTCCTGAGGAAATCGTCGCGTCTTGGTTTCTGGGAGAATCAGGAGGAACTCCCTGGGGCTTAATTCTGATCGGCGTATTTTGGCTCATCTGGTGTTGGGCAGGAATCATCGTTTGGGACGTTACCCCAGGGATGAAAACTGCCAAGCTCAGTTGGCATACGCCAAGCCGATGGAAACGGTTTGCTCGCCCACCCCTCTTTCTGATCAGCCTAATTCCGCTCGGTCTTGGAGGTACCTATGCGCTGCTTGATAAAAATAGCCGGGGTATAAGCGACATCCTTCTCCGGCTCACTTGGTATCGAAACTGATGCTGCAATTGATCAAACATCTAATTGCTCATGATTACCTCGAAGAAAGTCAGGTCGATCTCTTGAGGCATCGCAGTACATTGATGGGCGGTACTGTGGATCAACATGCACTAGAAATGGGTCTACTCGGTGTTGATGAGCTCATCTCGGCTTATGCTGAATGTATTAGCTTACCCGCTGCGCGTCCGATCGACCTTGATCGACTCTCGCTTCAGAGGAGCGCGGCTTTCCCGCTTCGACTGGCGACTCGCTGGCGATTTATTCCGATCGAACAAATTGGCTTGAGTTGGCAGGTTCTGAGCGACCAAAAGCCAACAAACGAACAACGAGAAGAGGTTCGAAAAATACTCGGCGTCGAAGTTCTATCTCGTGCCATTCCCCCCTTTTTATTCAAAATTCTTGAGCGCTGGCTAGGGCAGCAACCGATCGATGATGACCTGGCTTTACTCACGGCACGTCTCTATCCTCGATTTTCAGTATCACCCGATACACATTCTAAAAACCAGGGCAAAACAGAATCTTCAACTACGCTCGAGCCCTCTCATCTGAGTTACCTCCTGAGCCAATGTGAAAACGGACAACAAGCGCTTCAAGTGATCGATAAAAGCATTGAAAAATGGGCATCAAATAAAGAGGTATGGAGAATACAGGGCTCGATCCTCAAAACACCAAACCGCGCCCTAGCGATCAAGAGTATTGGCGGCCTTAGCGAGCAGCTTGATCAAGACAAAGTGATCCACTTAACTTCAGTCGATAAAGACTGGATTGAACTCTGTTCAGATGAAGTCAAAATCAAAACCCTGGCTTTACGTCCTGTCCATGTTCAGGCGCATCGCGTCGCTCTTTTGGTGATCGGTTCAGAGTCCAACGCATTCGATAAGCGAACTCTTGCCCGACTTGATGATACCGCCACAGCTCTGAAAAATTCTTTAATGGCTCAGCTGGTTTAGTGTACTTAGCGATCTCTGGTATCCCTCCATCAAGCGCTCAACAATCTCATGCGCTTTGGGAACATCGTCAATCAGACCAGAGATCTGTCCCGCTTCAATTTCACCCTCTCGGACATCGCCGCAAAAGATCGCGGCGCGACCGCGCCCATGACCAAGAAGTGCTCTTAACTCATCCACGCTAGCACCTGAGCGTTCAGCGTCTAAAGCGCGCAGAGCAAACGGGTTCTTGATCAGACGCACAGGCGTGACCGGCGATAATGCCAATACCGTTGCGCGATCTCCTGCCGCAACGACCGCCTGTTTGTAGGCCTTGTGGGCGCTACTTTCAGCACAGACCGCAAAGCGTGTTCCGACTTGAACAGCTTGCGCGCCAAGCGCCAAAGCCGCTGCCATAGCGCGCCCATCGGCAATACCACCCGCAGCGATCACGGGTAGGTCAACAGCATCAGCAATCTGTGGGATAAGACACAGGCTTGTCGTCCCTTGGGGTGCGTTATGACCACCCGCTTCAACCCCCTCACAAACAACGGCATCAAGTCCTAAATCTTCGCACTTTTGAGCCTGGCGTACCGCAGCGACCACATGAACATGAATGCGTCCCGCGGCGCGCAGTCGTTCAGCGACGGCTGCTGGAGAGCCTGCCGAAGAAAAAAGGATCGGTACTTCTTCTTCAAGAACCACATCGATGCAGGCATCCATATGCTTATAGAGCAAAGGTAAATTGACACCAAAGGCTTTGGTCGTCGCCTGTCGAAGCTTTCGAATATGTGCTCGTAAAACCTCAGGTTTCATGGAGCCTGCACCCAACAAACCCAAGCCGCCCGCTTCGCTCACTGCCGCGGCAAGTCGCCAGCCTGACACCCAAATCATGCCCGCCTGGATGATCGGATAGCGAATTCCAAACAGGTCGGTGATGCGCGTCTTCACGGCTTACTTTGCCGGAGGTTGGTCCGCTGCTTTCGCTTGTCCCTGACAGGCTGGCTTTTCAGATCCGGGCTGGACAAAGAGCCACGCGAACGCGTGCGCTTGATGCTTGGCTGCCTCTCCGGTCAACAAACCCGCTGCCGCTCGACCCAGTAAAGCGTCGCGACGGTTGGGGTCGGCAGCGAGAATGCGATCAAAGCGCTTTGCCGCCATCGCTCCGTGCTTCGCCCTAACCTCACCTTCAGCCGCTTGACCCAACGCGATCGAAATCCAAGCGCCCTCTAACCCTTCTTTAACCGCATTGGGGAACATCTCATGAATCCCCGCAAGCAGGTTACCCCGTGTTTCGGTGGGGTCAGGGTTTTTAGCGAGTTTGCCGTACAAAAACTTAATGACCTTTTTCGACTTGCGCATGGTCACGGCATTTTGCGCCTTGTATTTAGCGAAGAGTTGCTGATCGGTGGCTTCAGCGCCTAATGCTGCGGCGCTGACGATCGCCTTGAGTAAAGGATCACTATCAGCCGCTTTACCCACAGCTAACGCCGCTCCTTTTAAGTCGCCATTGGTCGCAAGGAATAAAGCTAACTCTCGCCCAGCGCTTGGCAGCCCACCCTTAACCGCCGCTAGATACGCTTCATTAACAGGGCCACAACCTTTCGCTGCCGCCACGGCGCGAGCCATGCGAGCTTGAGCAAGCGTCATCAACCGTGCGTCCGGCTTTTTTTCGGGGTCTTTAGTCGCCTGAGCCAAAAGCGCTGATGCCTTATCCGCGGCGTTGCCGTCGAGTTGTTTGAGCGCAACATAAACTGGTGTATCGGTGGCTTCGGGAATCGCTCCGATCACTTTATTGATGACAAGCGCGCTCTTGTTGCTTGCCTCATCCACTTTTGGCTGCGTTGCGTTCCAATAATCAGCAAATGCACTCAGCCGCTCTTTACCAAAAGGTGCCTCCGCTTGAGCTGTGAGTGTTTTGATCACAGCCCCTACATGATCTTGTAAATTGGTGTTGGTTTGATTCGCTTCGAGCCAAAGTCGATCGTACAACAAAAAGAACGGCGTGAATGCCGCGGCATCTTTATTGATCTCGCAGCCTTCGCCTTCTTTATTCTTTACGCATTGGCTCCCATCACACCCCTTTAAGCACATCGCCGGCTCAAGCCCTGCGAGTGCTTCAGTCATACGCTTTGGCTCTCCGGTCGCCAGCGCTTCCAAACCGCGCTCATAGCTTGTGCGCAAGGCTTGTGCAGCTGGGTCATCACCACTCAAAGGATCAGCTGCTCCGCCGCCATCCGACGTCGCCAAATAACCTCCCACAGCAGCAACAACAACCACGCCGGCAACCAAGGGCAATTTACTCTTTTTCTTGGTCTCAATGAACTCATCAACGTCACCATCAGTACTCAAACCTGGGACATCACTCGGCTCGTGTGTCATCTCTTCAAGCAATTCAAACGCATCGTCAAAACTATGGTCTTCACCGTCGTCCTCGACCGGTTCAGCGATGGCTGTTTCCGCAGAGACAGCCACTGCTGCTTCAGCGCTCAACGGATCATCACTGCCTAGTGGCTCAGAAAACTCACTCTCTAACGCGGCTTCCAAAGCTGCAGCATCATCATCGCTTGGTTCGGCTGGCAGGTGAGCGACATCAGGAACAGCAGCAGTAATCGCAGTCGGCTCAACGGGTTGAGATGTTGCTTCGACCACAGCGGCAACGGCTTCAGGAGCAACAGCCGCCGGACTATTTGAGCCCTGTTGCCGACGACGTGCATCGAGCATCGCAAACGCTTCGGCGACCTGTGGGATCTCCATCGCTTGCTGCCATTCACCCTCATCTTCTCGCACCATACATTGCCGCGGGACGCGTTTTTCGCCGACCCATCGGACCAGCGTGGTCAGGTCTTTGACCTTGTATATTTTTCCGTTGGTATGGCGGATTTGCATTGGAGTCATTCCTTCCGGGACAATAGTGAAGATAAAACCGCAGGCATTGCATTGATAGGGCTGCGTTGGGTCGATGGCTGTGGCATCAACCTGCCATAGCGTCCCACATTGTGCGCACCGCGCCTCCACCTGGCTTTACCTCATGGTCACAACGGTGACCCTACGGACCTCTGCCCTTTAGGGCAAACCTTGCTTATCCAGCAAGACAGCAGCGAACTCTGAAAAGCCCGCTCCACGCTCATGAACCGTGATATAGGCCGGAGCTTCGGGAAGTTCAGAGAAGTCACGAATGTTGGCCACCCCTACACTCAGCGCCGCAATCGTAAACAATGGACCATCATTTGGCGAGTCGCCCACATAAGCGAGCTGGTGTGTATCTAAGTCAAAATGAGCCCTTAAAATTTGCTGTAAACCGCTCGCCTTATCCCAATCACCGTACCATCCATTCACATGAATCGACGATACTTTTGCTTTGGCGCCTTCTTCAGCGAAAGCATTCGCCAATTCTTCGGCGCGCCGAATAGGAAAAGGACCGACTTCTTCTGCAAAATCGATCGCGAGATCAAAACGGCGACAAAATTGATCGCTCGCCACTTTAAAATCGGGAAATTGCTGCAGCAACCGCTCAGCTAAAGCTTCAAGCTGTCCTGGCGCTGGCGGCACACCCAAATCATGGCGCGTCACCAGACGATCGGTTCGACGAAAGAACAGCGCACCATTTTCACCTAAAACACCATCAACAGGCCATGTTCGCGCAATCATATCGCACCAACCCGCAGGCCGGCCCGTCACTGCAAGAACGCGAAGGCCCGATGCCTTGAGCGCCCACAGCGCACTGTATGCTTCAGCCGTTACCCGACCATCAGTGGTCACCGTATCATCGATATCAAAACCGACCGCGCGAACGCTGTGCCACAAGTCATTAGGTACTTCGCTCAAAGCTTTCATATTCACCTTGTACGACGGCATCGAAGACTTAACAAGATGGCGTCTAAAATGATCGCTAAGGCTCAACAGGCAACTTGTCTGACTTTACGATTAAACCGATTAAATATACGCTAACGTCCGAATTACATGTCCGGAAAATCCGTTATGACACAAAAACAAATGCTAACAGTACGTGAATATGCTCAAGAAGCACGGGTCACTGAGCGCACCGTTAGGCGCTGGATCAACGACGGGCGACTGCGCGCACTTCGACAAGGAAAAAAATATCTGATCCCGAGAGAAGAGTCTGCAACAAACCAACTCAAGCCGAGTCGGCGCCCACAACTTCCTGGGGCATCTAAACCCGTCGGTGAAGGAGCCCTACGTTATCTGTTATTTTGGATTTGTGATGCTTGGGTCGACGGGAGTGCTGCGCAACGTTCATTTTACGAAGACGATGCTCGGGGCGCTGAAAGTTACTTTCAAAACCTAGTTGCCGAAATTGACCATGAGGCGCATCACCATGTGGATAGCGAGCTCGCTCTTCGACTGCGCTTTATCGCCCGTGATCTCCTTGCGCGGCTCAGCCAACCGCTCGAACTCGCCGAAAATCCGTCAACGGACGAGGCACTCGCAACCACGACCGCTCCGGTTGCCGAAACCACTCCCATTCAAGCCACAGTTCATGAAACGCTCCCTCTTAGCCGGGTTGAAACATGAACTTAATTCGCCCCGCTCAGCCGGATGATCTCGATCAACTCTATCAGCTCGCTAAACACCTGAACACGGTCAACTTACCCGCCGATAAAGATCGACTCAGCGCCATGCTCGAGACGAGTGAGCAGCAATTTGACGGATCAAAGACGCCCGATCAAGCGATGATCTTTGTTCTTGAGGACGACGCTCACAAACTGCGTGGATCAGCGACGATCATCGCTCGACACGGTTCGCCGCAGGCGCCACATTGCTTCTTTGATGTCATTGATGAAGAGCGCTATTCGCCTCGATTAGATCAAGTCTTTCATCATAAAGTTCTTCGCCTCGGGACCAGCTTTGTACCCCGCACGGAAATTGGCGGACTCGTTCTTGACCCCGCTCTGAGAGGGCAAGGCCTGGGTCGGTTCTTGAGTTTGTGTCGGTTTCAATTCATCGCTGCCTATCGTGAGCGATTCTGTGACCATGTCTTAGCGGAGCTCCTTCCGCCCTTTGATGCCGACGGTAACTCGCCACTGTGGAATGCTCTCGGGCAACGATTCACCGGTTTGACCTATCGCGAGGCGGACCGACTCAGCGGACAAGAAAAAGAATTCATTGAAGACCTTTTTCCGCGCAGCGATCTGCACGTCAGCCTCTTTAGTCCTACAACCCAATCGGTCATCGAAACCGTCGGAGACGAAACACAGGGTGCACTGAGACTTCTGAAAGAGCAGGGATTTTTCTACACGAAGCGAATTGACCCCTTTGACGGTGGTCCTCACTACCGCGCACGAACCGACGACATCGCATGCGTTCGCTCAACGCGCGCGCTGCGAGCGCGACGCGGCCAGGGCCAACAGCAAGCAATGGTCGGCATACAAACGAACGATGCGCTCCAATACAGAGTCTGTTTAGGCCTTGTTAAAACAAAAGGAATGCAAGCAGAAATCGATGAAAGCCTGCTGGAACGCCTACAGATTGACGAGGGGGCTGAACTTTTGGTGACGATGATCTAGTCAACGATTCCTTCACAGGGTTGTCGGACACAATTGGTCTGCCCATAGTGCCGCCGCAAGGAGCGCACGATGCATCAGGGCAGTTTTATCAATGGTCGCTGGGAGACCAGCGGGTCAGAACGCTTAGAGGTGATTAGCCCCATCGATGGGCAATGCGTCTTTTCAACACCATTTGACCCTTATCACGCCGATCAAGCGATCCAAGCGGCGCAAGATGCAGCTCCTGCTTGGGCGGCTTTGTCTCGAGATCAGCGCGCTACGGCGCTACGAAAAGTACAAGCCGAATTGGCGAACCGTGAAGAGCAAATCGCCGAAGCCATCGTCCGTGAGGTCGGTAAGCCCCTCTGGGAGGCGCGCACAGAAGCTAAGGGATTAGCACCGCGAATTGATCTGACTTGTGGAATGATCTCCGATGATGTGGCTGATTGGATTTTGCCCGACCAGCGCGGATGTGGACGTTATCTGCCGCTTGGCGTTGTGGCTGTTTTAGGACCATTTAATTTTCCTGCTCATCTCGCCAACGGGCAAATTCTCCCTGCACTGCTTTTAGGTAACACCGTGATCCTCAAACCGAGTGAACGGGCAGCGGGCGTCGCCGCTTTATACACCGAAGCGATGGCTGCAGCAGGGTTGCCCAATGGAGTCTTTAACTTAGTACAGGGTGACTCTCGATCGGGTGCAACTCTCACTCAAGATGAGCGTGTCGACGGTGTACTGTTCACCGGCTCAACACGCGTCGGAAAGATGATCTTAGCGGCAACACACCAGCAACCGAATAAACTGGTTAGTCTTGAGATGGGTGGCAAAAATGCTGCCCTGATTGGTCATGACGCGAACCTCGCTCAAGCAGCGAAAGAGCTTTTGAACGCTGCATTTATTACCTGTGGGCAGCGATGCACAGCCACGAGCCAAGCGTTTGTCCATAAATCACGCCTTGAAGAGCTTGCGTCTTTGCTCACCAACGCACTGCCTAAACTATCGGTGGGCGACCCCTTTAAGGACACAACCTTTATGGGTCCAATCATTGACCAAGCCGCAAAAGCGCGCCTCTTGAATCTCAACGATAAAGCGTCTGACGCCAACGTCGAAACGCTTCACGAAGGGCGAAGCCTTGGTGATTTAGGCTGCTATCTTACCCCCGCACTGCGTATGGGTGAGTGGCAAAAACACGATTATTTTACCCAAGAGCATTTTGGCCCAGACTTAGTTTTGATCCCAATCAACAACGACCAAGAAGGGATCCGGCGGATCAATTCGCTCGACTACGGACTTGCCGCAGCCGTCTTCTGTCAAGACCAAGAACGGTTCGATAACTTGGCATCTCGGCTACGGTGTGGTGTGGTCAATTGGAATCGCGGAACAGCCGGTGCAACTGGACACCTTCCTTTTGGGGGCTGGAGAAACTCTGGCAACCACCGTCCAGGTGCTCTTTTCGCTGGTCGTTTAGTCAGCGCGGTACAAGCGCGCTTGCATGATGGCGGATCGGTGTCAGGATTCGTCGAGGAGGCAATGAACTCATGAAGCAACTCGGCCTATTGCCCTTACGCAACGATGTCTTCTTTCCGGGCGCTGTCCTTCAGCTCACAGTGGGTCGTCCAGCATCAGTTGCCTTAATCAATGCCGTACAAGAAGGAAGCATCGATCTCGGCGTCTTATCACAACGTGACGCATCGATTGAATCCCCTTCGCGAGAAGATCTCTTCGAAGTTGGAACCTACGCATCGATCATCTCTGTGATGCAAACGAACACAGACCGTTTCCAGGTGATGGTCAAAGGACTCGCTCGATTTCGGCTGACCTCACTCGATGAATCAGATGAGTTTTTGCGCGCCGAAGTCGAAGATATGCCTTCTACCGAAGACGACGATGAACAACTCACTCAACTCGTCACAACGGTGCGCGAGCAGAGTTTAGTCTACGTCGCACTGCGCCCTGACCTCCCCGAACGAGCCCGCACAGTCCTAGAGGGCATCCGTAGCGCCGGTCGGCTTGCTGACGTCATCGCTGCCCATCTCGAAATAGCCCTTGAGCCAAGGCAAGAAGTCCTCGCTACAGCCGATGTTAAGGAACGGCTAGAGCTCGTCCTAAGGCTACTGAACGAGCAATGCGAAGAACTCAAAGTGAGCTCTCGTATTCAGCAAAATCTCGATGACGAACGCAGTCGCCACCAACGCGAGCAATACCTTCGTCACAAACTTCGAGCGATTCGAGAGGAGCTCGGTGATGATGATCCCGATGAGAGTTTCGCTGATCAAATCGAAGCCAAGCTCCTCGACGGTGCCTTTCCTGAAGAAGCAGCAGAAGCGGTCAAACGAGAACTCAATCGACTGCGTTCGATTCCGAGTCAAAGCGCAGAATATAGTGTCGTTCGCTCTTATCTAGAATGGTTAAATGCTGTGCCTTGGGGCGAGGCAACCGAAGACCGTATCGATCTCGATGAAGCAAAAACGATCCTTGATCGCGATCATCATGGGATGGATCGCCCCAAAGATAGGCTCATTGAATTTCTAGCCGTTCATAAACTCAAAAATAACCTACGCGGACCCATCTTATGCATGGTCGGCCCCCCCCCGGGGTTGGTAAAAGCTCTCTTGCCCGTGCCATGGCCGAAGCGATGGGCAGGAAGATGGTTCGTATCAGCCTAGGCGGTGTCCGAGATGAAGCCGAAATCCGAGGCCATCGACGAACCTATGTCGGCGCCTTACCCGGTCGACTCATCAAAGCATTACGTCAAGCTGGGACCATGAACCCGGTGATCATTCTTGATGAGCTCGACAAACTCAGCTCTGATTATCGTGGCGACCCCTGTGCAGCATTGCTCGAGGTCCTTGACCCCGAACAAAACGATGCGTTCGTCGATCATTATCTCGATCTGCCGGTGGATCTGAGTTCGGTCATGTTTGTCGGAACTGCAAACACGCTCTCATCGATCCCAGCAGCGCTCAAAGACCGTCTAGAAATCATTGAAGTCAGCTCGTACACGGCGCTCGAAAAGCAAGCGATTGCCCGGCAGCACCTACTTCCGCGACAAGTTGAAGAACACGGCTTGGAAGATCAGGACCTCATCATCAGCGAAGACGCTTTGCTCGGCGTCATCGAACGCTACACGAGAGAAGCTGGTGTTCGACAGCTTGAGCGAGAAATCGGCACATTATGCCGCAAGTCGGCTGTCGCTAAAGTCCGAGAAAACTCGACCTTAAAGGTAACTGATGATGACCTTATTGATCTTCTTGGAGCACGTAAGTTTCTACCTGAACTCGGCGGACAAAACAGCATGCCAGGGATCGCTATCGGGCTCGCTTGGACCGCCGTGGGTGGTGAAATCTTGTACATCGAATCCACCGCCATGCCAGGTAAGGGTAAAATTCGCCTCACCGGAAGCTTGGGCGATGTCATGAAAGAAAGCGCCGAAACGGCAATCGCCTATGTGCGCGCTCATGCCGTTTCGCTTGGCCTGCATCAGAGCCCAGAAAAACCACTTCTTCACGACACGGATTTGCACGTGCACTTCCCGGCTGGAGCCACCCCTAAAGATGGTCCATCAGCCGGTGTGACGCTCTTGACCGCCATCGTCTCCTTACTGCGCGGCGTTCCTGTCCATACGGGCTTGGCGATGACCGGTGAAATCTCCTTGCGCGGGCGAGTCTTACAAGTGGGCGGAATCAAAGAAAAAATTCTGGCGGCACATCGAGCGGGATTAACGACGATCCTGATTCCAACACAGAACGAAAAAGACCTCAAAGATGTTCCCCAGACGGTGCTCGACGAGCTCACGATCCTTCCCGTTGAACATATGAAGGAAGTGATCGCACACGCCTTTGATGACGACGCGTTGCCCACCATCCTCGACGATTCGAAACTACGTGAAAGTACTCAAATCGACCAATGAGAGCGGTCGTTCAAAGAGTAAGCCAAGCCCGCGTCGACGTCGCTAATGAGACCGTGAGCGAGATCGGACAAGGCTTGGTCGTACTCATCTGTGCGATGGACGATGAAAATCCAGATTTAACCGCGTGGGCAAGCCGACTCTGCCGGCTTCGAATCTTCAGCGATGAAGACGGAAAAATGAACAGAAGCCTTCTGGATACTGGCGGCAGCTTACTGCTGGTATCCCAATTCACATTGAGCGCTGATATGAAAAAGGGTTTGAGACCAAGTTTCGGCAGAGCGAGCGCCCCCACCCTTGCGCAAGCGCAGATCGATACACTCGCCGAATCATGCAGCAAACTCGGTGTCCCGACACAGACCGGGGCATTTGGTGCAGATATGGCCGTGCACCTCACAAATGATGGCCCAGTCACAATTTGGATCGATAAAGCTTAGCTTTCCACAGCTCGATGGCCCGTACGGGCCCGCGTGTCGTGAGTTTTCAACAAGAGATCAACTGTTCCACGTGGAACATTTATTTTTACGAAGAAAGACGAAGCCGCTTGTCCCTATGCCGGCGTATGTGCATGAGCGACCCATGCCGAACGTCACGACCTTGACACTCAACCCAGAATATCGCGCCAAACTCACCGGCCTGGCTTCGCTATTAACAACCTGGAACAAAGCGCACAATCTTGTCAGCCGAAAACTCCAAAACAATCAACTGCTCGATCTCCTTTGGGAAGCGACAGCGTTCGAGCGATTTCTGCCGCAAAACTCATACATTGCAGACCTTGGAAGCGGAGCGGGAATACCGGCTCTCCCGCTAGCTATCATTCGACCCGACCTAAAAATTGAAGCTGTAGAACCGCGCCAAAAGCGCTGCACATGGCTTCATTTTGCCCAAGCTGAGCTGGGCTGCTCACTTCGAATTAACTCAAAACGATGGGAACCATCATGGTCACAATTCGATCGAGTGATCAGCCGAGCCGTATTCCCCCCTGACGAGTTCTGTAACGAGGTCGGTGAATTGGCACCAGTCAGCCTGCAAATGACGGGTGATGTATCGATTGACGATGGACGTACAACCTATCGTATCCAGCGCGGGTGTGAGTCTGCTGGCCTTATTCTTGCGGGAGCACAAGCCCAGTTATTGAATCCGGAGTTTTCGTCATGATTCTAACGGTCGCCAACCAAAAGGGCGGTGTCGGAAAAACAACCACAGCGGTCAATTTAGCTGCCTCACTCGCCGTCGCAGAGCGGCGAGTACTCCTCGTGGACTTCGACCCACAAGGAAATGCAAGCTCCGCATTCGGGCTCATGCGCCGATTTGGCGACCCACAAGTCTATCATGCCTTAATGGGCGAGATCCAGGCAAAGGACGCTATTTTAGCCACAGACTTAACTGGCTTAGACCTCCTACCCGCTGGTCAAGACCTCATCGGCGCCGAAGTTGAATTGGTTCATGCACCCAGCCGGCATGATCGACTTCGAGCACTGCTTGATCCACTCCGAAATTATTATGATGATATCATTATCGACTCACCTCCGAGTCTTGGCTTACTCACCCTCAACGCCTTAATTGCCTGTGATGAAATCCTTGTCCCGCTCCAAGCAGAATTTTATGCTATGGAAGGACTGAGTCACCTGCTTGAAACCATGGAACAGATAAGAACTGGCTTTCATGCTCGCTGTCAACTTGCAGGCATTTTACTTACTCTTGTTGACCGACGAACCCGGCTTGCAGAGCAAGTCTGCTCAGATATACGCAGCTATTTTGGCGATAAGGTCTTAGCGACCGAAATTCCGCGCAATGTCCGACTCGCAGAGGCCCCAAGCCACGGTAAACCGGCTTTATTGTATTCGATCAAAAGCGCAGGTGCACAAGCATACCTGCACCTCGCTGCAGAATTAATTGAAAGGAATTCCAATGAGTTCGTCTCGATTGGGCAAGGGATTCAGCGCGCTTATGGGCGAGAGACCCAACACTACGCTTGAATCACCGAGCGTCGGCGCTCAAAGCTCATCAGGTATCTTTGCAGAGTTACCACTCACGGCAATTCATGCTGACCCTGATCAACCCCGTAAAATGTTTGCACCGACAGAAATAGCAAGCCTCGCTGAATCGCTTCAGACCCACGGATTGCTTGAGCCAATTATCGTTCATCAAAAGAGCGATGGATCTTACCAGATTATCGCTGGTGAGCGACGTTTTCGTGCGGCGACGCAAATCGGATGGACGGCGATCCCAGCGATCATTCGCCAGACGCATCCACAAAGTAATTTAATTCTTGCTCTCGTTGAAAACCTTCAACGAGAGGACCTAGGGGCACTCGAAGAAGCGCAGGCTTACCAACGGCTGAGAGATGAGCACCAACTCACTCAAGACCGAATTGCCCAACTCGTCGGAAAACGACGCGCCACGATCGCCAACGCGCTCAGACTACTAACCCTAGGCGAGCCTGCGCGCGATGCCCTTGCTAACGGGCTTATCGATAAAGGTCATGCTCGCGCGCTCCTTGCTCTTAATGATCGCCAAACTCAGGACCTGGCTTTGACGCGATGCGTCAAAGAAGGATGGAGTGTTCGAGCAACCGAAAACTTTGCGAAAAAACAAAAAAATCAGTCTTCAGACGCTTCAGATTCAACGAAAGCGACCAAAAAACACAAACCCGAAGATTACTCTGCTTTATCAGCAGCAATCGGTTTAGAGGTAAATCTGAGCGGCCGTAAAATTACACTAAGCGCTAAAAACCGTGAAGAAGCTCATCTTTTTCTTGCGCGCCTGACGCGAATGGTGCGGGGTACCCAAGGCATCGATCAAAAGGAATTATCATGACACAAATCACCCATACTCTCCTCGGACCCGATGCCAGCTTTGAAGGCAAATTAGAATTCGAAGGCGACGTTCGCATTGACGGTCGGTTTCGCGGTGAAATTGTCAGCAATGATCGACTGATCATCGGCGAAGGCGCTGTGGTCTATGGGAACTTACAAGTCGGTACACTGGTCCTCAATGGCAACTTAGAGGGGCAGGTCCATGTTCGTGAAAGCGCCGAGCTTCAAGCGGGGCGACTCGTGGGTGAGTTATACGCAGGCTCACTCCAAGTAGCCAAAGGGGTTATCCTCGATGGTGTCGTTCACATGCTCAACACGCAACCCAGCGAACAGGTGATTCAGCATCCGACTCATGAAGTAATCGGAGCAAGCGAGTACTAATTGCTTGAAGTCAGCGACAAGCCGAACACGTCGAGAGCTTGTCGAGTCCTTTCGGACCGCGGATCGACCAAAATAGTCCGCTCCTGACGAACTAAAACTCGACCTAGGTGCCCGGGTACGGGGTCTAAATCGCGCCGGTACGCAACTCGAACCTCGGCCCGCTCCCCACGCAAACTCGAATAATGTAAGGCGAGCGCAGCGCCCACGGTCATCAGCTCGTCACTCACATTTTGCCCACGATTAAGCGGTAAGATCACATGACTCCCCGCACCATCACGCAGATGAAACCAAAGATCTCGCCCTCGAGCCATTTTAAAGGTGACCCGATGATTGGCTTCAGCGTGTCGTCCAAGCAAAAACCAAGAACCATCAATCAAATCGATACGCTGAACACCTTTAGGTAAGAGCTTTTCTTTTTTTGGGTCGTGCTCAGACCAAAATGAGGGTGCTGTGGCCCTTTCAATGGCTTCTAGTTGCTGATCCAAATCCTCAAGTCGTTTGACGCTTTGAACCCGACGTCGCTCGGCTCTTTGGGCACGATGAAACAAGCGATCAACCAATTCTGAAACATGTGTTGACTGAGCATCTTCAACCGTATCTAGATGCGCACCATCATAACTCGGTATCGTCCACGTCGTTTGATTGCGTCGAACCAAATGTCGAAGGGCATTTGCCCGCTGACCGTACTGACGAAAGGTTTCCGGGTCGTCCTTATCCATTGCGCGTTGAATTTTATCACGCTGACGTTCAATCCGTCGCCGTTCCTTGGTGCGCCAAGCTTGCGCCCAAGAAGCCATCCTTAATTCCTCCAATTGATCCCAAGACAAGGGTTCAAATTCAGACAAGTCCTCTTCTAAATCTCCACCCAAACGAGACTCTTGCGACCACCACACCCCGCGCGCTTTGCGGCGAAAACTAATATGAAGAATTGAACCGTTTGAGAACACAAGCTCCCATAAACCTGGCGCCCGACGAAAACCCATACACCTTGACGCCATCGCCTGGCGCAACATGGCTTGAGAAGGGTGGGGGGGGGGCGACCGGGGCACGGTGCATCAATCAATCGGTACACGCCAGCAAGAGGTGCAGCGAGTACAAAAGTTAAGTGGATTTTCTCGCGCCCAAAACTAAGCACCAAATGAACAATCGTCTCATGCGGACGACGCAGCTTCTCTAGTTTAGCGGGGAGTTTGTGCACCAATGGGTATCGTCACTTCAAAGGCAAGATGGCGAACGCTATCTTGGCTAGACCAACTTGCCCCTAGCCAGCCGCCGCGGTCATGAAATCGCAAACCAAAGCCATAATGCCCCCAGTCGTATTGACTCGATAAACTCCCGCTTGCTTGAGCCTCAACGCGATCCAACCGGTACGAGGCAGCTAATGCATTACCGCCGTCAAATCGATGATCCCAACAGACTTTCAAACCATCCATGGGTTGAATTAGAATACTCCCTCGCCAACGCCCGTGTCCGGACTGACCCACATCGTAGTCAACCGCGGCAATAAGAAGGGGCTGAATGCCCTGACTCGTTGCGCGTGGCCATAAGCCGTAACTCAAACCATAACGCAGTGTATCCGACCATTTAACTTCGGTATCATAAGCACCCGAGAGCCCCACGCTCAGTCCACCACCGAGTCTTAAACCCAAATCCATTGCCCCACCCAAAAGGTGTTGCTCAGCACCTTCATAGCGATAGCGAGCGCCGACACTCGCAGCCAACACGCCACGCCCTGGATCAAGAGCGGTCGTCTCAATATTAACTTCAGGACTCGGCCATCGACGATGCAAACTCGAAACCAAAAGGTAACGCGGTGCCCATACAACAGAACCGGGATGGGCGTGAGCACTCGGATATTGAGCACCCATCAAACTGCCGCCACCGGCAAAAGGAAAACCGGAAGCCGTTGCCGCAGCGAGCAAGAATCCATAAAGGGGCACGTGTTGTCTCCGCTCTTGCCATCACTAGCTAAACCAAAGGCGTCAAGTCCATGACTGTTACCACAGCTATTATTCCTGCTGCGGGATGGGGAACTCGCATGCTCCCTGCATCCTTCTCAGTACCCAAAGAACTCCTTCCAGTCTTTGATCGACCAAGTATCGAGTGGGTAGTTAAAGAAGCGATCGATGCGGGTATTGAGCGGATTATTTTAGTGAGCGGTCGAGGCAAATCGGGACTCATGGACCATTTCGATCGTCATCCGCACCTTGAATCTATCTTGAAAAAAGGCGGCAAAGAAGCCTCGATCGATGCGATCGTCAAACGCGCACAGGCCGCCCAGTTTATCGAAGTACGCCAAGGGGATGCACGAGGGCTCGGCCACGCCGTCCTATGCGGAGCAATCGGAGCTAGCGATGATCGCGTGGCGGTTTTGCTGCCCGATGATTTGTATCTTGGACAACACCCTGCTCTTGGTGATCTAATTGCCCTCAGCGAGCGTTATCCCGACCAAGGAGTCATCGGGTTGCTTGAGGTTCCTCCGGACCAAAGTCGAAAATACGGTATGGTTGGTGGTTCATGGCAGGAGGATCATATGGTTATAGACCGTCTTATTGAAAAACCTGAGCCTGCTGATGCACCCAGCCACTTTGCAATTACAGGTCGCTATATCTTACCTAGCCAAGTCTTTGATCTCTTGCGCCATCAAGACACCGGCGCGCTGGGCGAGATCCAGCTAACCGATGCATTACAAGGATTAGCGGACAACCAAGGTATGCTTGGGGTTATTCCGCGCGCAAAACGGTTTGATGCGGGCGACCCCGAAGGGCTTCTCATCGCAGGTCTTCGTTGCGCTCTTGACCATGGTAGCAAAGACGTTCGTGCGCGCGTTCGTCATGAATTGGAGCGATGAGTTTACCCGCGCCTACATCGAGTCACGAATTCTACCGTGCGCAAGTGGCTGTCACCAGACCAGTTGGTCGCTTACTCGATTACTTAATTCCAGCGAATCTCAACGCAACGATAGGCTGTCGTGTGCTGGTACCTTTAGGCAATAGCCGCACGACAGGCATGATCCTGTCGCTCGACAAGCCAAGCCGGACCGACGGACTCAAATCGGTTCTCGAACTACTCGACCACCACCCAGTCCTGGATCGCTCGCTCACTCAAACACTACGCTTTGCCATGCGTTGGTACCGAAGCGAGCCTGCTGACGTCTTACGCAGCGCACTCCCTGCGGGCCTGAGCATAGGCACCATCAAAAAATTGGTCCGTCGGCCGGATGAGCCGCTCCCTCTTGAATTCTTTTATCTCGAACCCGAATTCGAAAACCAAGGTTCGATTCCAGCAAAATCGCTCGATGATCAAAGCTTGGTACGCCTAATTAAAAGCGGCGCCGTTGAAACACAGACTGAGCTGATCAAAGGCAAACCCGAACCTCAAATCGAGTGGCTCAAAGCGTGTATTCATCCCGACGAATTCCCACCACGGGCAAAAGCTCAGCGAAGTCTACTCGAGGAATTATATACGCTGGGTGGATGGCAGCCAATCACTGCACTTACTCGACGATCAGGCAGGCGCCGTCTCCTGCGCGCGTTGTGTGACAAAAAAGCGATCGAAACTTGTTTTCGATCGTGGGTCGATCAGACGCTTACCGAGCGTGATGAAGCACCCGTTCTCAATCAACAACAACAAGCGGTCGTTGATGCGATCGGAGCGAGCCAAAACTTTGAACAGCATCTCGTCTTCGGCGTGACGGGGTCGGGTAAAACCGAGGTCTATATGCAAGCCATCAAGGCGATCCTAGACCAAGGGAAACAAGCGTTAGTCTTGGTTCCTGAAATAGCGCTAACACCGCAAATGGTTCGACGTTTCACTGCTCGGTTTGGGCAGCAAATAGCGGTTCTTCATTCGGCCATGAGTCCCCGCGCAAGGCGCAGCGCGTGGTACCGCGCACAGCGCGGCGAAGCTGGCGTGGTCATCGGTGCCCGATCAGCGGTATTTGCATCCATGCCGCGCTTGGGTTTAGTCGTTGTTGATGAAGAACATGACGCGAGCTACAAACAAACTGACCGCTTTCGTTATCACGGGCGAGATCTCGTCATCTACAGAGCCAAACAAGAGGACATACCCATTGTTTTGGGCTCAGCAACACCGAGCGTGGAAACCTATCATCGCGCACAAACCGGCGAACACGACACTGTTCTTCATCGACTTGACCTTCGAGCAACCGGCGCTTCGTTACCAACCATCCAAGTCGTCGATTTACGGGGTCGGTCTCAATATCCTTTGTCTGATGAACTGAGTCAGGCGATTGAAGAGACGATCGCTCGCGGTGAACAGGCGATGTTGCTGCTTAATCGACGCGGCTGGGCGCCGACCTTATTGTGTTCAGACTGTGGATACAAACACCACTGTAAAACCTGCTCGGTTCCCATGGTCATTCATCACCGACGGCGAGCGGTTTGCCACTGGTGTGGCGTCACACAAAGCGTACCCCAGCGCTGCCCTGACTGTGGTTCATCTGCGCTCAATGATTCGGGTATCGGGACACAGCAGCTTGAAAACCTGTGTAAGGAGCGGTTTCCTGGCGCGCGCGTCGGCCGGCTCGACAGCGATACAGCCCGCTCAACCAAACGACTTGAGCATATTCTTGGAGCTGTTGCTGAGGGTGATATCAATCTTCTCGTTGGCACTCAAATGCTTGCTAAAGGGCATGATTTGCCGGACGTGACACTCGTGGGTGTGATCTGCGCTGATCAAGGCTTACGCATTCCCGACCCACGCTGTTCAGAGCGCAGTTTTGCTTTGCTCACCCAGGTCGCTGGCAGGGCTGGTCGAGCAAAGCGACCCGGGCGCGTCATTTTTCAAACTTTTGACCCCGGGCACCAAGCGATCGTAGCCGCTGTAAATAATGATGCGCCCGGCTTTCTCGACCAAGAGCTCACACGACGACAAGAGTTGGCATTACCGCCTTTTCATCGGGCGGTCATGATTAGGTGCGAACATGAAGACCCCAAAATTGCCGATAATACCGCTCATCAACTGGCCTCCATTGAGCATCCACAGGTTCTGGTTCTAGGTCCTATTCCTGCTGCTATTGAGCGCTTGCGGGGCCGATATCGATTTCAGGTGATGGCGACGAGTAAAACGGCAGGATCCTTGCAGGCTTGGTTAGATGGGATCGTACCCGCTTGTGATTTAGGTCGCCGGTCGGGCGTTCGTATCGCAATTGATGTCGACCCGTCGGAGTTAATTTAGATGAGTCAACTGTTGTGGATTATTGATCCTGATCCAACCAGCGCCCAAGCATTACGTAGCGCGATCGATGTGCTCGGACCCGAGGTCGAAACCTACAATCAGATACCAGCCAGCGAACATCCACCAAAAGCCGTCTTAATTGCCGGACCGGCAGGCTTCGAGTCGTTACAAAAATGGGTCGGTGAACTTCGTCGAATGGGTGGCAATGATCTCTTACCGATCACAGTGATTGGCGGCTTGAAAAATAGCGCAGAGGCTTTGGCTTTAGGTGCTGACCATTACCTCGAAGCGCCCTTGATTATCGCCGATCTTTGGGACCATCTCAGAGGTTTTTTAACCCTGTCACCACCAAATGATCCAGAACGAGAAATTCCACTAAGCCGCGGTCCGGTGGATCGAACCCAAACCCAATCGAGTACAAGCCAAGTCGAAATTCCGGGCGATGGTGCTGCCCTCGAGCCCGACACATCCTCCGAGCATGAGTCCGTCAATCCCCTCGCTGAAATTCAAGATGAACCTCAAGCGGATGCACTCGACCCCATGCCCGATACCGAAACACACCACCCTCCCACGCATGATGACCTGCATCCTGAGGAAGTCAGCGCAACGCCGCGTGAACACCACCATCACGAGGACTTACGAGCCGCAGATTCAACCGATGAAGAGCTACTCAGTGCCGGTGAGTCCTCTATACCCCCTCATGAAACGACCTCACTGGATGCTGACTTTGAATCATCACCCTCAAACCTCAGCGACCCAATCGACCAAGAACCTGACAAGACACCGAACGCAAAACAAGAGACCGAAAGCGATCAAAATAGTGAGCCGCTATCCACCGAGGTCATGACCGCTCACGACGCAGAGGTTCCCAACACAATCGACGAAACACCTAAGCAATACCGAGAAGAAGTTGATACGCAATTGGATCCACTCGACACCGAAACACACGAATCTCAAGCGGTTTCAGAAGCTCTTGAAACAAAGGAACTATTCGGACTTAAACAACCTAAAGAGATCGAGGAGATGTCCGTAAAATCTGAAAACGAACAAAAACAACCCCCTAAACAAGCGAAAGAACCACTGTATGAAGAACCAAATCTTGACGCTGATTCAGCCTGGGGTCTCGAGGATAGCGAAGCATTAGCCGAGCCAAATACAACCGGATGGGGTGAGCAGGAAAAATCCACTTCCGAGTCTTGGGGCGAAGAAGAAACCAACGACTCAAACTGGGGTGAATCGAATACCTCTTGGGGAGACGAGTCCAGCGCGTCGAACAGCTGGGGAGCACAAACGCAAAGCAGCGACGGCTGGGGTGACTCAAACGCCTGGTCAAGCGCACCCTCACCCGACCAAACGAGTTCAAACTTGAGGCAGCTAGGTCAGCAATTGATGCCGCCTGAGCTTAAACCACGCGCCCCAGTCAGTCCGCTGGGGCAGTTACATGCAACAGGCCTACTTGGTTTGCTCGCACGATGTGGACAAGAGCGTGTCAGCGGTCGAGTCACCTGGCGACATGATTCAGAATCCGTCATCTTACATCTTCATGATGGTCGACTCAAAGCATTAGACAGTGCCTTATTTGACCAGGACCTCTTACAAGCGGCACTTGCCCAAGGATGGATCGATACTCAAGAACTCACGGGCGTCGAACACCTGATGCAACGACGACACAGCAGCGCAGCCTCAGTTTTAGCACGTGAAGGGATTAAATCATCTGATGCCATACAGCAATTAGCTCAAGAGACCGCTGAGCGTATTTTACTTCGCTGCTCAAATCTACCTGGTGGATACGCCCAATTTCATCCTGAAATGGATGTTGAACAAGCCGTAGCCGTTAGCCAAACAGACACAAGCTCTCGATTGATTACTCTGTGTGAGAGTCTCGTTGACAGCAGTCTTTGGACCGCCCTTATTGGTGGGGATGATGCGATTCCCACGCTTCACAGCGCTGCGCTTCCACAACAATTACCCGGCAGAGAGGCCCTTCATGCAGCTGATGGTACTCGGAGCTTACTCGAACTTGCCACGAGTCACGGCGTCGCCATTCGTGATATCCGCTCCGGTTGTTTGGCTGCTCTTGTCCTTGGTCAAATAGAGCTCATCAAAGTCGGTGTTTCGTCGATTCAACATAGCCATCGACCCGATCAAATGTTTGAACGAGCGCTCAAACAAATCCGATCCGGTAACTACTTCACCGTCCTTGGGCTACCCGAAGCACATAGCGCTGCCGAAGTTCATCGAGCTTTCGCTGCTCGGGTGAGTTTACTGCGTTTGCATTTACACACAAACCATCCTCGCTTTGCTGAGGCATACCAAGAACTTGAAGAAGCTCGAGATGTTCTGCTTGACCCCGATTTGCGGGCTCAATACCGAAGCGCTAACCCACAGACCCTGGAGCGCTAATGGCTATCCGCACCATTCTCTTATATCCTCACCCCATTTTAGCAGCCAAAGCTGAGCCGATTAAAGAGATTACGCAGGAGATTAAGACCCTCGCTACCGATATGCTTGAAACGATGGTAGCTGCCCACGGTATTGGACTAGCCGCTAATCAAATTGGGATCACTCAACGTATCCTCGTTATCGATCTCAACCCGACCACTGACGATTCCGAGACTAGTGAAGTCAACGATCCGGCACTTGGACCGCACGTGATGATCAACCCAAAGATTGTCGAACAAAAGGGGTCAATTACCTGGGAAGAGGGCTGTTTAAGTATCCCCGATCAAGTCGGTGAGGTCGAACGCTCAGCCGAAATCGAAGCAGTCTTTACCAATCTCGACGGCGAAACAGTTCAAGTTCGAGCGACCGAACTCATGGCAGTTTGTATTCAACATGAAATCGATCACCTCAACGGTATTGTTTATCCTGATCGTATGCATGACCGAGCAAAAGCACGAGAAATTCGATTAGCCATGAAAGCCCTGAAGAGCGCGTAATTGACCAAACCCAAAATCCTCTTTCTTGGAACGGCGCCCATCGCTGTTCCTACACTTTATGCCTGCGCTCAACTCGATGAAATTGAGCTGGTGGGTGCCGTTTCACAGCCGCCCTCTAAAAGAGGTAGGGGACGCAAGCTGCAGCCTAGTGCAATCCACCAGGCTGCGGAAGAACTGGGTTATCCTCTAGTAACACCTGAGCGCTTTCACGGTACCGAAGGTGACGCGATCCTCGATCGATTTACACCTGATGCCTGCGTGGTCATCGCTTATGGTCAAATCATCAAAGCGAACCACCTAGAACGTTGCCCAAACCGCTGGTTTAACCTGCATGGCTCCTTACTGCCTCGCTGGCGTGGCGCTGCACCGATTGAACGCTGCCTTGAAGCTGGAGATCCGATTACCGGTGTTCAGCTCATGCTTATGGAACCAGGATTAGATACAGGACCTATCTTTGCCGAACGGCGCTTGGCTACCACTGGACATAATGCACACAGTCTAAGCATCGCTCTGGGAGAAGAAGCGGCTAAACTTGTCCAGAGCCATCTTACAGCAGCAGTGCACGGCCAACTTGAACCGCAATTCCAAAATAATGATCAGGCGGTTTATGCACATCGAATTTTGCGTGCCGAGGGCCACATTGACTTTCAAGGAAAAGCAGAGATTTGGGCACGTCGAAGTCGCGCTTTTGATCCGCGTCTAGGATTACGTTGTCGTTTGATTCAAGCTGGTCGAACCATCGGAATTAAGATTTGGTCCGCACACGTACAAAGCCCGTTAACTACTGAAAAACCTGGCACAATTATAAAGTGCGATGCCTCGGCTTTATGGGTCGCCTGTGAAGAAGGCGTCCTCAACATCACCAGTTTACAAGTTGACGGAAAAAAACGCTTATCCTGGTCACAAGCTCGAAGCGGTCTAGCTTTGACCACTTCCAATTATTTTGAGGGCTAAAAAAACGACATCGAGACCGAGATGTTTGTTGACACAAAGGTTTCAAAGTGATCCAGGGTCGCTCGAACGTTCCATTATGGACTCAGGAGCTTATCTTGCATTCGATTGTGGAGATCCATCCGCACCGCGCCGAAGGTCGTGGTTATCTCGTTCCCGCAAGCCTCCATGCCTTTCACGGAAAAGTGGATCGTCATATCCACCCAGGCGGCGATAGTTACATTATCTTTCCGACTCTGCTCGACGCAGAGCGAGCGATTCGCGAAGCAGGTTTTGAACCAAGCCTTCAGCAAGGTGCGCGCAGCTTCCCAGATCGCCGGGTCGTGTTACCTAAACGAGACGATTAGCGCTAATCACCGCGCTGATAATAACTCAAACCTCGAGTTCTATCGACGTAGTTCAACGTCCATCTGCGTCCACTCAAACGCTCTTTGATCCGGCCAGGAAGTGGCGATGTCATGTGGACATTGTTTCCCATGCGCTCTGCGACTCCAACCAAAACGAGTCGATAAGCATCTTGCGAAATACACCGATAAATAACGCCCTGAGCACTCATGATTTGAGTCATCACGATCTGCCCCTATCTGTTACGTTCACCACCTTCTTTACGTCACAAGGGCTAAATTAGTTCAACTGATCAAACGGCCAATGCTCGATCGATTTTGTCTCAATACGTA
>CACGMS010000017.1 GCA_902574205.1 uncultured Candidatus Hydrogenedens sp. | reverse complement strand
CGATTCGAGAGGCCCTCGATGATGAGGGCTTCGAACAGGTGGGTATCATTAGCTACGCCGTCAAATACGCCTCGGCGTTCTACGGTCCTTTTCGTGACGCAGCAGAGAGCTCGCCCAGCTTCGGTGATCGTCGAAGCCACCAAATGGATCCTGCGAACCGACGCGAAGCACACCGAGAAGCTCAACTTGACGTTGAAGAAGGCGCCGACGCCATTTTGGTCAAACCCGCACTCGCCTATCTCGATATCATTCGCGAGTTGCGTGAAGAGATTGAATTACCGCTGGTCGCTTACAGCGTAAGCGGCGAGTATGCGATGATTGAGGCAGCGGCAGCACAAGGCTGGATCGATCGCCAAGCCGTAATCTTGGAAAGCCTGCTGTCCATGAAACGAGCCGGCGTTGACCTGATTATGACCTACCACGCAACTGAGGTCGCGAAGTGGCTACGCTGAACGCTAAATCCCGGCAAATGGATTGCCCATATAAAATGGATTCTCGCCCGTTGCGTGATCGGTGATATCCACCACCTCCGCAATTTGAGGAAACTCTTCCATTAACGCCGTTTGGATGCCGTACTGCATGGTCGCAGAGCTTGCGCCGCAACCATGACAACCACCGCCCATCTTCATCTCAATAATGCCGGTCTCTTCATTGGCTGAGCTGACTTCAACCCAGCCGCCATGGGAGGCCAGCGACGGGTTGATCATGTTTTCGACAAACTCTGTGACCTTCGCCTGAAAGCCTGTCGCAGGTGAGGGCGCTTCCGTCGTCGTCTCTTCAACTGCATCTGACTGCTCGATTTTCTCGTCTTCAGACATAGTGACTCCTCGCCTTAAAATAGAGCAAACTCGCAACCTAATCCAGGCCGCACCCTGTTTGAGATATTCCAGGACGAGGTGCAAGAGATTTGGTCAATGGTTTTGGCATACCAAAACCTGTGGTAGCGCGCCGCATAGAAAAGAGGGCGCGACATGTCTGATTCGCTCATGTCTGGAAGCGTTGCCAATGTACTCGATGCGATCGGTGGCACACCCATCGTCAAGCTTCAACAGATGGCGCGGCATGTGCCAGCCGACATCTATGTCAAACTTGAATATATGAACCCCGGTGGTTCGGTCAAAGATCGTATCGGTATCAACATTATCGACCGAGCTGAGCGCGAAGGTTTAATCAAACCGGGCGGCACGATTGTTGAAGCCACCAGCGGCAATACCGGTATGGGACTCGCCCTTGTGGCGGCGGTTCGCGGGTACAAATGCATCTTCGTCATGCCCGATAAAATCAGCGAAGAAAAAGCTGCCAGTCTTCGTGCCGTCGGCGCCCGGGTTGTGATCACGCCGACCAACGTCGAAGCCGACGACCCACGTTCGTATTACTCAGTGAGCAGACGGATTGCCGACGAAACACCCAACGCCTTTTATGCCAATCAATACTTCAACCCAGCCAATCCGGAGTCTCACTACCTCACCACAGGCCCCGAGCTGTGGGAGCAGACGAAGGGTGAAATTGATGTCTTTGTCTCGGGACTTGGTACAGGTGGAACGATCAGCGGAACAGGCAGCTACCTCAAAGAGAAGAAACCGGGAATCAAATGCGTCGGCGGCGACCCAATCGGGAGCATCTATTACGATTTGAAGCGCACCGGAAAAATGACCGAAGCGTTCACCTACAAGGTCGAAGGTGTTGGCGAAGATATCTTGCCCGGTACGATCGACTTAGATCTCGTCGACGAGATTATTCAGGTTACCGACCGCGAGAGCTTCCACGCCAATCGAGACTTAGCGAAACTCGAAGGCGTTCTCACCGGCGGCTCTGGCGGTTTAGCGATCGTCGCTGCGATCAAATACGCTGAAAAGACGCAAAAGAAGGAAAATATCGTGGTTCTTTTGCCCGACTCGGCGAGTCGCTATTTGACCAAGCAATTCAACGATACATGGATGCTTGAAAACGGGTTCTTGGGACCAGAGCCAGGCACCGATACCGTCGCGGATATGATCAAAGGCCGCGACGGCGAGCTGCTGTCCGTATCGGCGTCACAAAATGTTTCAGACGCGGTTGCCCTGATGCGCAACCACGACATTAGCCAGGCGCCAGTCTTTGACGACGACCGTCTCGTCGGTGTGATCGATGAATCAAATCTACTCGACCACCTACTCAGCGGTGGAGAACCCTCGATTCAAGTCGGTGAGCTCGCCACGCAAGCATTCGCTACGGCAGAGCATACGACCTCGTTGTCAGCCGTAGCACCCCAGTTTAAACACAACAAAGTGGTTCTTGCGATGGATGGCGAAAACGTCGTTGGCGTCATCAGCCAAATCGATCTGATCGAACGAATGGCGACCAGCTAAACCTGTTCTCCGTCCAACACGGTGCCAACGACCTCCACACCAAACCAGCCTCGCTCCGAGGCGCGGGGGTCACCGCTCAACAACGTTAGGTCTGCAGCATAACCTGGCTGCAGGCGACCGAACTCATGCTCACGGTGAACGGCGTAAGCAGCACCCGATGTAAATCCAGCTAATGCCTGAGCAAAATCGAGACAATGCGCCGTCAGCCAGGGCTCAGGAATACGACCATTTGCGACTTCAGCCGACCAAGCTGCTTGCAACCCGGCCAGCGGACAAACCGGCTCAACCGGCGCATCAGAACCAAACGCCATAGGGACTCCATGCGTCTGCATGCGACGCCACGCATAGGCACCGCGTAGTCGCTCCTCACCGATCCATGCCTTCGCCCAGGGCATATCTGACGTCCCGTGGACGGGCTGCATACTGGCGATTGCCCCCGAACGGGCAAGGAGTTCGAAATCATCAAGTGCGAGGATCTGAGCGTGTTCAATACGATGTCGTAGACGATGGTCACCTTGCTGAGCTCCGATAATCGCCTGAATCGTCGATCGGTTCGCGGCATCACCGATGGCATGAGTTGCGCTCTGAAAACCCAACTCCTGACAACGCGTGATCCGTTCAAGTAACTCCTCGTCATTCAACAAGACCAACCCACGACCGGGATCATTACAATACGCGCACAGCATCGCTGCGCCATGACTTCCTAATGCCCCATCGGCAAAAAACTTGATCCCCATCAGGTTGAGCCGACCACCTGATCCCTGCCAGCGAAACCCGCGCTCCTCTAAAATTCGCCAACTCTCGGGCTCATCGCGCAAGTAGCAATAGACGCGTAGGGGCAGCTGCCCGAGCGCATCGAGGCGCTCAAGCTCATAAAAGCTCTGAAGCGGTACATCCACATCGTGAACGGCGGTCAAGCCAGCACGAGCGCAGCGATCAAGCGCATGATCAAGCCATCGCCTGACTTGCTGCTCGGTCGGGTCTGGCATGTGCTGAGCGACCAAAGGCATCGCGGCATCCAAAAAGATACCCGTGGCTGAGCCTGTATCATTGCGCATGATTAGGCCACCAAATGGATCCTCGGTGGCAGCATTTACACCGGATTGATCAAGCAAGCGCTGATTCACCCAACACGCATGTCCGTCTTGGCGGGTGAGGTAGATGGGCTTATCCGTCAACCCCGCTAAATCGGATGCGCAGGGCAAGCGTTGAGCTTCGAAACGGGTATGATTCCAGCTTCGCCCCCGAATCACAGAAGCCGTCGGATGATCTTGGATCCATTGCGTGATACGCTGACGGACCTCAGCGACGGAATCACAACCCATCAAGTCCACTTGATCGATCGCCCAGCCCATACCCATCAAATGCAGATGGCTATCGCAGAGCCCAGGAACAGCGAACGCACCGG
Source organism: uncultured Candidatus Hydrogenedens sp. (assembly GCA_902574205.1). Classification (GTDB taxonomy): domain Bacteria; phylum Myxococcota; class UBA4151; order UBA4151; family UBA4151; genus CACGMS01. The sequence continues at coordinate 23,450 of CACGMS010000017.1, read as the reverse complement.
GCAAATGAACGTGCTCGCCGTCAGCAACAAAGACGCGTCCATGCAAACAACCAAGATGATCGCTTGCATGACCGTGCGCATCAATAAAATGAGGGCCAAACAGTGTACTCATATCCACAGTCTGTCTTCTAGAAAGCGAAGCGGCAAGATCCTCTGATTATTCTCCCGTAACGTTCATTAGAGCTTGAAGGATTGCGAGCGAACCCGTAGTGGCTGCGCCACTAGTTGGCGGAGCACCACATGACGCTAAAATCAGATTGGTCGGCAACCGGCTTTGGAACGCGTGCGATCCACGGCGGTCAAGAGCCCGACCCAACAACGGGCGCGATCATGACCCCGATCTTTCAGACTTCGACCTATGTCCAGGAGAGTCCAGGCGTCTTCAAGGGTTATGAATATAGCCGGACATCAAACCCGACACGAGTGGCACTCGAAGGCAATATCGCCAGTATTGAAGGCGGTAAGTTTGCTCGTGCCTTTGCCTCCGGATCTGCAGCGACCTCTGCTGTTCTTGCCTGCTTGAACCCTGGTGATCATGTGATTTGCGGCGATGATGTCTACGGCGGATCGTTTCGGCTCATGGATAAAGTGTACAAGCGCCTGGGGCTTGAATTTAGCTTCGTCGATCAAACGGACCTTAAAGCGATGCGCTCGGCTCTGCAGCCCAACACCAAACTATGCTGGATAGAAACCCCCACAAATCCGACCCTTAAAGTCGTTGATATAGAGGCGATTTGTTCGCTGTGCAGGGAAGCCGGTGTCGCTTCGGTTGTCGATAATACCTTTGCGACCCCCTACTTACAAAGCCCCCTCAAATTGGGCGCAACGATGGTGGCTCACAGCACCACAAAATATCTCGGTGGACACAGTGATGTGATCGGCGGAGCGATCGTTACCGACGATGAAGAATGGATCGAAGCGATCCAGTTTATTCTTAATTCCATGGGCGGAAATCCGGGACCTCAGGACTGCTTCTTGACCATGCGCGGAATCAAAACGCTGCATGTACGCATGGACCGTCACTGCGATAACGCTGAACGCTGCTCCGAATTCTTAGTCAATCACCCGATGGTCAAAAAGACGATCTATCCGGGTTTGCCTACCCACCCACAATACGAGATCGCCAAACGGCAAATGCAGCGCTTTGGTGGTATGATCAGCTTTCATATCAACGGTGGACTTGATGCGGCTCGCCGATTTCTCGAATCGGTAGAAGTATTTAGCCTCGCCGAGAGTCTTGGCGGCGTTGAATCACTGATCGAACACCCAGCGATTATGACGCACGCGTCGGTGCCCGCAGAAGCACGACAGGCACTGGGCATTCATGATGATTTTATTCGCTTGAGCGTCGGCATCGAGTCCGCCGATGACCTCATCGCAGATCTCGCCCAAGCGCTCGATAAAGCCAAAGGATAACCGATGTTTGATGCCGTCCGGCAGGGATTTAAAAACGCCCGTTTATCACTGTCAAGCAAACGCTCACTCACGGAAGCAGATATCGATCAAGCGATTCGCGATATCCGTCTGAGCTTACTTGAAGCTGACGTCGAATTCGGCGTCGTTAAATCTTTCTTGTCGTCGGTCAAAGAAAAGGCACTCGGCGAGATTGTTCAGCTCGAGGCAGGGAAGCCGAACAAACGTAAAAGCGTGCGACCCGGTGATCACTTTACCTACATCTGTCTCAAGGAGCTTGAGGCGCTCATGGGCCCTCAAGATACGGATTTAGCCGGCAATAAATCCGTCTCCATTATGATGGTCGGCTTGCAAGGTTCGGGGAAAACCACGACCGCCGGAAAACTGGCACGCAAACTCAAAAAAGAGGGCAGGCGTCCGCTTCTTGTTGCTGCCGATATTTATCGACCAGCGGCGGTGGAACAGCTCAAGACCCTCGGCCGCCAGCTTGGTGTTCCTGTCTTTCACGAGCCCGGCTCCGATGCAGTCACCCAGTGCGTAAAAGGTCAGAAAGAAGCTCATAAAAAGGGCTGCAATGCGATCATTTATGATACTGCGGGCCGTCTCGCGATCGATGCTCAGCTCATGGATGAGCTCGAAGCGATCAAAGCGCAGGTCGACCCGGGCAATATCCTGCTCGTCGTCGATGCGATGATCGGTCAAGATGCGGTTCGAACAGCTGCTGAATTCAATCGGCGTCTTGAAATTTCAGGGTTCTGCCTGACCAAACTCGATGGCGACGCCCGCGGCGGTGCCGCGATCTCGATCAAAGCCGTTACTGGGAAACCGATCAAGTTCCTCGGCATGGGCGAAACCACTGACAAACTTGAAGTGTTTCGACCAGAAGGCCTCGCCCAACGTATTTTGGGCATGGGCGATATTACCAGCCTCATGGAGGACTTTGAGGAGCTCGTTGATGAAGACGAGGCAGAAGCTGATGCAAAGAAGCTGCTGAGCGGGCAATTCACGCTCAATGATTTCGTCAAGCAGATCGACCTCATCGGTCAAATGGGCAACCTCAAAGGTGTGATGGATCGAATGCCCGGTATGGGCGACCTGGCAGACTCAGGTCAGCTCGATGAAAAGATTCTCAGCCGATTTAAAGCCATGATCCAATCGATGACCCCCGGTGAACGCGATGATCCGGCGCAAATCAATGCGAGTCGAAGGCGACGGATCGCTCGTGGCTCGGGTCACAAACCCGAGGCGGTCGCCGACCTCATCAAACGCTTTAATGGCATGAAGCAAATGATGAGCGTGCTGGGAACGAACCCCGGTTTGTTAGGTAACCTGCCGGGCTTCAAGCAGTTTGCTGCCATGCAGAAGATGAAGGGCATGGACCCATCCAAAATGTTTGGCGACATGCTCGGCATGCCCGGCGCGGGTGGAGGCGCTCAGCAAATGCAGCTGCCGCGTGGTATGCCTAGAGGTTATACCCCACCTGGCTATGCCGGCGGAAATGCGCCCCAAGCGCGCTCACAAAAACAAAAGGCTAAAGCTAAAGCCAAACGCAAAGCGGCTAAGAAATCGCGTCGTAAGAAACGTTAGAGTCAGGCTTGGAATAGTCGGACCAAAACCGGTTGATCATGGCTTTCGAGCCAGACCATCAGCGGGCCGTCTGGGTGGTTTGACAATCGTTGGTCTGGCAACCCGGAATCATGAATAACGACGCTGTTCGCCTTAACCGTACTGTGGACGTGTGCGGCTGCATTGTTCGCAAAAATCGTGGCGAGATCACCAGTTAAGTCGTCGGCATCTTGATGCGTGACTTCATCCTCAGGAATCATGAACACTTTCGATGCGAGCTGCCGAGCAGTCATTCGCCCGAGCGTCACAGCAACACCACCACCTGCCTGAAAATAAACGACACCCGTCACGAGATCACCGCTTGGAACCAAGTCCGGTGCAGCGGGTAAAGCCGTCACACCGAGAAACTCGCTCCACACGGTGCAAGCGAGTTTGAGTAGTTGGTTCGCTGTGAGCACTTAATTACTCCAGATGCCTCAAATTGAGAGCGGGCCAGCACGATCATGAGACAAAGAGAGTTTGCGGTCGACCCCTTGCCGACCCTCAGTGCAAGCGGCATGGTCCGACCGCCATGAGAGGAACGACTATGTCGAAAGCGATTAATGACCGTTTAGCATCGGAATTAGACGAGATCCGCCAAGCAGGCCTGTACAAAGAAGAACGAATTATTTTGGGCCCACAAGGCTCAGAAATTGCCGTTGGGCCATCCCATGTGTTGAACTTTTGCGCCAACAACTATTTAGGCTTGTCGAACAATGAGGTATTAGTGAACGCCGCAAAGAGCGGATTGGATGAGTTCGGTTTTGGTTTAAGTTCAGTCCGCTTTATCTGTGGTACCCAAAGCGCTCATAAAACCCTCGAGGCTAAGCTCAGCGAGTTTCTCGGATTTGAAGATACGATTCTCTACACCAGCTGCTTTGATGCCAATGGTGGTCTCTTTGAAACCCTGCTCAATAAAGATGATGTCATTATCTCGGATGCTCTGAATCATGCGAGCATCATTGATGGTGTTCGTTTGTGTAAGGCGTCAAGGGAGCGCTACCCCAACGCCGATATGGCTGCGCTCGAAGACTGCCTGGTCAAGCATCAAGACAAGCGCACGCGGTTGATCACGACGGATGGTATCTTCTCCATGGATGGCTTCTGTGCACCGCTAAAGGAGATCTGTGATCTGGCTGATCGTTACGATGCGATCGTCCATGTCGATGACAGCCATGCCACAGGATTCTTCGGTCCGAGGGGTCGCGGAAGCATCGATCATTGTGACGTAATGGGTCGTGTCGATATAGTCACAAGCACGCTGGGAAAAGCCCTTGGCGGCGCAAGTGGCGGCTTTACATGCGCCACACGAGAGGTCGTAGCGATGCTGCGGCAACGCAGCCGGCCCTACCTTTTTTCCAACACCGTTGCCCCAACCATCGTGGCGGCATCGATCGCCGCCATTGATCTGCTCAGTGCGAGCACCGAGCGGCGTGATCATCTCGAGGTCGTCACCGAACGCTTCCGCCAAGGTATGGAATCGGTGGGCTTTGATCTATTGCCCGGCGCGCACCCGATCGTGCCCGTCATGCTCGGTGATGCAGCCTTGGCCAGCCGGATGGCAGACGATCTTCTCGACGAGGGAATCTATGTGATCGGATTCAGTTTTCCCGTAGTGCCGCGAGGCGAAGCACGAATTCGCGTGCAACTCTCTGCGGCGCACAGTGTGGAAGAAGTGGATCGAGCCGTTGCAGCATTTACTAAAGTCGGACGCGCACACGGCGTAATTAGTTAGACTAGGGTGGAGTCAGACGAAGCCTGTAGGCGCCTGTTCCACCGTCACCAAACAAACGCACATCGACTCCGTAACGGGTACCGCCAACCAAGCGGACTGTTATGCGGCAGTTGCGATCTTCGCCCGCGTCATCATTACTATCAATCTGCGTGTCTTGATCACTGATGACTTCACAAACCGTATCGAGATTACTCGAGGTCTCAATGATCCAATCACCATCTCGACTCGCAAAGAAATGAAACACATCGCGATCGCGCTCGACCTCAATTTGTCCTGGTATCGTGCCGTTGTCGGCAATCAAAGTGGCGCCATCAAGAGAATTGCCGTGATCGTCGATCGGCGAGCCATCCGGAGCGTTCATAAACAACCAGTACGAGCCTGTTCCTTCCGCGTCAGCATGACGCAAAGCAATGAAATAAGTCGTACCCGCCTCTAATCGTCTCTCGATTTCACAGTTCCATAAAATACCCGAGTTATCATCCGACGCGAGCTCAATTCCTCGTAAGCCCAGCAAACGGCATGCGGTGTCAGAAACACCGATCGTCCAAAACCTATAATTACCCGTAAATTGAGCTGTAAAACCAAAGACATCAATATCACCAGCAGCGCCAAGCCGACCCGATGCTGAGGTGTCTGCGCCAAGGACGGTTGCCGTCTCGATAGCATTGCCGTGATCATCGGGAACTGGCGGCGGAATGACGACGAGTTCATAACGACCAATGTCGGCTTCGTAACTCTCAACCCGGACAAAATAATCGCGATCCGCTTGCAGCACTGTCTCGATCCGACAGTTTAATCCGGTACCATCATCATCATCGCTATCGACTTCTTCATCACCAAACATCAGGACGCATAACGTATCTAAATCTCCGCGCGTACTGATGACCCATTCGCCAGCATGACTTGTTCGAAAGCGGAACCAGTCCACATCATTCGCCCGATGAACTTCTCCCGGCGTGGCTCGACCGGATCGAATGGTCGTCGCGCCCGCTCGTTCATCAGCATGATCATCGTCGGGCGGAGACGTCACGGTGACTTCAACAACTGCGCTCGTCATGCCCGTGAGCTGATCCGTCGCGACGAGTCGAAAAGAGCCTGGGCGGGTTTGCCTCGTCGTCTGCCAAACGGTCTCAATTGAACCGCTTTCATCGGCAACCGTTTCCAGTTGCTCGGACTGAACACCGCCACGAGCAACCTCAAAACCAACGCGTCCAAGCGCGCTAAAGCCACTGCCGATCAAAGCAATCGACTCACCCGCAGCCACCGAAATTGGTTGTGCAGTGAACTCAGGCGCTACTGTGAGCGCAGATAGGATCTCAACATAAAGCGTGTAGTTGCCTGTCCCCGATTCACTAAAATGCTCAACCATGACGTAGTAGTCACTGCCGCTGGTCAACACTTCGTCGATTCGACAATTCAATCCATCGCCATCATCGTCGTTCGACCCCAGCGCGCGACCATCCGCATCGTATAAACTGCACTTCGTGTCGGTTTCGCCACGCGTTTCAATCCGATGAAGATCACCCGTACCGGCAGTAAAAACAAACCAGTCCACGTCTGATTCGCCATCGAGAACACCAGCAATACCTTGTCCTGGACTGACCCGACTCCCGCTCACTCGTGCATTAGAATGATCATCTGCTGGTCGCGCAACACCTGCATCAGGCGATGCGGCATCGGGTTTGACCTCGCCAGCATCACGCAAAGTACCCGCATCAAACACAGCACCAGCGTCAGCAGTCACCACAATCCGGTTGCCGTCAAGCGGCTCCATCTGACCGCAAGCACTCATCAGACCCAGGGTCACAGCGCATATCCATCGACGCATCATCAGTCCGTCTCCAAGAGACAAGATGCCGCAGGTCGCGCGGGATCGCCAGTTCAATGCGCCTCACCCCAATGATGACCGTGACCCACGTCGACAACGAGGGGCACGCGAAGCTGAACCGCTCCCTCCATCACTTCTCGTGTCAACGCCAAGACGGCGGGCAGGTCCTCTTCAGGAACCTCAAGCACCAACTCATCATGAACGGTAAGAAGCATCTGAGTCTGTGCGTATTCTTGGTCCAACCGCTTCTGAAGCGCAACCATCGCCATTTTCAAAACATCTGCTGCTGTCCCCTGAACCGGCGTATTAATGGCGATCCGCTCTCCTTGAGCGACATCACGTTGAGAACTCGAGCGCATCTCAGGGATCGGCCGTCGTCGACCAAATAAAGTCAACGCACAGCCTTCGGCATGAGCCTGCTTCACGCAGGTCTCATGAAACCGCCGCACCCCAGCGTAACGCTCATGAAAGGTCGAAAGATACTCACGAGCTTGCGCTCGATCAATCCCGAGCTCTGCAGCGAGACGAAAAGCCCCCATACCGTAGACAATGCCAAAATTGATCGCTTTAGCATCTCGTCGCTGATCCGGGCTCACCAACAAAGGAGGCACGCCAAATAATTCGGAAGCGGTGCGACGATGAATATCTTGGCCTTGATTGAACGCATCGATCAAAATTCGGTCTTCGCTCATATGAGCGAGAATACGGAGTTCAACCTGACTGTAATCAGCACTCACCAAGACCTTTCCCGGCGAGGCACAGAACGCTTGGCGGACTCGCCGGCCTTCGGCCGTGCGAATAGGAATATTTTGTAGGTTGGGATCAGCTGAAGCAAGACGTCCTGTTGCCGTTCGCGTTTGTAAATAGCGAGTATGTAATCGCCCATCAGGTCCAAGCGCCTTGGGCAAAACCTCGGCATAAGTACTGCGTAACTTGGCGTCATGCCGCCACATCAATAACGTCTTTGGCAACTCGTGACCTTGGTCAGCGAGCTTGTGCAGCACCGAGGCATCAGTCGATGGGCCGGACTTTGTTTTCTTGAGTACAGGGAGCTCCAACTTGTCAAACAAGACCTCAGCGACTTGTTTGGGTGAGCCCAGGTTAAACTCTGTCCCAGCGAGGTCATGAGCACGCGCCTGAGCCCGTTGCAGCCGCTCAGCAAGTTCGGCGCTCAACTGCGTCAATACATCGAGATTTAATGCGATGCCAACGTCTTCCATACGACTCAAGACACGACTCAAGGGTAACTCAACTTGCTCGTACAACTCACCCAAACCATGCGCACGCACCTCGGGCTCCATATGCAAGGCTAAGCGCAAGGTTGCGTCGGCATCTTCAGCCGCGTAGCTGCAGGCTTTATCGAGGTCCACATAACCGAAGTGAGGCACATCACCAGCAACGGTAGCATAGGGAAGCATCTCATGACCCAAGCGCATCCGTGCCAGGTCATCGAGCTTGAGATTACGAGCCACGGGATCCAGTAAATAGCTCGCGATCATAGGATCACCATCGGGCGCTTTAACCGGAACCCCAGCAGCGCTCATCATACGCGCATCAAACTTCCAGTTCTGAGCATACTGCTTGAGCCGTTCATCAGTCAGCAAACGACCCACCAAACTGCGAACCATACGCCATTGAAGTTGGTCTTCTCTGCGATTGCCTAACTCATCGACATGATCAAAGGGGACATAGACCGCTTCACCCGGCCCCCAAGCCAAGCTAAGACCCACCATATGATCTTCAGCAGGACTTAAGCCTGTGGTTTCGGTGTCCCAAGCAAAAGCCCCGGATTGGCGAATCGCGTCACACACCTGAAGCAGCTCTTTGGCATCTCGAATCAGGCGATAACCTGCTCGATCCAAACCACCCGATGCAGCTGCCTCAGCAGCGAGATTCTCCCGCGCTGCGGTGAGCAACCGATGCCGCTGGAGCCGACGAAAGCCCAATCGGTCGAAGAAGGGCGAAACTTGAGCGGGGTCTAAACCGCCCCATTGAAACTGCTCCGGATCATAATCCAACGGTCCATCATCTCGAAGCCGCACGAGTTCCAAAGAAATTCGCGCCATATCGGCTTGCTCTTGCAACCGCTCTCGGCGTTTATTCTGCTTGATGAGCGGCTTACCCTTGTCATCGGTGGCGTGGGCTGCCTCCAGAATTCCTTCAAGCGTTCCATATTCTTCCAAGAGCAAAGCCGCCGTCTTCACGCCAATCCCATGAACTCCAGGGATGTTATCTGAACTATCGCCAGCGAGCGCCTGAACCTCAATCACTTGATCAGGACGACAACCAAACTTCTCACGAACCACCTCTTCATCAATCCAGCGACGCTTCATCGGATCCAGCATGCGAACGCCCGGCCGAATCAGCTGCATTAAGTCCTTATCAGCCGAGACGATAACGACATCTTGACCATTAGCTACCGCATGGGTTGCGGCTGTGGCGATGAGATCATCAGCCTCCCAACCGGCGGCCTCAACTCGATGAAGTCCAAAGGCATCTGTCGCCTCACGAATGAGCGAAAATTGGGGCACCAAATCTTCGGGTGCCGGCGGTCGGTTTGCTTTGTATTCAGGATAGATGTCATGCCGAAAGCCTGGACCCTTGGTATCAAAGGCAACGACAATCTGCTGCGGCTCAAAATCGGCAAGCAACGATAAGATCATGCTCGAATAACCGAAGACAGCATTAACGGGTGTACCGTCCGAAGCGGTCATCGATCGAATGGCGAAATAACCACGAAAAATATAACCAGATCCGTCAACCAGTATCAGCGTGGGCTTGTCCAAGTGAGGCCTCCTCGTCAAACGCTTAGCAAAACTGCGACGAAGGTGAAGGCCTGAGATGACCATCCTTGCACTTGATCAGTCTGAGTTACGGACTTTTCGGCGCTGTAGAGGGTGGCGACGAAGGGATGGCCGAGGGATCAAGTCTCGGTAAAGGGCGAGGTGTGCCGCGAATCTCAGGCTTGGCGTCAAAACCACGCGCCATCAGCACCATGCGGCCGGCGGCCTTCCCCTCAAACCGGACAACGTTCATCGGCATCAAGCTCGGATCGATACACGCAACGCCTTGGACACTGACAATTTCCTGACAACGAAAAGTACCCGCAGGGACGGTAATTTTCTTCCATTTTTTCTTTGGATTACCTGGCCGTTTCGACGGATCCATTTTCGGTAATTCCGGCAGCGTGAGCTTGGTATCGGGAATTAGCAAAACTGCGCCGTGAGGACCGAGCTGGGCAACCTGGCGCGCCCGCGTCCCATCAACCAGGACGTCGTAACCAAAACGTGCCAGTTGATTCCCCTTAAGAATCACGATCTCGAAACGGCGGCGCCCTGAGGCGTCACCACCCACTACCGAATAACGGATCCGGCTCTTCGGCTGGTTCGGTACCTCCCAGCTGTAATCGACCCAAGTCCCGACCGCTGGCGGTGGAACCGCCCCTTGCTCAGTCGGCTGCGGTGCCATCAACCACAGTGCATAGAGCCCGAGCGCAATCAGGAGACGCCACCTTGCTTGCTTGTAAAGTGGAAGTCTCGAAGCAGGATAGACGGGACAACGAATGCGCCGCCATCACGCCAACCGCTGGAGACAGCGGTCAACAACTCGGTCAGTCCATCGCAACGACTAAATGCTTCTAAAATGGACTCGGTAAACCGCATGGTTGAAAAGCCGCCGACAGGCTGCCCGTCCTCAACATAGAGGCAACCATCTCGGGTCAAGCCCGTCATCGTCGCCTTAGGCGGATCAAGCAAACCATTCACATAATGAAAGCGGTTCACCCAAATCCCTCGTTTGAGACCGCCCACCAGCTCATCGAGGGTCTGCGTTCCGCCAGCCATATGAATATGATTGATCTGCTCACCTCCAGAACCATCCGAGTGTCCGGTCGATGTACACCCCTTACGCGCCGCTGAGGCTGCTGAGTAAACCACATCACCGCTGCGACCTTGATCGATAAACGTCACCCGCTGAGGCTGCTGCCCCTCGCCGTCGAAGAGCGTGCTCAATCCCAAGCCAAGCGGCCGACTCGCATCATCATAAACGGTAATGTTCGATCCGGTCACCTGCGCCCCTGGCCCCCCACTCAAAAAGGAGGTTCCATCCTCAACGCTCTGCGCGGTGAACGCGATCCCGCTCATCCATTCGAGCAACTCAGCCACAGCATGCGGCTCGAGGACCACATCGTAACGCCCCACATCCAAATCCACCCGGCGGCTTGCGAGCTTTGCCTTCTCGATAGACGAACCACAGAGCGATGGCAGATCCAAATGCTTCAAATCGGCGCTAATCGAATGACTGTAACCGGATGCAAGTGGGCTTTGACTGATAAACTGTGCTTTAGCGACAGTCCCCTCTTCACTCATCACGGCGCCCCGACTGCTCAACAAGGTACGCCGCGTACTGCCACTTGATACAGAACCTGCAAGGAGAAGATCAGCTGCGCGAGCACGCTTAAGTTGATCAACGACGGCAGCATGTTTCCCATGATCCGTCCACTCCAGCAGCGCCTGGTCGCGACGATCCTGATGACCAAGCTCATCCGGGTCCGGAAGTTCATCAAGTTCTCGAGGGCCGCGCTTTGCCTCTGCTAAAGCCACGGCCCTCTCCACACAGTGCTCAAGGTTTTGAGGGTCCAAACGCTCGGAATGAACAATGCCTAGGTGCCCATCAACTAATGTACGAATAGTGACGGTGCGATGCTCGACCATTTGGTCAAGGACCACCTCGCCGCCACCATAGCGCAGATGATGCATACGGCTATGTTGGACCGACACATCGGTCGGGTATTGAGCCAACTTGGCGACGTGCTTAGCGATGTCTTGATCGGTTCTCATCTAAGCACTCCGAACTCGGATATTGCGGAACCGTGCGGGCGCGACCCCATGTCCGACGTGCGCAATCTGCATCGGGTCGCCCTTACCGCAGAAGAACCAACCCCAACTTTTCCATTCCTCAGGGCCGCAAATAGCATCGCAGTTCCCCCAAAACTGGGGCGTATTTCCGACATACAGAGGGTTTCGATACATCTGCCCCAGACGCCCCCCCTTGATTTCCCAAGCGATCTCACAACCGAATTGAAAGTTCAAACGCACCTGATCAATCGACCACGAGCGATTGTTAGCCAGTAAAAATCCCGAATCGGTATTGGCGATCAGATCATCGAGCGAGCCCGCATCGCCAGGCTCCAAGTCAACATTCGCCATGCGATCGATCGGGTAACCCGCCCAGCCATCTGAACGCGCAGTACCGGCGCTTGGAAGACCGGCTCGTCCCGAACTAAAGCGGCCGGACAGATAACCTTTGAACTTGCCGTCTCGAACCAGATCAAAACGGCTTGCCGGCTGACCTTCTTCATCCCAGCCATAGGAGCCAAGGGCTCCCGGCGTTGTCGGGTCGCTAACCAAATTCACCAAATCCGATCCGTAACGCATGCCCAAGCGCTCTCGCTGGACAAAAGAGCCACCCGCGAGACTAATCTCATCGCCGAGGACGCGGTCGAGTTCAAGTGGATGCCCGACACTCTCATGGACCTGCAAACTCAATTGCGACCCGTGCAAAATAATCGTCGTCTCCAAATCCGGCATCAACGGGGCGGTGAGCAACTGAGCGGCCTCAGAGGCAACTCGAGGTGCATGACCCACCAAATCGAGACCGCGAACAGCCTCGTAGCCCGCTTGCTGGCAACCGCCTTCATGGCCTTTCGGATAGGTCCGGTTTTGCACTTCACCTGAATCGCTCACGGCGATTGCCTCGATGCCCGCTCCACTCCGCTGTGTACGCTGGTGAAAGCGGCTTCCAGAGGTCGTATAGGTCAGCGTATCCGTCGCTTCAAAAACCATACTGGCTTTGGCTTGTCGCACATCCTTTTCTCGACTCATTTCGGCAGTCGCGGCCAGAAGAAGATCATACTTTTCGGAATCGCTTACATCGGCTGGGTCTTCAACCATGGAACTCGACCATTTACCTTGAGTGGAACCACGATCAACGAGCGCCGGCCCCCGACCTTCGACAGCGGCACGACGCTTCGCCTGTGCCACTGCCTGCTCCGCAAGGCGCACAGCCGAATCCGCATCCGTTACAACCCCAGCAGCACAGCCCCATCGCCCGCCAAAAACGGCGCGCACACACACGCCGTGTTCGTCGCTTACGCTGTGCGTATCGAGGCGTTCGCCTTTGGCGGTAATCCACTCAGTGGCCCGTTCCACACGGCGCACATCACCAAATTCGACACCCAATTGTGATAGTTTGTCTACAGCATCGGTCAGGTTTTTGCTCAAAACAGCAACCCTCCTCTACAGTGTCATTATCATCAACGCTCGCGATGCGCTCGCGCGATCTTGACATGGCAAGAGTGCGCGGCGCAGCGTCGCAACGTTCCACGGGAGGAAACCGATGAATCGCAACGTCTTAAAGGGGTCTTGTCTGGTTGCCGGCTTAGCCTTGCTCGCAACCCCTGCCCTAGCGGATCGCAGAACCAGTTTAGCGGGCAACGACTTGATTCAAGATGCCGATGATAGCTTCTTATTTCCGCAAGCTGTTCATCTCTACCAAAATCGGCTGACGCTTGATTTAGGTATGGCCGAAGGGTCCGGAGGTGCTTTGTTCGCGATGGGTCATGAATCGATGACTTTCGGCGTAGCGATTCACCGTGGCCCACAAGAACAAACGCTCGTCGGTTGGGGCGATCGCAATCGAGAACGCGCCGCTCTGGCTGGATTTGGCTTGAAACTCCCAGATGTATCGGGGATCGGCGCTCCACCCATCGAACGTATTGACGGGTTTTTTGGTATGAAAGTGTCCAATGCCCTTAGTATCGGTCTTCGCTTCGGTATGGGGCAGGGCCTCACTTGGGCGCAAAACGAAGTACCCGACGGCGACAACATCGCCACACTCGATGATTCAGATAGTCAAAGTGCATACAACATACGACTCGGTGCCACCTATCGAGGCGGCGCGCTTCATCTCGACAACGCTGTACATATCGTGACCACTTCGGGAGCTAAAGTCGACGACAGTACGACGATCTTCCAAGCCCAAGACAGCAACTTTGGGCTTTCCTCACGTGCCTACTATAATCTCGGGAAGGGACTGGATGTCGGCGGCTTCTTTGGCCTGAATATCGGTCAAGGCTGGAAAGTCGATAGTACAGGCGAAAAGGATATCACCAGCCAATGGACCCGGAGTAACGTGACGCTTGGTGTAGGCCCCAAAGTGCAAATTGACGATGGACCCCTGGTCGCCGCGTATGCGGTGCTCAACTATGGACAGTCCTACTTGGACCCCAACAATGACGGTGATGAGACCAATGATACGACCACCACGACGGCGATGGTGCTGCCAGGTATTCGTATGTCTGCCGAGTATAAAGTCCGACCATGGATCACCACACGCGTGGGCATGGATTATAGCTTCACCGACACCAGGGTTAGCGGATTCAATGGTGGTAACGCAGCCAGTACATGGGGCTACTCTCCTGACTTTGGCTGGAATGCAGGCTTAGGGTTCAACTTTGATAAGCTGCAGATCGATGCCACACTCAACCAAGGTAGTTTGTACTTCCTGTGGCAAGATGCACCATTTGCCATGGTCTCAGCGACCTACAGCTTTGGTCAAGCCAAGCGCTCTGCGTCGCGCTCGAAAAGACGAATCGAGCGTGAGCGCTCAGTTGAACCCATGGACGAAGAACCCGCTCGACGATCTTCAGATAGTGACGACGATTTCTAGTCGCACCATCCAGCACAGTGTGTGTACCCATCAGGGGGTCTTCGGACTCCCTGATTTATTTTTTATGACAAACGAAAATCAGGAACTTTAGTAAAACTATCACGCAGACTCGCAGGATGTCGCGGGTCCCAATTCGTGTCGAGCAAGATATGCTCCGCATTCGGCCACGACTCGCGCATCACAATCAAGTTCTTCGCTTCGTTCTCAAAGGTTGCCACGACCCCACCCGAACAATAGGCATCGATTTGCGGAATGACGTTCCCCTTGAACACAGAATCGTCCATTTCAAAGTTCGGTTTCAAGACCAACTCAACGCCCGGCACACCGACAGGAAAGCCAAAGGCACGTAAGCTGTTACAGGTGCCCGTCCACATACCAGGCACGTCACGCCCGGTCAGATAAACCACATGAGCGCCGCGGTCGCGGCAGGTCCGTACAAACTCAGGCGCACCATCGACCGGCTCATCAAAATTGATGTATTCATCAGCGAAAAATCGGTCGAACCAAAAACTCTTGAGCGACTCGAGCCACTCTTCATTCCAGCCCTCGACTCGGGCTGCGTTCTCGGCGAGTGAGTAAGCGATCCGATGTCGTGGAATAGCTTCGATCGCAGCGATCAACTGCGGTTGATGCTGGTGTGCCCACTCCAACATAATTCGAACCGTTCTCGGGCCATTATCAAAAAGAGTAGAATCCAGATCAAAGACCACACCACCCCCGGGTTGCTGATCGATCCGAGACAAAACCTTCTGTAAGCTGCTCATACTAGTCTTCCCAACCTAAATTTGCACGCACGGCGTTAACGAGTTGCGCCTCACCTTCGGGCGTACGCATATCCAAAGTCTGTAAATCAATAGTCAGTAAATTGAGGTTATACTTCTGGCGAGCCACCCCTTCAAAAGTATCATAATAGGCGCGCAATCCGGCTAAAAATTCTAAGGTTATACCGGCTTCTTCCTTACGACCTCGAACTTGAATGCGCTCCATCGACGTCTCTTCGTCGCCTTTCAAGAAAATCACTAGATCAGGCTGCCGTACATCGTGCGTTAGGCGCCTGAAATACTCGAGATACAAATCGAGTTCCGAGTCGGTCATATTACCCAACCCATGCAGGTACTTGGCAAAAATCTCCGGGTCTTCGATGAGACTTCGATCCTGCACGCACGCCTTGGGTACCGTGTGAATGAGTTCATGGTGTTCAATACGACGAATTAGAAACTCAAGCTGTAGGGTGAATGCCCAGCGCTTCATATCGCCGTAATAAGACGCCAAAAAGCGATTATCGACCACCGGCTCAGCGAAGAGTTCCATGCCCAGATGGCGCGATAAGATTTTAGCTGCAGTCGTCTTTCCAGCCCCGATATTGCCAGCTAGAGCGACAAAGACGTTCTCTCGGTTCATTCTAATGCCTCTCAAAGATACTCGAACTAAACTGTGGTTAACTGCTCAACGCGTCAGCGCATTGCGCAAGCGGGCTGAGGCGATATCAAGCGCCATCACGAGGACCATAATCACTAAAACGACCGTAGCGACTTTACCCCAATCAGCCAGCGCTGCGTATTCCATCAAAAGTCGACCAATACCGCCACCGCCGACCAATCCAAGAACAACAGCGCCGCGCACATTCAACTCGAGTCGATACAGTGTATAACTAATAAAATACGGGACAACTTGGGGAAACATCGCCCAGCGAATCACGGCGAGATGGCTAGCGCCAACACTTTGAAGCGCTTCGACAGGCCCTGAATCAATCTCTTCAATCGCTTCATAAAAGAGTTTCGCCAACATACCCACACTATGAACCGCAAGCGCCAAAGTTCCTGCCAACGGTCCAAGCCCAAACGCGCCAACAAAGATAATCGCCACGATCAAGGTATCGACGGCACGATCAGCGTTGAGTCCGAAGCGAACGATGAATCGACCCAGCGGACTTCCATTCACGTTATTTGCCGCGGCAAACCCAAGCGGCAAGCTAATAATCAGCGCGACAAAAGTAGCAACCAAGGCGGTCTGAAGCGTCTCAATGGTCGCCTCAATCACTGGCGCAGCGACCGAGAGGTCCAAATTCGCCATAAGAACTAACTGATCAAAAAAGTCACCGCGTCCATTGGGACTACCATCAGCATTTCCCGTTTGGTCAGACAACAAGCCATCGAGAATCGGTCCTGGAAGGAAATCATTCCAAAACGCAGACCAAGCCACGACCACGACCACCATCAACGCAAAAAGCACTCGTGATACCAACCCAGGCCGCAAACGCAACATCAATACCGACAAGATAATAAAGACTAAAATAGCGATCGAACTGTATACGCGCTGCGGTGCTTGCCATTGACTGTGCTTGTTGGCGCCGGAGGTCTTTGAAACAGAGCTCAGACCGCGCTTGCGCGCCAGCTCATCGCATCGATCACCACCATGCTCGGCACACCAGGCTACGGCCATCGGCTCGTAGAGATGGACCATCGCTGGAACCATGCGGCTAATCGTATACGCATCGAGCATAAACTCGAGCCCCGTTTGGTCTCGATGAAGATCGGCAAGTACGCAGCCGACCTGCATCGCCAAACGCGGCTGCTTTTGACGAAAAGACTGACTGACCGCAATGGTATCGTTCGGGATCGGGTCCGAATACCAAATCGCCTTGATTTTATCGCCGTAAATCCCGCCAAAGTACTTGTTCCAAGCGCCTGTGCCCGCCTCTGGCGGATCCGTCCAAGTCGCGCCGACATCGACTTGACCATTCGCTACGGCTTTAATCACTGCAGCCGGTGAACCACCCATAATTTGCTGAGCGAAGAACGTTTCAGGGTCAATAGGCTGACCAGCACACTTGGTCGCTTGCATCATCATTCTAGGAATCAAATAACCCGAACCCGAAGTTGGAGTGACCCAAGCGACGGTCTTGCCCTTGAGATCACATAGACTCGTGATACCCGCTGCTTGAGCCCGCTCCTTTTGAACCAATAAACCCGAGAAATAGTGGAGCGAGCCGTAACGAGACGCTGTGAGTAAGGGCAGCGCTCCGACCTCATGATACAGTTGAGCAAAGGGAATCGGCCCCGTCCAACTCAACTGCACCTGATCAGACCGCATCGCAGGCAAAATAGCCCTTGTATCGCCCGAAGCAGCCGAGAAACGCACACGTCGTGCTACCGGATCAGGTTCACGTCCATCTGTGCCATAACGCGCCTCAAACAACTCGCCAACGACACGTGCGAAACGAACTTCAGCAGGCTCTTGAACCTCTTGCTGACTCTCGATCGGCGCCAAAGCGAAGCGGACATCGATGGGTTCATCACCCGTCGCTTTCGGAAACCACTCGACCATCGCACAGGGATGTACACCGGTACTATCCAACATTTGTGATGCCGGCACCATGCGCTCTTTCGCGTCGGCGATAAGCGGACTGAAAATCAGTATGAAGAGGGCGAGCCGACTCATAAAGCTTCCAATTCTTCATCGCTGAGCTTGTAGATCTCTTCGAGTCGATCTTCGCTCATCTCAGCCGGACTACCATCCCATATTAATCGGCCCGAACGCAGGGCGATAACCCGGTCGCAATAATCTTTTGCGAGCTCGATCTCGTGCAGATTGAGCAGAATCGAAATCCCCCGGTCTTGGTTAATCCGTCGCAAAAGACCCAGTACCGATGTCGTCAGTTTCGGATCCAAACTTGCCGTCGGCTCGTCCGCCAAGATCAAATCAGGCTCTTGAGCCAATACGCGAGCAATCGCCACTCGCTGTTGCTGACCACCGCTCATCGCCGCGCAGAAACTCTCTTCACGGCCGGCAAGTCCAACCGCCGCAATCGCTTCCATGGCTTTGGCTTCGTCTTGAGGTTCAAAGCGCCCCAGTAAAGCTGCGGCAAGACCTCGATGGCCTAAACGGCCGTTGAGTACATTACGCATCACGGTATGGCTCTTCACCAGATTGAACTGCTGAAATACAAAGCCAACGCGACGTCTCAGGGCGCGCAGTTGATGAGCATCGGCACCGGTCAACTGCTGATCGCCAAGTGAGATCAGCCCCGAAGTTGGCTTGATCAACCCATTGATTGATCTCAGTAAAGTCGACTTGCCCGCACCGCTCAAACCGATCACTGCAACAAATTGCCCGGCGGGAACCTCAAGACTAATCGCGTCTAGCCCACGTGTCCCGTTGGGCCACTCCATGGTCAGTTCTGTGAGTGTCAGTTGAGCAGTCATTGAAACCGCTCTACATCAGCCTTCACATTTGGTGAACCCGCCTCAATCAGACGGCGTCAAAAGGACCACTTCAAGCCGACACCAGCGTAATTACCGAGACGCTCGTTACGTCCCACCGTAATCGCAACATCAAGGTCTTCTTTGGTATAACCGGCACTCAACGACGCATCGAAACTATCGGTTCTCAAGTTGTAGCCGGCTTGACCGCCCACACTCAAGCGACCATCCCCGCGATCCGTATTCAGTTTGTAGCCAATACTCATACTTTCGAGCGCTAGACTGTTCCCGTATTCGGCCTTGATCGTTTTGACCGCCTTGTTCTTGTCCGTCTGCGTGAGCACCGTCGATCCACTATCGATGCCACCTCGTCCATCAAGTTTGACTCGATTATTCAAACTCAAACCAGTTTTCGAGACCTTGTGCCCAAGATCAACGCTGTTGAGCGTCAACCCGTCTTCACCTCTCGAGGTAGCTATCGTGTTCAGCGTCGCGGTCGATTTCCATCCGTTGTCATGCTTACGGTTGTGCGTAACGCCTAAACGCAGCGAGTTGATGTCTAATCCATCCCCCTGGTTTGTCGCCGTCACATGACCAGTCATTACCGTATTTTTCGTTGCGTCACCTGTCCGATGAGTCACACCCAATCGAGCAGCCGTAATCTCAAGGGATTCATCTCGATGACGAGCGGTGACCGAACCGGCCAACGTCGTGTTGTTCTTGCCGTCACCGATCTTGTGCGTCGCGTCGAGTGTACCGCTAAAGTCACTAAACTTCTCACCCCAACTCGCGCTCGCACCCACTTTGGTGTGCTCTCCCAACTTGGCTGTCACTTTAGGCTTAATGCCGAGCTTCTTGAGCGCATCAGAGCCCTCGTTGTAGGCATAGACCGCACCACCGACCGCTACACCTGTCGCTAGACCGTAAAAGCTTTTGGGGTGATTTTCCCTAAAGTCACTCACGACCTCTTTCGCCACGTCGCCACCCACGCTGCCCAAGGAACCCACCTTACGCGCTCCGATATTTGGGATATCGACGCCACGGTCGGCGAGCGCGCTCTGAACCTTGTTTGCGACTTCCGGGCTAAACGCGCGCACGGGGAGGTCTTTGACCAAATCAACGGCGGCGGTCTCAAGCGCTGCTTTTTGCGCATCGTTAGGCTCCGGTCCTTGGCTCGTCAAACCCGCAGAGCGCTTCGCCAAACTCATCGCATCGCGCCCGAAAATCGATTTGATGCGATCCGTAAACCGCTTCATCGCTGCTTGAATCAAGGGGTCCTTGTTCCCGCCAACAAACTCATCCTTGTGTGCGCTTAGCGACGCCGCATGACCACTTCCTGGCTCTTTCGACCCGACTCCGCCGGCTGCAGGTTCTGATTGGACGGGCTGGCGTACTGCACCGGGCGCATTGGGACGGATGGGCATAGGCAACTCCTCACTACTTTATCGGGCATTCACAAAGCGAGTTGCGTCGCTATTTATGAAATTCACCCGAACAATCTTCGCAACGATAAGCATCAGTCGTGGTTTGGCGCAACTGACCACCGCAAGCAGGACAAATCCGTTGGTCAATCGCCTGCTCAACCATACGCTCAATACCGACCCACGGATCATCTGCAATACGCTGGTCACCCAGAGAAATACGCTCCACGACATCGACAAGTCGAGCAAGCCTCATGCTTCTTGGCATCGCCTCACTCGCTTCTCTAAACTTGACCATAGCGCGGGTAAACTCCGATCCAACTAAAGCAGCGAAGCCAGCATGCACGAGCGCCGAAACGTCGTCATTGTACCTATTTTGCATCACATCACTCGGTGGCGAGCTGTCTTCGCGCCGAGCTAAAATACCGATCTCCTCTAAAGCCTGACGTGCGCGCACGGCTCGCTCATCCTCAAACAACAGCCCCTTATCCTGCAATTGCTCGATCAGGCGGCAAAGGTGATGAACATCGACCCCAGCACCTTCAAAGCGGTGTTCGATACGCTCCTCGATCTCGGACAGTCGCGTTTCGCCATCCATTTGCAAAAAAGCAAAATACCCGATGGCTGTCAGCGGTACAGACTCACCGCCAGCGCGCCGTACCACAAGCATTGAGCCCTGGTTGACACGCTGCAAGCGAACTTCAATATCCGCACGAACTCTGGGTTTTATACGACGGATTTCTTCGATCACTCGCCAACCCTTGCAGACCCGCTCACGGGACCCGTCAGTGTCAACTGTTCAAAGCGATCGTTTGTCTTTGCGCCACCCAACGCCTCTAGCCTGTGACCTTGACCGTAAAACTCAACAGGACCGTCGATTCGAAGCATACGCGTCCGTCCACTGTAGACAACACTCGGCGCACGGAATCCACGACCATTGTTCAATCGCCCATGAACTTTACCATGCAGCTCAACATCTTCAGCGCTGATCATTCGCGCTCGCTGCGCGTCGAGCTTAAAGCCCGAATCGAGAAAGTGAACCCGCACGCCTTCCAGAACCTGTGAGTCACCGCTTTGAAAGCCCGAGAATCGACGAGCCGTCAATGAGGCGAGCACGTGTCCATCAACTGAGCTGTGCAAATGAGTATCGAGGTTATGTCCAGAAAAATCAGGACCAGCATCCACCCAAGGGTCGCGCGCTACGGGCTCTTCGAAACATGCTGTAGTCCAGCTCAGTGCACACAAGATGCTGAGGAGACGCGCCATCAATCCGCTTTCAAAATGTTCAAGAAGGCGCTTTGAGGGATTTGAACGTTCCCAACAGCCTTCATGCGTTTCTTACCTTTTTTCTGTTTCTCCAGCAGCTTGCGCTTACGAGAAATATCGCCACCGTAACACTTAGCCGTCACATCTTTGCGCAACGCGGGTATGGTCTCGCGTGCGATGATCTTATTACCAATCGCTGACTGTACGGCGACAGCAAATTGATGGCGCGGTAACTCGGCTTTCATCTTTTTACACAGTGCACGGCCGCGGTAATAGGAGTTATCACGGTGCGTGATGATACTCAGCGCATCAACTGTTTCACCATTGACCAACAGATCCAAACGCACCAAATCAGCCTCACGAAAATCAGCGAGTTCGTAATCCATTGAGGCGTAACCCTTGGTATTGCTCTTTAGGACATCGAAGAAATCAAACACCACCTCGGACATGGGTAAATCATAACTCAAAGTGACGCGATCCTGCGATAGATATCGCATCTCTTTTTGGACCCCTCGACGCTCTTGGCAGATCTTCATCACCGTACCCACATAATCATTGGGCACATGAATCTCAGCCTTGATAAACGGCTCCAGAACCACCGTTTCACGACGCCTCTCGGTAGGGAACTTGGCAGGATTATCAAGCAGATCAATATGACCATCCGGGTGGCGGAGTTTATAAACCACCGTAGGAGCCGTCGTGATCAAATCTAAATCAAACTCACGCTCAAGGCGCTCTTGCACAATCTCCATGTGCAACAAGCCCAAAAACCCGCAACGATAACCCATACCCAGAGCGCTCGAATTTTCTACTTCCCAAGTAATGGACGCATCATTGAGCGCAAGCTTTTCCAAGCTTTCACCGAGCTCCGAATAGTCAGCAGCGTCAACAGGAAAGATGCCAGCAAAGACCATGGGTTTAACTTCTTGAAAACCCGACAGCGGCTCAAGTTCACTAGCCTCTTTCGCTGCACACAGTGTATCGCCCACTTTCGCGTCGCGCAGGGTCTTTATGCCGCAAATCACCAAGCCGATTTCACCCGTATTTAGGCGATCAAGTTTGGTATGATGAGGTGTGTAAGCACCAACTTCAAGGACGTTGTAACGCCCCTCGGTGTACTTGAGAAAGATATCATCACCTGCGGCCAGCGAACCATCAACCACTCGAACCAAGAGCACAACACCGCGGTAAGGGTCGTACCAAGAATCGAAGATCAAGGCGCGTAGCGGCGCATCGGGGTCACCCCCGGGCGCAGGCAATCGATCCACTAATGAAGCGAGCAGTTCATCAACACCCAAGCCGCTCTTCGCCGAAATGTGCTTAATCCCGGTGGTATCCAAACCAATGCCTTGTTCGATCTCTTCCGCGACACGCTCAGGCTCAGCTGCTGGTAAATCAATCTTGTTGAGCACCGGTATGATCTCGAGGTCATTTTCTACGGCAAGATAGACGTTAGCTAAGGTTTGAGCCTCAACCCCCTGACTTGCATCAACAACCAGCAGCGCACCATCACAGGCAGCTAAAGAGCGACTCACTTCGTAACCAAAGTCGACGTGCCCAGGCGTATCGACGAGGTTGATCATGTACTCAAGACCGTCACTGTGCTTATACTCTAGCCGAACGGCTTGCGCCTTGATCGTAATTCCGCGCTCACGTTCGATGTCCATTTTATCGAGGAATTGCTGGCGCTCTTCGCGCTGCGTCAGGGCACCCGTTATTCCAAGCAAGCGATCCGCAAGGGTCGATTTACCATGATCAATATGCGCAATGATCGAGAAATTTCGGATGCGTTCACGTGGGATCATCGATTCAACTCGGAGTAGGTTATCGTTAAACCCTTAGCCAAACCCGTTTGTGCCCGCCAATCAAAAGTTCTTAAAGCGCGTTGTGCGTCGAGCGCACTGTGAGCGACCTCACCCGACCTTGATGGTTCAAACGCGACTTCCGCCGACCGACCACTGACCGCTTCTAGTTGACGAACGAGCTCGATGACAGAGGTCTTGATACCAGTCCCCAAATTGTAGACACCTCTGGCGCTATTAGACTCAGACAAACGGCAAATGGCATCAACCACGTCGTCGACGTAAAGATAATCACGCGTCGCTTCACCGTCACCAAAGACAGTCAATTCATGCCCCGCGCCCAAGCGACGGCAAAAGATGGCGACCACCCCTGCCTCCCCCTTTGGACTTTGTCGGGGACCATACACATTAGCAAAACGCAGCGCCGCAGTACGCACTCCATGCAAACGA
>CACGMS010000016.1 GCA_902574205.1 uncultured Candidatus Hydrogenedens sp. | reverse complement strand
TGAATTCGTTTAGTAAACCGACGTCTGAATAAGATGCTAAAGCCGCTTATGTGACAGTTGTGTGTCTTGGTGATGACGCGCCGGGGTCAATTCAGACAACGGCTTAAATCGATATAGTCACAGCCATGAAACAGTGATTGATGCGTGCCGCAAGCGTTGGGCTTGTACGGAGAAATTGAAGATGTTTCGTTTGGCTTTATGTAGTGTGTTGATGGCAGGACCTGCTTGGGCAGGATCGTTTAAACTCAGTGGTCGAACCCAAGCTCGCTATACGGTTCAAGAAGCACCTGGTGAGTTGAGTTTACCTCGAGTGCGTTTGAAGCTCTCAGGTAAAAATGACTACCTGAAGAAAGCTTCGATTCAGGTTGACCTCGGTAAAGGCGCGGTGAACCTCAAAGACGCCTATGCAGATCTTGGGATCGGCGCGCTCTTGGTACGAGTCGGGCAATTTAAGAAGCCTTTTACCCGCCAACAGCTGATCAGCTCGTCGCGGTTAGCGCTCGTTGATCGAGCCGCCACGGACAAAGCCTTTAAGGCAGGTCGTGATCTGGGGCTGATGATCCACAACGGTAAGAAAAATAAGATCGAATACGCGCTCGGTGTGTTTAATGGGCACGGTGACAAGGGCGTGTTTCTTCCGGCTAAGGGTAAGTTTAGCAACCTGACAGGCGCAGCTCGTCCTGTGGTTGTGGGGCGCTTGGGTTACAACCATGGCCCTGCTGACGGTTATGACGAGGTCGACTTTAAGGGGGGCGGTCTGCGGTTGGCGACGGCGGTGAGTATGCAGCAGTATTTCACGCAAAGCGCCGCTCATGAAGAAGAGCGATACATGGGCGTCGACGTCCTCGCTAAAATCAAAGGTGCAGCGGTGCTTGCCGAGTATTTCATGGGCGGCGCGACCGCTGGTGATTCGTCGACTGGGCTTCATGTTCAAGCAGGCTATTTGATCGCCAAACGCTATCAGCCGATCGTTCGTTATGTGCAGGTTGATGATTCGCAAGCGGTGACTCTGGGTGTTTCGAGCTTCATGAAGAAACATAAACTCAAGACCCAGCTTGATGTCACCCAATCCCTTGATGATGCAGACGAAGGCGCTACGGTGCGCGCTCAAGTTCAGTTCAGCTTCTAAGGTCTTCATGGTGATGTGAGCGGCTGCCTGCGAGTCGATGGACGCGCAGGCAGCGGCGCTTGTCATCGGGTTTAGACATAAATGGGTCTACAAGCACCCGGCGTGCGTGGAAAGGAGAGCGACATGAAGAAGCTGACATGGTCACTTCTGTTCTTGGCTGCTTGCTCCTCAAGCACGTCATTGAGCGAGTTGTCTGAGGATAGTCGCTCCTCCTTCGTGCATGTTGTCGGGTCCAGTACCTTGTATCCGCTGACGCAAAAAGCGGCTTCGGAGTTTGCAAGTGATCAACGCCAAGTTCGCATTTCGGTGACTGGGACGACCAAAGGTTTTGCTGATCTGTGTTCAAAGCAAGCGGCTATTGTCGCTGCTTCTCGCCCGATCAGCGAGGTTGAATTGAGTGAGTGTAAGCGTTCGCAAGTTGATGTGGTCGCTTTACCGCTTGCTTATGATGCGATCACAGTCGTCGTCCATCCTGAGAACACCTGGACGAGTTATTTGACGGTTTCTGAGTTGCGACGGATTTGGTCACCAGAATCCCAAGGTCGATTAGTGAATTGGAATCAGATTCGTGAAGGGTTTCCCGATCATCCGTTGGTTCTTTTCGGGCCAGGTAAAGACTCGGGAACATTTGATAGTTTCAGTGAGCGGGTGGTGGGTCAGCGCGGTATTTTGCGGCGTGACTATGTGAGCAGTGAAGATGACTACTTGATCGTGCACAAGATCACTTCGACCAAGGGTGCTTTAGGGTTTGTCGGTTTGAGTTATGCGCAACGTAAGGCACCGGCTCTGAAGATCGTTGCCGTGGGCTTGACTCAAGCCGAGTCTGTTTTGCCTTCAGTGGAGACAGTCCAAGCAGGTTCTTATAAGCATTTGGCTCGCCTCACCTTTTTGTATACATCGCCGCCAGCTTTGGTTCGAGGCGATAGGAAAGAGTTTCTTGGTCATTATCTTCAGACGGTAAAATTGCATGGGCAGTCAATGGGTTACATACCTTTGAGTAATCTAGAGTCAGCAGCGAGTTTAGCGCGATTAAGGGAGATAACTGATGAGTAAATTGATTCGAATTATTGCGGCGCTACCAAAGTTTAGTTGCGCCCTAAACCTAGATAAGGAAGGGAAAATACCCATGAAAGCTACACTATCAATCGTAGGGCTAATGGCCATCACTCTAAGCGCTTGTAGTCAGCAGCGTCAGGACAGCGAAAACTCGGGACAACAACCTGCTGCTGTGGCTGATGGCAAGTCCGGTAAACTCTCGGGGACGATCCGCATTGACGGGTCGAGCACGGTGTATCCGATCACCGAGGCGGTGGCTGAAGAGTTTCAAAAGCAGCACAATAAGGTGCGCGTGACGGTTGGCGTATCCGGTACTGGCGGTGGGATGAAGAAATTCTGCACGGGTCAGCTCGAAATCACCGGAGCGAGCCGTCCTATTAAGGGTAAAGAGATCAAGAAATGTGCGGAACAGGGCATTGAGTTCATCGAGGTGCCTGTCGCCTACGACGGCATCGCTGTGGTGCTTCACAAAGAGAACAATTGGGCACAGAATCTCACTGTCGCTGACCTGAAGAAGATCTGGGAGCCTGAGGCACAAGACAAGATCAAGACCTGGAATCAAGTTCGCGCCGAATGGCCGAACAAGCCGCTCAATCTGTTCGGACCCGGCATTGACTCAGGGACCTATGATTACTTCACCAAGGCGATCGTGGGTACGGAGCACGCCAGCCGCGGTGACTTCACGTCCAGCGAAGACGATAACGTCATCGTCCAAGGGGTGAGCACCGATGTCAACGGGCTCGGCTTCTTTGGGTTCGCATACTACAAAGAAAACGTCGCGAAGCTCGGCGTCGCAGCGATCTCGAGCGATGGAGCGCCTGGTGTCAAGCCGAGCATTAAGACGGTTGCAGATGGCACGTACAAGCCGCTCAGCCGACCGATCTTCGTCTACATCACCAAGAAAGCTGCAGCGCGTCCTGACGTGCAAGCCTTCATGAAGTTCTACCTCGCCGAGCAAGGGCGCAAGCTGGTCGAAGAGGTTGGTTACATTGGGCTCCCGAACTCGGTCAACGCTGCGGCGCTCAAGCGATTCGACGCACAGCGCACCGGGTCGATCTTTGAGGGCGGCTCGAAGGTGGGCGCTCGCCTGGAAGAGATGCTAGCAAAATGACTCGAGGACCACAGGCTTCAGGCAAGGGCGAGCGACTGATTGGGGTCGCCCTTGCCGCTTGTGGCCTGTTGTCCGTAGCGACGACCATCGGCATCATGGGTGTTTTGCTCGATGAGACCGTTGCGTTCTTTTCGGAGGTCTCGTTTCGGCAGTTCTTCATGGACAGCCAGTGGACGCCGTTGTTTCACGATAAGCACTTCGGTATCTGGCCGTTGGTGTGTGGGACGGTGCTGACCAGCCTGATTGCGTTGCTCGTGGCGATGCCTTGCGGCCTGCTCAGCGCCATCTATCTCAGCGAGTTTGCGACGCCGAGGGCGCGCGCCATCCTTAAGCCAGCGCTTGAGATGCTCGCCGGTATTCCGACCATCGTGTACGGCTATTTTGCCCTACTCTTTGTGACGCCGTTTCTGCAGCAGTTTGTCCCCGGACTCGCCGGGTTCAATGCGCTGGCTCCGGGGATCGTGATGGGCGTGATGATCGTTCCGATGATCGCATCGCTCAGCGAGGATGCGCTTCAAGCGACACCGAACGCCCTGCGTGAGGCAGCGTACGGCTTGGGCGCTGGGCGCGCATCGACCATCCTTCGTGTGGTCCTGCCTGCAGCTCGTTCCGGGATCACCGCTGCCAGCCTCTTGGCGCTGGCTCGGGCTTTGGGCGAGACCATGATCGTCTCGATCGCCGCAGGTCAGCAGCCGAGACTCACCATGGACCCGCGCTCTCCCGTAGAGACGATGACCGCGTACATCGTGCAGATCTCCAAGGGTGACACCCCACAAGATACGCTAGAGTATCGAACCCTGTTCGCGGTGGGGGTGTCATTGTTCGTGATCACCTTTGCGGTGAACCTGCTCGGTCAGCGCATCGCCCGAAAGGGTCAGGTATGAATTACAAAGCCAAAGATCGTGCGCTTGTGGTCATCTGCGTGCTGGCGACCATTCTGCCGTTGACGATTTTGGTCGTCCTGATCGGCGATGTCCTGATCGATGGGATCGGACGTGTCAGCGTCGCCTTTCTCGAGGGCTTTCCCAGCCGAAAACCCGATGTCGCCGGCGTCAAACCCGGGCTCGTGGGCTCTGCGCTTCTGGTGATGCTGACGGCATCGGTTGCGGTCCCCTTAGGTATTGGGACGGCGATCTATCTTCAAGAGTACGGCGAAGACACCTGGTGGCGTCGCCTGGTAGCCACCAACATCTCGAGCTTAGCTGGCGTCCCCTCAGTCATTTACGGGCTACTGGGACTCGGCGTATTTGTTCAGATGCTCGGCATGGGACGCAGCCTCATCGCAGGTGCGCTGACCTTAGCGCTGCTTATTCTGCCGGTCGTCGTGATCAGCAGTTTGGAAGCCCTGCGTGCGGTGCCTGATGTCCTGCGCGAGGCAGCCTATGGTCTGGGTGCCACGCGTTGGCAAGTGGTTCGGCATGTGGTCCTACCTTCTGCGCTCCCCGCGATCCTGACTGGCTGTATTTTGAGCGTCGGCCGGGCGATCGGTGAGACTGCCCCGTTAATCGTGGTCGGTGCACTCACCTTTGTGACCTTTACGCCGGACGGCATCGACGCCCCCTTTACCGCTCTACCCATTCAAATCTACAGTTGGGTGGGGCGCCCACAAGCAGGTTTTCAAGAGACCGCCGCTGCCGGTATCGTGGTCCTTCTTGCCCTGCTGCTCGTGATTAACTTAGGCGCTATCATCTTACGCGCTCGCCTCACTCGGAGCCGATAAAATGCAAGGTTTCTCTGTTACAGACCTGTGTGCTTGGTATGGTGAGAAGCAGGTTCTCTCGAACATTAACATGCAGATCCCCGGCCAAGGTGTGACGGCAATTATCGGGCCCTCAGGCTGCGGTAAGTCGACCTTCATTCGATGCCTCAATCGGATGCATGAGCTGGTCACGGGCGCACGCATGGCGGGGGAGATCCGCCTGGGTGAACAACGTGTCGACGGCGATGAGACGGATCCAGTATTGCTGCGCAGACAGGTCGGCATGGTGTTTCAGAAACCGAACCCATTCCCGACGATGTCGATTCGGAAAAACGTCCTCGCAGGGCTCAGCCTGACCGGCCGTCTGGACCGTGGTCGAGCGGATCGCATCGTCGAAGAGGCGCTCGTTGGCGCCGCGCTGTGGGATGAGGTCAAAGATCAACTCGATGCCCCAGGCCAGGGTTTGTCGGGGGGGGCAGCAGCAGCGTCTGTGCATCGCTCGCAGCCTAGCAGTAGAACCAGACGTACTGCTCATGGACGAGCCATGTTCGGCGCTCGACCCGATCGCAACGGCGCGCATCGAGGAGTTGATTGCGCAGCTGCGCGAGCGACTAACGGTCGTGATCGTGACACACAACATGCAACAAGCGGCGCGTGTGTCGGATCGGACCGCCTTCTTTCTGATGGGTGAGTTGGTTGAATTCGATGTGACGGACACGTTGTTTACGCGCCCGGGCGACCAACGCACCGAAGATTATATCACCGGCCGATTTGGATAAGGACAGGCTCACGATGACTATTCTACGACATACGAGCAGCGACTATGAAGCAGACCTTGAGCAGCTCCGTCGGCGTCTCTTACAGATGGCAGAGCTAGTGGACACGATGATCTCGCAGTCCGTCCAAAGCCTGGTGACCCGTGATTCGGATCTGGCGAGCGAGACCATCAGGATGGATGCTCAGGTTAACACCGATGAGGTCGATCTCGACCGTTTGTGTATGGCGTTGCTGGCTTGTCGCCAGCCGATGGCGAGTGATTTGCGCTTCATCACCATCACACTCAAGATGGTCACCGATCTAGAACGAATCGCCGATCTTGCGGTCAACATTTGCGAGCGGGCGATTCAGCTCAAGCCGCGGAGCGTACCGGCGCCGTACATCGATATTCCGCAAATGGACGTTATTGTTCGGAGTATGCTGGAGCAAGCGATCGCTGCCTTCATCGAGCGTGATATTGACGCAGCCACGAAGATTCTCGATCGTGATGATGAAGTCGATGAGCTTTACCAAAAAGTGTTTCGACATATCCTTGAGTTGATGAGCGACGGGCTCGATCTAACCGATGGCATTGCGATTCAGTCGGTTGCGAAGGTGCTCGAGCGGATGGGTGATCACGTGACAAACCTTGCTGAGCATGTGATTTTCATGGTCGGCGGCGAGGATGTGCGCCACGAAGGTAAGCTGATCGAGTCGCAGCCTACCGAGGGCTGACTCAGGTCGTAATGAGCCACGCACCAGCGTAGTGGCAGCTCGCGCCGACAATCACGCACAGATGAAAAATCTCGTGGTAGCCAAACCAGTCAGGGTAGGGGTTGGGTGCTTTACGAGCATAGCATAAAGCGCCGCTGACGTAGGCGATACCGCCGACGGCGACGAGCACCACCGGGGTCTGACCGAGCTGAGTGAACATAGCCGGCATAAAGGGCGCCGCGACCAACCCTAAAATGACATAAAGCCCAGCCGTAAGGGCGCGCGGCGCGTGTGGAAAGAAGCAGGATTTGACGGTACCCAGCGCAGCGCCGGTCCAGACCACGGGTAAGACCCATTCGCTGTGCTCGGCTTTGATGATCATAAAGTAGGGCGTGAACCCGCCGGCAAGAAACAAATAGATCATCGAGCGATCGAGTCGGCGCAGCTTCATGCGTAGCTCAGGCGGCCAATTCGGCGTGTGGTAAAATCCGCTCACGGCGAAGAGCAAAACTAAGGTCATCCCATACAGCACCACCCCCCACTGCAGCGGACCTTCGGGTGCATGCTGCGCCAACATCATGGCCGCATAGAGCGCTGGAACCGTTGCGATCAGATGCGATACGCCGCGAAGTTTGGGTTTGCCGATTGGAGTCTGCACAGGCTCGCCGTGATGGATACTGGCCAAACGTGAACAGATGTGCGTTCAATAGCAAGGTACCAAAGACCTAAAAAGCAGCTTATTGAAGTGACGGTAGAGAGGTGATGACCCCATGACTCAAGCACCAGCCAAGGCGTCAAGACCACAGCTCGTGTGTCGTGTGTGTTCCTCGTCGAACACGCATTTGATGGTCGAAGTCGAGTCCAATCAGGTCTTGCGCTGCCAGGCTTGCGGTCATGTCTTTCTCAACGTCGCGCACACCGCGGAATCGATCAGCACGCTGTACGAAGACTACGGGCAACAAGGCGAGAACCAATACTTTTCGGGCATGGATGCGCAGGTCCTGAGCAACATCGATGGGTATCTCAGGCGCGCCCAAGAACTGGTGGAGGTGGATGAGACGGATCAGCCCCTTAGGCTTTTGGATATCGGCTGCGGCAATGGGGGCTTGATGCAGCGCGCCCAGCAGCTGGGATTTGCGGTTGAAGGCGTGGAGATTTGCCAACCGCTGGCGCAGCTCGTTCGTGATCGCCTTGACTGCCGCGTGCATGGTTGCTTCGTCGAGGATTTAGAGGTCGATGACGCCTCTTATGATGTCATTACGATGTACGATTTGGTTGAGCATTTAGCTGAGCCCTGCGTTGATCTAAGAGCGGTGCATCGTTTGCTCAAACCTGGCGGCGTCTTGTTTGTCCTTACGCCAAATGATGATGCCTTAGTGCGCACGATCAGCAAGCAGCTTTATCGCTTCACTCGTGGGCGTTTTAATCGCCCCATGAAGAAACTCTACTACCCAGACCATCTGTCTTATTTTACCAAGCAGAGTCTTCATGAATTGTTTACCCGAACGGGTTTTGAGGTGCTCGATTGGCACACTAAAAACCAAGAACTTGGACGGCTTGAGATCTCGTGGCTTGAGAAAATAGCGGTGCGGGCCTTGTTTGTTGCCGGCGACCGGCTCTCGGCGGCGGGCGGCAAGCATATTGCTTATGTGCGCAAGGCGGTTTGAGCACGCCTGGATTAACCAAAGTCATCGCTTTGTGATAGCGTATCCTCAAGGCGCTAGTTGGTCGGTTTTAAAAGGGGTTGTTCACGGTGAAGCAGTTGTTGGTCACGTCCTTGATGGTTGCGCTCGCCTGCACCTCAGCTGAAGAACCGGGAACTGATGCCGGGCCCTCATTGCCTGCGGCGCACCCTTTCGATGACGTGCTTTTGACCAGCCAGCTGCAAGCGCTTGGCTCGCACAACAGCTATCATATTGAACCCCCGGGTAATACGCTGGATGATTGGCGTTACACCCATTTGCCGCTCGATCGTCAGCTCGATGAGCAAGGTCTGCGTAAGTTTGAGCTCGACATCTACTACGACCGTGAGCGCCAAGTCTTTGAGGTCTTTCATATAGGCATCTTAGATGCGGTGAGCAATTGCCCTACGCTGCGCGCCTGCTTGACGACGATGAAAGGGTGGTCGGACACGCACCGAGGACATCACCCGGTGTTTGTCATGATCGAGCCTAAGACCAATTTTAATGACGAATTTGCAGAGGCGATGCTCGACCAACTCGATGCGGTCGTTCGAGAGGTGCTCGATGACGGGCGTCATGTCACGCCAGCAGAAGTTCAGGGTGATTTTGAGAGCTTGCGTGAGGCGGTGATGACGCAAGGCTGGCCGACGCTGGCGCAGACGCGTGGTCGCTTTGTTTTGTGGATGGACAGCTGGGGTGAGTGGGGGCGGCGCTACAGTCGCAACCGAACCGACCTGAGCCACCGTGCGATCTTTGCGGTCTCGGACCCGAGCGATCCGATCGCTGCGATTACCAACTACAACAACCCGCTGAGCTCGGGGGATCAGATCCGCGCCGCCGTCGAGCAAGGTTTGATTGTGCGCACACGCGGCGATGACGCGCTTATCGGGCTCGCTGGCGATGATACGCAGCTCAAAGCGGCGCTCGCCAGCGGCGCCCAGCTGATCAGTACCGATTTTCCAGCGCCCGCTTTTGGCGTTGATTACCACGCCTCGATTCCCGGAGGCACACCGAGCCGTTGCAACCCGCTCACCGCACCAGCCGAATGCACCAGCGAATCGATCGAGGACCCCAGGCGCCTAGCTGGCGATTAGTTTGGTGTCAGCCGTCGTTGGTTTGCGGTAATTTGCAGGTGTTTACGCCAAACATTTTGTAGGTCATGCAGGTTCCACTCACGGCGTTAAACAGCAGGATCGCACCGACAGCACCAATGATGATCGTGTAGGTATTTTGCTCTAAAAGCAGCGGCGCTGGGATAAGCACCAGTGAGACCAAAAGGCGCAGTACGCGCTCAGGCTTATTTTGATTGGTTTCAAACACGTGAAGCAGTCCTTGTTTGGATGTGCGACAAGCTTTGAATAGTTCGAAGCCAGAAGCAAACTAAGGCAGCGAGAAAGTTCCTACCAACCGTTGGTCGGCGCCGAGAGCGAAATATGCAGGTGGTGGTGGTGAAAGTTGTACCGCATATGAGATAAGTATATGTATTTATTATATAATATTTTTACATCTGGTCTGTGTAACTCTGTGTAGGCGCTTGTTCTTTCAATGGTTTAGCGGCAGCATATGTGCAGATCCTGTGTGAGTTGTGATGACGAAACCGAGCGAAACCTACGAAAACCGACACGAGGTAGAAGAAGGCTGCATCATCTTCGTAGACAACCGAACCAAGCAGAAATTCTACAAAACAAGGGTCGCCTTAGCGGGAGGTGGTTACGTCTATCGCAGCCTCAAAACCAAGAATCAGTCTGAGGCAGCCCGAAAAGCATATGTGATCTGGAAAGAGATCAGACGCCGAGAAATTCTAGATCTACCCATAAAGGACTATTCGGTCGCCGAGCTCTACAAGGTCTTCTTGAGGGACAAAGACAATGTGATCTCGGTCTACAGTAAGCGTGCGCATAAACGACATATAGATTTGTACTTCTCTGCCTATTTCGGTGACCAGCCCGTCACCCAGATAAGCCAAGAGAAGCTGGCAGGTTACTATGAGTGGCGGCGAGCGTATTGGAAGAACAACGACGCTCGCTCACTCAATGAGCGCCATCGGCATATCGCCAAGAAGCCAGCAGACAGTACGATCTTCAATGAGGTGGTGGGTTTCAATACGGTGCTCAAGCACGCTTATGACACCCAGAAGGTCGCCAAGCGAATAAGAATACCGACCGATGAAGGCTTACAAGGTGGGCTCTACAAACGCCCATCACAGGCGACATTTAGTGATAAAGAGATGCGCAAGATCTCGTACCATTTGCGCAACAGTTATCTGCGCAAAGCGAAGAAATACATCAGCCCTCGCTCCCGTCGTGGCGCTATCAACACGTACTGCGCTTTCTTCATGCTCGCCGCTACGGGGATGCGGACCATGGAGCTCTACAATCTTCGTTACCGAGACATAGAAGAAGAAGAGTATGAGTATGAGGATGCGAAAGGCGTCACCGCTTCTCGCAAGGTTTATGTGATCCGAGTTGAGGAGCGAAAAGCGAAGCGTCGTAAGTTCCTTTATCGCTACGTAATCGCTAACCCACGCTTTGGTCATTATCTCAAGCGGGCTTACGAGAACAACGCTCCCCACAACCAACCCGATGATTTCGTACTCAACAGGGACGGAGCAAAGATCACCTCACTCTATAAGCCATTTAAGACGATCTTAGAGGCGCTCGGACTGCGGTATGACAAGCAGAAGAAGTACACACGGGATCTGCGCCATATTAGGGCTTGGTATATTACCGATTTGATCCAGCGACAGATCCCTGTGGCGACGGCGGCTACGCAAGTGGGGACAAGCATTCCAGTGATGCAGAAATGGTATTTGAACTTTAGCACAGAGAAGCAGGCTAAGGCGCTACTTCGGGGGATGTACGTGCCGCATGAAGTGGTCTCACTTCAGGCGATGATGGATGATGATGAGGTGTTTGTTTGACCGAGTATCAGGAAACAAGCCCGAGTAATATTCTACCAATCTTTCGTGGTCTTCGTCCAAGCCCATAATAAAGCTTCCTTTGCGGGTTTGGATGTCAAGCTTTGGAGATTATCGATCTTGATTCCCAAGCGGTCTTTTGATGGACCGTCGGGCTTCGTCACGACTTCTAGAGTTTCTGGATGGATTGCCCATAGTCCAGCATCAAACGCATTATGTAGATTTGCAGATAATAAAAGACCGTTGCGAGGGTCCATACTACCGCCTTCGGCATAAGGAATAATGTGAGCAGCGATCAGCATCTCGTCCACATCTACACCAGAAACAATACACTCCATTCCGTATCGTTGAATCAGTCGAAAACGAAACTTGCACTGCCCTGAACGAACCTTAGATAGTGTCTCTTTTTTCGGTTTTTTTGATACGGCGACGAATGGTTCGGACGTGGCGTCAATGTCGCTAGTTGACGGGGTTTCACCATATTCGATCAGAAAGATATTCTGATTATCATCCCATTCTGTAACCCAGCCCAGCATCACGTCACGTACTTTGGAACTGATAGTTGGGCGGGTGACTACAAACAAAGGTAGTTCGAATAGTTTACAGTTCTTGGTGGCTTCGACGTCACCCCGATCCATACCTGGCTGTTTTGTGACTGGGTAGTGATAGAGAACGCCTGAGTCATCGATGTCGTCGTCATAATGAGCACCAGTGTGCAAAACACCGACCGTTACTCCGTTTCCATCCTGACTCACTTTGTCTGTCGAGGTCTTGGATCGAGAAATCCCACGAAAGCCAGAGAGTACCTTTAAATCTCTAATATCACTCGGGGCTAAACCCTTACCATCCTTGGAGGGACTCAGAGATTTCAGTTTCCGCCAGATTTTCATTCGCCGCAGTAGCTCGTTATCTCTGTCCATTGGTGCCTCCAACTCTCCCAGTGCTCTCGCCAAGACCAATTAGTCGTCAAGGGTCCTCAAAGTTTGAAGCCACTCCCCCACATCGCAGGCACGCCGTTTAGAGAAAGAATTCAGATGAGGTATGACGATGGGTTGACCGAGTGAATAATCTTGAGAGATGGCTTGGTGGCTTACGGTGGAGTCAGTGTGTGAGTCGACTAAATCTAAAGCTTGTCATACTGCTATGTGCCGCTGGATTAATGAACGGCTGCGTTACTGTAATACCTGGGACGATCGGAAGCGACCACCCGACTCT
The DNA here is from genome assembly GCA_902574205.1 of uncultured Candidatus Hydrogenedens sp. Classification (GTDB taxonomy): domain Bacteria; phylum Myxococcota; class UBA4151; order UBA4151; family UBA4151; genus CACGMS01. The sequence continues at coordinate 15,868 of CACGMS010000016.1, read as the reverse complement.
CGGCAAAAAGTACCGAGTGGTTCGGAAACACATAAGATTTTTATTCTGGGAGTGGGAGACAGGACAATCTGTATGCGAGTTCAGAAGGAAAAGTGCGAATGAACTAACCTGTGCCCCTGTGCGTTTTTACGGACTGACGGAAACGGCGCCGCTGACTCAAGGCGATATGAAACCGTGAGTCATTTAGCTTCCGTACCATAAAGCGTTACAACCAAGGATGCCGCAGCTAGCCCAAGCGCTCCTATAGTAAATCTGTTCCAGTGGGCATTTTCCATTACTTTCGAAAGTTGCGAGAGTCGCTGTCTATGATCATCGTTCCAAGTTGCTTGGTTTTGTAGTACCGTACGCTCATCAATTGCGTCGTTGTAGATAATCGCTCGCTCAACAAAGAAACCATAACTCCCAAGCACAGCACTAGTTGCTAAACCAATACCTCCAAACAAAAGGGGTTTATTGGAATACAAGTTAGAGCTTACACTATAATCTATGCGACTTTTGGGGTTTATGGATGGTTCAGTACGCTTGTATTTGATCAGTCCATCTTTCGCACTTGGTGGCGGCTGGGGCGCATAATCAATGCGGCTGTGTGCGTTTGTTCGTTTGCCTACAGTTGAGTTGTTTGCCCTAGCTTCTAATACGCCAAAACCGATTATAGCGATGGACAACAATAGCCCTATAACGTGATCTGACATACGTTCCTTCTGCTTTTTTTTGCTGACTCGCTTACGAATACAACACTCGCCAAAAGTGAACTTTCATTCGTAAGAATCGTTCGTCAAGACTCCTGGAGGTTTGGAGTCATCCTCCCGCATCGCCAAATCATCATTTAAAGAACGAGTTCAGAGCCTAGGATCGCTTTGGAGGGATTGACCTATGTGATGGGGTTGGCGGACCCAAAAAGACGAAAAACGACATCTAAAGTAAACCTTACTTGTCAGACCCCTCCTTTACACTGGGATCGGAGGAAAAGATGGCAACTTACGCACTCATTCGCCGCTCTACCAACAAACAAGAGTTCAGCGTTGATCGTCAGCAAGATTTGCTAAGTAAGTTTGCTGCCGAAAATAGCATTACGATCAGCGAATACTTTGTTGAGCCAGCGGTGAGCGGAAAGACGCCTCTCGCTAATCGTCCAGTTCTCATGGAAGCCATCGCCCAGCTTCGCCGCAATGATACGCTTTTGGTTCTCAATAGCACTCGCCTAGCCCGTGAGGCGCTGGTCTTTTACGAAATCGCTTATGCCATCCGCAAACGACAGGCGAAGCTGTTGTTCGCCGATGGCTCGCCAGCCGATCTGTTCAGCGACAACCCACTAGAGAAGTTTATGGCAGAGATGTTTGCCTCTATAGCGTCTTTGGAACGCTCCATGATTGCCGCTCGTGTTAAGACTGGGATGGCGACCGCTCGTAAGAAAGGGAAAGCGCTCGGTCGCCCAGACAGGGTTCGCTATGGCTTCACTTCTCATAAGGGCAGTTTGACGCCTCATCCGACCGAAAAGCCTATCCTTGATGAAGCGATGAAGCTGCGTGATCTCGGCTATTCCTACCGACAAGTCGCAACCCATCTGAACGAGATCGGGCAACGAAACCGACTGGGTAATCGCTTTACCAAGCAGGCTATTCGTCAAATGGATATTCACCGACAGCGAGATCAGTCTTTATCGCTTTGAACTAGCCCTTGAAGCCACTCCCCTTTGGCTCTCCCAAATCCTAAGCAACTCCCCAATCCCTTCTCTAAATGGTGAGCAAACGATAGTTATAACTCAACGGGAGAGAGTTATAATGAAGCTTACTATGGTGAGTATGTTCGTACTTCTGGTTGGTAGTGAGGCTTCTGCTGCTGTGTGGGAAATCAAAGTCAAAGACCTTCAGACACACGAAACTAAAACCTTTAATCCACCTGAAAACAAGGTATTCCACTTCCCAGCTTCGGGTAAATCAGCTCAGGATTTTGTAAAAATATCCACAGGTTGGTTTTGTTCTTTTACGCCAGCAGTCAGAGGCATGAGAGAGTTTATGTGTTTTCCTCATCAGAGGTCTGAACAAACCGTTTGGGTTCCAGTCTTTGATGATTCGAACTCATCAACCATTAGGCTTTGTCATTCTCCGCCAACAACAAACGACGGAAAGTGCTTAATTTTCTGGCTGACAGGTAAGAAGTAGCACTATTCGGTCTCATAGCCCGTTCTAGCGAGATTTCTTTGTTTTTGCGTATTTTTGTCAATCTCCCTCCTAGTTATATTGGAAGGAGCAAGAACCGAGTTTCACTCTGTTAATAAGGGTGCGACTGATGGCTTCTTTCCCCGCCGCAACGAGATCCGGATGCGCACTGTTCAGACCGACTTGGCGTTCCAACGATCGTTGCATGGCGATTGTGTCGCGACTGATCGATTAGCTGATTATCCGCCAGGTCTTGGCCACGAAACAAGAGTTCTGTCGTATCATCTGACGTCAGATTGTACGCCGGCGCGAAATCACCACTGTAACGCTGACCGGTACTGACTCGAAACTGCCTAAATTGGGTCAAATCATAAGACTCGATTCCATCTCCGCAGGGCGTCGCACCAATCATTCCAGAATCTCGGCAACCTTGATTATTCGCCGTCGATCCCGCACCGACCAAGCCGCCGTTAATGTAGATACTAATCGTCTGTCGATTCGCACTCACTACACCGGCGACATGCGCAGGCTGACTACGATCAATATCAGCAGGGATTCCCACTATATGATAGATATTGGAGCCCGTTCCGTCGTTATTGAGAAAATAGCGAACCTGTATCCTGTGCCCGTAACGCACCAGTCGAATACTTGAGGTTGCAAAAGAATCGCGGTTTTCTCCATCTGACGCCTCTAAGTTAAGGAGCCACGCTTCGATGGTATGCCCGTCAGCAGCGCCAATAGCCGGGAACGAAGCGCGGTCAGCAACGCCATCAAACCGAAGATGGACGCAATCGGCTTGAAGCTCTGGCTCTTCTTGCAAGCAACACAACGCGCCGCACCCTAATCCATTGCAGTTGGCGCCAAAAATATTCCCTGAGCTTCCGTTGTACGATTCAAGAGCCCACCATCCTTGATCCAAGTACGGCGGGCAGGTCCCAGGTCCGTCATGCAATGTGCCATCAGAAGAACATCTCGAGCCTTGTATACTACGAGTCCGCACAACACAGTCATCACCATTAGAAAGCCACCCAGAAAAGTAGCCCGGCTCGTCCGAACATGAATCGTTTCGAGCACGATACTGTTCAGCCGAGCACAGCGTTGCTCCTTGTCCGCAAAGCTCTTCTGCAAGCGCTTTCCTGGCTGGCATGGTGTTGTCCTGACTGGTGCACAGCGCAATATCTCGCCGACCAAAGACCTCAAAACCCCCCTCGATGGTACCATCAGAACACAGGCTTGGCGGAGCAACTCCCGCATCATTGTCATCGCCCGCATCGGCGACGCCCGCATCATTATCATCGCCCGCATCGTTGTCATCGCCCGCATCGGCGACACCCGCATCAGCTACCGCACCCGAGTCCGATAAGCCTGCATCATCAGTACTTCCCGCATCATCAATGCGCTGCGCGTCCACAGACACACTCGCATCCACAGCGGGGCCGACATCAACCGGTGCGCCACCATCCCAATCCAAGCCAGGCGCAACGCAAACCCCTTCGGCGCAGACCGTTCCATTACGCGTGCAGTCAGCGGTCTTGGTGCATGCACCAAAGGCGGTCTTAGCGGCGGTGAAATCGGGCGCATTGCAAGCGACTAATGACAGTACACTCAGCAGACATACTAAACGCATCACCACCCCCACCACATCAAGGCCAAGCCAAGCCCGCTCACCGCAAGCCCCGCGCCAACCTCAACGTTGCTCTGGTCCGCTTGCCGGCCGAGGACTTCAACCTCGGTGCTGTCGAGCGCAACGCCCTCGCTCACTTTGCGGTCAAACTCGGACTGAGCGTCCATCCAAACCACCTGCCGAGCAGCGGTGTAACTCACGCCCAACAGACCAACCGTTGCGCCGCTCCACTTGAGCCAGTTAACCCCTGAAGTCTGATCACCCTCATCAGCTGCTGGCGGCGCAGACGCCACCGCTGGCGCAGCTACCTTCGATTCGGCTTCGGCAACTGCAGCCGTGGGCTGACCAAGCAAATCGACCACCGCTTTATCCACTAAGCCGTCAATACCATCGGCGAGCACACCCTCATCTTTGGCTCGGAGCAGTTCTCGAACCTCGACCTTCGCCTCTTCCACAGCGATGATCTTGATCGTCAACACGATCAAACTCCCCATTTTGCCGATACTTGCATTGAGCATATAGGGCACGCCCAGCGCCCCGCCGAGTTCGGCTAAGCAGCTGTCCTCAGCACAACCAAGCGCTTGCTTTTGGGTCTCTAAATCGATCATCGCCGCCATGTCTGAGCCGCCAACCACACTCGAGAACCGATCACCGTTTTTAAGTCGAACCAAGATCATCTCATTGATCAAATCAGCAACACCACTTGAGATCCCGTGCACCGACTTCACGCTCATCACCGCAATCCCCGGCTTTTCAGCCACAGGCGCTGGCTCGACGACCTTTTTAGGCGGCGCTGGCTTGACCGGTTGTTCCACGACCGGCTCGGGCGCCGGCTTGGGCTTGGCGGGCTGAACAACCACCTTCTTCTTGGTGACTCGCTTGCGCTTACGCTTGCGCCTTGGACGCTTGCGGCGTCGTTTTTTACGGCGTTTACGTGCCGCTACCCAGGTGCTGCTTTGGCGCTCTAATCGATCTTCAGGAACGTGCGCTAACGCTTCGGAATCGACGCCCACTAAACTCAAAAATAGAAGAATACACAGAGCACGTAAGAACATAGTCAAGTCCTTGCCTGAGACCGCCGCTCAAGACAAGCCACCGCAGCGAGGCTTTACGCTGCGCGTACCGCCACAAAAGTGGGCTTGTTATGAGTACTTCGCTCAGCGTCATAGCGGTAATCGAGCAGATCAAATCCGCAGAGCTGGTCCGCTTGAGTCAGACGGTTCGCGATCACGTAGCGCGCCATGGCGCCGCGTGCTTTCTTCGCCAAAAAGCTAATGGTCTTTGCCTTATCGCCCTTTTGCTCAAGAAACACCGGCGTGATCACCCGTGCATTGAGCGCCTTGGTGCCAGCGGCTTTAAAATACTCGTTGGAGGCGCAGTTGACGACAACCTTTTCGGTGTGATCCGATAGCCGTTGATCAATGAGTTGGGCTAAACGATCACCCCAGAAGGCGTAGAGATTTTTGCCACGACCGTTGGCGAGCTTGGTGCCCATCTCTAGGCGATAAGGCTGAATCAAATCCAAGGGTCGAAGTAAGCCGTAAAGACCAGACAAAATACCGACATGGTCCTGCGCCCATTCAAGATCCGACGCCGACAGACTTGCGGCGTCAAGACCGGTGTAGGTGTCACCAGCAAACAGCAACGCCGCCTGTCTCGCGTTATCCGCAGTCATCGGCCACTGCATTGACGCAAACCGCTTGGCGTTGAGGTCAGCTAAAGACTCAGAGATCCCCATGAGCTCGCGTAGTCGTGCGGGCTCAAGTGGACGCGCCACATCCATGAGTTCTTGAAGGTCATCGCTCAAGTCGAGTTGGCTGCTGCCTAGCTCCTCAATACAAGGACCTTCTTTGAGCTTCTTTGCCGGCGATAAAACAACATACATATCTGGCTCCCCCTGACAGTTGCCGCAGCCTGGGTATCGGACGCAAGGCCCCTGTGCGCTCTTGTTGAGATCGTCTATACCCTGTGGTGTGGTGTGGAGAAGGATCGTCATGCGCTCATTAGTTTTTGGTTTAGTCAGTATGATGACGCTGGCCTGCTCGCAGTGGTTGCCGGTTCCTGACCCGATCCCTGCGGAAACTGACGCGGGGCCAGCACCCTGCGGAACGACAGAAACGCTCGCCGGTCGATGCATCGAGAGCCTTGGCGAAGGCCTACAGTGCCCAACGACCCCGTTTAGTACCGATCATTCATGGGCAAATAATGCCGAACTGCGATTTGTTGAACAAGGCGGTACCGGTGACGGGCGCGCCGCCAACGCTGCCGCTGGATCAATCGCTGAAGCGCTCACGGGTATAACCGATTCAGCGGTCATTCTGCTTGGCGCAGGACATTTTGAACCGCCCGCACAACTCCCCGCTCAAACAACGCTCATTGGTCGCTGTGCTTCGGAGTCTGTGCTCACGATCAACACCAACACCGTGATCAGTCGTGCCGAGGGTCAATCGCTTCGCCTTTGGGGAATCCACGTCGATGCCTCGAGTATCACCGATCAACACACGGCCATCGACTATATTGGCAGCGGTCATTTCGAAACACATCAGACGCGTTGGAGCAGCGGAGCGAATGCCATCGCCATTCAAGGAACCGCCGTCGTGCACAACGCGACCTTCGGTACGATTGGACAAATCGCCCTCGGTGTAAGAGGTCCTTTGAGCAGCGTGATTGTGGGCGACAACCACTTCCTTGGACCGATCAGTGGTGAAGGCGTATTTTTAGGCCCAATCTCTGGTGAAGGCGTCTTTCGTTTAACGAGTAACACCTTTGCTCAGATCGACGGCAATGCGCTCTCGATCACCGATGCGACCAGTAGCGTGATTGTGGGCGACAACCACTTTTTAGGGCCGATTAGTGGCGAAGGCGTTTTCGTCGGACCTGCATCAGCCGACTTGACGATCCAAAATAATCGATTTGAGCGCGTCTCAGGCAGCGCCTTAGTGGTGCAAGATATCAGCGGAGGCGGATCGATCATGGGGAACACCATCACCGCCCAAGAGGGGTCCACAAATGGAGTTGGCATCGCCATACTTGATGCGACCGGTGCAGCGCTCAACGTCGCCAACAATAGCGTCACAGGCGCAACTCAGTCGGCGATGCTGATCGTGCGTACAAGCGCTGAAGTGACACTTCAAAGCAACACCTTGAGTGGGACCCAACTCCCAGCAGAAGTCGGCGGGGATGATCTGTTTGGCTACGGTGCAATGATCCTCGACAGCGGTCATATCACCCTCCTCTCAAACACCATCAACAACCACCCCACTGCTGGCGTGCTTTATGACCTTGAGCGGTGGGGCAAGTACATTCGCCGCAGCGATCTGTCGGGCGATTTTTATTGGAACAGTGAGAACAATAGCTACGCTAACAACAACCAACACAATGAAGTCAGTCAGCATACCGAAGATCATGAAGCCAGCGGATCGCGAGGACCAAACGCGCTGCCCTCGGAAACCGAGCCGCTCCCCACTAACCGCCAAACCGGTCGAAGCAACTGCGGCGATGGGCGCACCAGCGGCGCTGAACTCTGCGATCCAAACGATCCTACCAATTCCAGTGTTTGTACAACCAACTGCACTTTTACTCAGGATCAAAGAAGTGCTTCTGGTAGTGGTTTTTCGTGCTTCATTGGCAGCGATCACCACGTCTATTGCGTCGCCTCCAATCAAAATCTAACCATTGTTGCGCCGAACGCCGAGGGCCTGGCACCACCCAATACCACCGAATTGCTTGCGCCCACTCGGGTTGAGCTCGGTAACCACCGCTTTGTTGCAGTCGCCGCCGGCGAGCAACATGCCTGTGCGCTGACCATCGAAGGTCAAGTCATCTGCTGGGGTAACCGTGATTCAGGTGCAGTTGGCGATTGCGGCGACGCCGACGCAGAAACGACGACGGCATCGACGTTCGTTACGAAGCGGATCAACGATACTACGGGTCGCCTAAAGCACGTTCGCTCCCTTTCTGCCTATGAGGATACAACGTGCTCAGTGACCAGCGATCACCGCATCTTTTGTTGGGGCGCACGCGGCGCCGATGTACGCCACACTCAAGCGAGACTGAACTGTGCGACTGAAGCTGCACCCGACCATCCTCACCTCCCATCCCATATTCGTCTGGGTAATGGGTTTGCCTGCACGCGTTCTACCGATGGCGAAGTCGCCTGTTGGGGTAATAACGGCCGCGTCCAACTCGGCCGTATCGACGCAGGCGAATGCTCCTTACAACGAACCCATTGCTCGGCAACACCGCACGCCATCAGTGTTCCAGCATCGAACCGAATCGCCACAGGACAATCTGCTTGTAGCCTGAGTAACGATCGAACTCTCTACTGCTGGGGACCAGCTCAGGTGAGTCAGTCCGACTTCCCCCTGCCCGAAAGTGTATTGGGTGAGTTTGTTGACGGCCGCGATGGCGTCTTACCCGGTCGCGTTGAGGAGGTCGCTCAAGTGACCATGCTCGGAATCGGTACCAATCATGGCTGCATTGTCGAAAGTGATCGAACGACTCTAAAGTGCTGGGGCACACCTGCAGTCGTCTGGTCAGGTTCAGAGGAATCAGAACCGCAGGCTTATTCTTTGCAGACTATTCCTGACCTTCCTGCGGGTACGCCAGGAAATGGAGACAACGCTCAAATCATCGAACTCACTGTCGGTCCAAGACATACCTGCACCGTGCGAGAAGACCGAAGGGTCCGCTGCTGGGGCTATCTGATGACTGTTCGAGGTTTTGATGTCGTCACCAATCGTTCCTCAATCGATCTTTGGGGACTACTCCCCTGAGTTTGCATTTGGCTTCTACTGTGCTTAGGTGCCCCTAAGGAAACCCTATGCGCACCTCTCGAATTCTGACCTTTGTCGTTCTTGGTTTATCGCTTTGGGGATGCAGCGAAAGCGCTCCTAGTGACCTCGATGATGCCGGCGCTGATGCCGGCGTCACGCCAATCAATAACCGAACCGATGCTGGGCTACCCAACTGTCAGCTCACCGATCCCGTCTCCGATCTGTGCCTGCTCGAAGGGCTTGGTGCTCAGGCGCAATGTCGAACCGGTGACTTTGCGGAAGGTCATCGCTGGATTCGTGAAGCGGGCACCACACCGGTGATTTATGTTCAAGGCTCAGCAACTGGAAACGGGTCCTCGCCGGACAACGCAACGAGTAACCCAGCTAACCTCGTCGATGACGCGACAACCAGCGCCATCCTCGTCTTATCCAAAGGCGACCATGACCTGCAGCTACCCTCCGTCGATGACCTCACGATCATCGGCGCGTGCCCCGGTGAAACCACTTTATCGATCTCCACGCGCGGACCATTGAGCAGATCACAGGGGCAGAGCTTGAGGCTCTGGGGACTCAGTCTTGCCAACACGGCGCAAGATCAAGCGGGATATGCGATCGCAGCCAACGGTGCGACGCGCGTCGAAGTCCATCAAACCATCTTTACTCAATCGCATCAGGTCATCGACGCCAACAACGTCGTAGAGTTGTCCGTGAACACGTCAACAGTTCAACAAACCGCGGGGGTCGCCATCGGTGTTCGCGGACCGCTCTCAAGTGTGATCGTGGGTGACAACCACTTCGCCGGGCCAATCGGGGGTGATTATGCCGTCGACATCGACGCGGTCGCTCAGGCGACGGTCGAGTCGAACACGTTCAATGAGATCGCGGGGACGGCGCTCGGGGTCCGCGGGCCGCTCTCAAGCGTGATCGTTGGAGACAACCATTTCCTAGGACCGATCAGCGGCGAGGGGGTCTTTTTAGGACCGATTAGCGGTGAAGGCGTCTTTCGCTTAAGCGACAACGAGTTCCAGCAAATCAGCACGGACGCCATGGTTGTCTTTGAAAGTACGATGTCCGGACAAATCACCGACAATACCTTTCGCAGTCCAATTGGAGGCGATGGTTTGAGTCTGATCGGTAATACGGAAACGGCGACCATCACTGTCAGTGGTAATTCGTTCAGCAATGTGGGCGGCACCTCCATTATCGCTGCCGAGGGCAGCGCAACGTACACCATGACCAACAACACCTTGGGTGATTCGGGTAGCGCTGGGCTTTGCCTCATTGACTTGATGAGCCCAGGTGCGACCATGCTTCAAGGCAACACCATCACCAATTCGGTGGGTATTGGAGTCGAGTTGTTGCGCAACTCTGCCAATATCGAGGTCGTCGCCAATACGGTGACCGGGACGACTACCGGTGAAATCGGTCCCCTTGAGAGTGGTACGGCGATGGCCTACGGCGTCGCCCTCTTTGATTCAAAAACCACCTCACTGCGTGACAACACGATCAGCAATAACGCCACCGCAGGTGCCGTGGCCGACATGGCAGATTGGGGTATCTACATTAATCGCGACGACCTGCGCGGCCCCTCAAACGTCGAGCTCCAAGGCAACAACTTCAGCAACAACGGCACCCAACTTACGCTGGATCTCGTCGTCCAAAATCTCAACTCTGGCGCCGCGCTACAGAGCGATATTAATCCTGAAGATCTAACACAGAATGAGATTTTACCGACGACACGATCCGGTCGAGCCTTTCGCTGCGGCAACGGCCGCCTTGACGGCGCTGAAGAGTGTGACCCGGGCATTCCCGACGAAACGGATCGGTGTTCTGCCAATTGCCGATTAGAACGCAGCGACAAGCCCTTCGCAGGTGGAAACGGCTTCTTCTGTGCCAAGAGTTTTACAGGGCGCGTCTTTTGCAAAGGCAACAACGACAGCGGTCAAGTCAATCCAGAGCGTGAATTGCGCAGCCTATCCCTGCAACGTCGAACCGATATCCCTGTGGGTGTCTTGCAAATCGCTGCAGGTGGCAAAGCGGCTTGTGCTCGCCTGGCAGGCGGCGGCGTGACCTGCTGGGGCGGCGGACAGCTCGGTCGTGGCGCGGTGGTCAGCGACCGACAATCCGTCGGTATCGTCAACACCAATGATGGACCGATGACCAATGTCAAAGACATTGACATGGGCGGTGAGTCGGCTTGTGCACTCACTCACGATGGCTCGGTGTGGTGTTGGGGCGAAGGCCTCCTTGGTGATGGAAGCTATCCTGCAGAGAACTCGCGCATCGCCGTTCGGCTGAAGTCGGCTACTGAGCGCTTGCCAGGCGCTAGCTCGCTACCCGTTGAAAACGCCACTCAAGTCGCAGTGGGTGACTCTTTTGGCTGCATTCTCGATACCAACGGTAAGGTGAGCTGCTGGGGTCTCAACAACTTTGGGCAACTCGGATTCGACAGCGACCGATACATGAATTGCCAGCAAACGAGTGAGTCGTGTTTGAATCATGCATTGCGTCTTGAAGCTCAGGCACTCGACAATGTTCAGTCGATTCGCGTCGGCGCTCGGCACGCGTGCGTTTTAACGACCACGAACAACGACCAGACGCGTGTGGTCTGTTGGGGCGACAACAGACAACGCCAGACTCGTCCAAGCGACAGCACAACCAGCCTTCCACCAGGTCCCATCCAAAACCTAACCAATGTGGACGACCTCGCGCTAGGTGCCGATCACAGCTGTGCCCTGCTGACAACGGGTAAAGTCGTTTGCTGGGGGAGTAATGTGTATGGACAAATCGGTTATGGCTCGCAGGATCGGATCGTCTACGAACCGCAAACGGTCATCAAGCAAATCAATACGGATCTACGAAATCAATTGGATCTGTTTGCAGGACAAAACAGCAACTGTAGCTTAGGTCGAAATGGTGTCTTAAGCTGCTGGGGTCGAATGTTTGGCCAAGATGGCGATCGAGCAAGAATCATCACGCGCTTACCTCAATGATTCTTGCCCTGGCGTTGGCGGCGCTTAATCCAAGTCCACCAGCTCTTTCCGACGAACTCAGCTGGGTCGCCGTGCCCATGTTCGGCGCCGACTCCGACCTTGGGTTTGTTCTAGGTATGTTGGGTGTGCTCACCAAACCCGACGGCGACAACGACTTCCACTGGCAGCTGCAAGCCCACAGCTCAACAAGCCTCAAAACCGTCGATGATGAAACCTTTTGGCCTTTACAACGCCACTTTCTACGCTTTGAAAAGCCGCAGTTAAAGCCTGGCTTAGCGCTCTGGCTCGAAGCTCGTTTTGAGCGCGTGCTCGATGCGGGTTATTTTGGGTTGCAATCGGGTTCCGCTGAGCGTCTCGATCCCGCGCCAACGACCGACTACTACCAATATCAAAGCACTGAGCCTCACCTACGCGGCTATTTGAGTGGACAGTTTATGGCATCGAAACACTGGCGCTGGCTGGGCGGTCTCGATCTCAAATATGCCTCAGCCGTTGCGCCAGCTGGCAGTCAACTCGAACTCGACTTCGATCAAGAGCCGCGCCTCGTTGGCGCCGAACCCCACTTCACCTTGCAGCCTTGGTTGGGCTTAGCGTTTGATGATCGAAACCAACGCTTTGAGACGCGCAAGGGAAGCCGTCACCTGTTCACCCTCAGAGGCGCTCCGGGTTTATTTTCATCAGAGATCGGCTTTGTTGGAGCGAGCGCGTTGCTTCGACAATACTGGTCGCTGAGCTCATCAACCGTCTTTGCCTACCGAGTCTGGCTCGATGCTCTTTTTGGCGCGATACCGTTTGAAGAACTGGCTCGCGGCGGCGACTTGAGACAGACGCGGATGATCGGTCACTCGCGCTCCTTTCGTGGTATCCCTTGGGGACGAGTCCACGCGCCCTTTAAAGCCATCAGCTCCGTAGAATTAAGGCAACAGCTGATGCGCATTAAACGCACCAAAAAACCGGCGTTTAAGGTCAACTTTAATCTCTTTGCCGAAGCAGGCCGTGGGTGGTGGGATTTTGATGAGGGCGGCGAGATGGCGTGGGCGGTTGGATTCGGACCACGCTTTATTCTCGCTCCGGGGGTTAACCTGCGCGTCGACTGGGCTTATTCACCCGTCTCTGAACCCCTCGATGACGGAATTTTTACAGGATTTTATATCGACCTAGGCGAGGTCTTCTAAAACTCGGGCATCCATCCGATACGCCTGCTTCTTCCTTGAGGCCGACCGTCCCACAGGCCAATAAGCGCCGACTCGGGAGGTTGTTATGCGCTTGTCTGCTCTCTTTTCGCTCTGTCTTCTTGCCTGTGCTCCGCCGACAAATACCGGTGATGCTCGTGTCAATGGCGAAGGTGACAACGGCGGTCGCCAGCAAGCACCCGGCGACAACAACGGCAACAATAACAACAACAATGTTGACAACAACGGGAACAATAACGGCAACGTCATTCCTGATCCCAATGATTTACTCGATCCAGGCTCCAAATGTGACTGCTCGAGTGAGTGTTGGGGTACCGACGACAATCCCGGTATTTGCGTCCTTGGTTTGTGTATGCAAGCAGCAGCAGGGGATTGCTCCGAATCGGGGTCGCGCAGCGAATGCGATGGTCGCTCGCGCTGCTGGGGCGCCGAAGGTCTCAGCGGATCGATTTGTTGGCCTGATGCCAACGCGTATGACTGCGAAGGTTCAACCGATGGTGACGGCTCATGCGTCCCCACCGCCGAGGACAGCTGCGACTCAAGCTGCTCTGACTTTTGCGTGCGCAGCGAAGGCGGAGGCGGCGATGTCAACCGATGCGATTCGATCACCTGCCCGGACGGTCAACTCTGCGACCCATCCAGCGGTCAATGCATCGAAACGGATCAAAACCTGCCTGCAGGAAGTCCTCCGGATTGCGAGCGCGACGTGCCCGCCTTCAACGACTGTGACCCACGCGGCGGCGCCAACAGCTGCGCCGAGCTGATTCAGTTTAATCCGGTCCGTTCACTTGGCTACTGGGACTACCCGCTCAACGGCGAAACCGTAAACGATCAATACCGCTCATGGGCTCGTCGTGATCTGATGCTACTCATTCAGCGTGCCACGGCTGCGACGCAATGCCTCAGCGAAGACTGGGATTATCAAGCGTACCAAGACTTAGGCTTGGGTGATATGAGCGAACGTGACGGCTCGATCCCAGGGACCCGTGAAGGGCGTCCAGGACACCCGCCAGGTACGCACACCAACGGGCACGATATGGACATCGCCTACTATCAGGTCGGTCAGCGCAACAACTGGCTGCGCTCGGTCTGCGAACACGTTGAAAATGGACAGGACCAATACCGCTGCACCGCCGATCCTGTGATTCTTGACGTCTACCGCAGTGCGCTCTTCATCGGTCGCCTGCACGACACACCCTACCTTCGAGTGATCGGTGTCGATGGCAAGGTCGGTCCGTTGATCCGTAATGCCGTGGCGCAGCTTTGCGGCGCTGGCTGGCTGCGCAACAGCGCATGCTCGCGACTCAAGCTCGCCTATGAAGTCGAAGACCAAGGGCAAGGATGGTACCGCTTCCACCACCATCACCTGCATATTTCGCTCTCGGCGCCGACCAACGGTTGGTAAGCAATTTACCGTTGTTTTCACGACACTGAAGGACGGTAAAATATAGCCGTAATTTATTTACACAGGATTTACACATTCAAAATGAGTGTGAGTCCTGGGTTGTCCGCAGTTCGGTAAGATCCCGCTTACGTTGGCAAACTCCTGTACAGCCTAGTAAACAAAATAGGCGTAGCCTAAACCCGAAGTTCTGAAGCGAGACCTTGACGGGTACAAGTGATGAAGAACCCAAATACACATGGGTACATTCAAAAAATCTCCAAATTTTCAGATACGATTAAGACACGACCTTGGCACACCATGAGTGTTTTGATTTTTTACAGCGAGATAACGACGACCCTTGCCTAGATATAGGCTTGGCTCCTCTTTCGCATTTAAGACGCCAAAAGGGCTGTCTAAATGATAAATGAAACTTATTTGGACTTGGGTTTGTCATAGAGTTTGCCACGCTCGCTTTTGTTGAGCGTATTGATCATCCGAGCACACGTAGCGACGCTGCATCCAGTATCCTGGGATACTTTCTTCAGAGCTTGTTCTACAGCTTTCCTCACCACTTGCTCTACGGTTGCCTTCAAGTAGGCTGCATCTATTTCTGAGTCTTGCTCTCTAAGCGATCCATCTTTGCATTTATACTTATGACCATCTGCTCTCTTCAGGCGACCACATTTCCTTTGACTACGACCCCGTTTAGTTCCCGTGCGTTCACCTTGCTTGCCATCTTCAGAGTAAGACCCATCATCTTTACAGTCTGAGAACTCACCGTCGTTGGAGTGGCAGTCATTGTAATCTGAAATGATGCCTTGCTTAATCGCTGGAGCTCAACGGGGATGATTTCATCACCTGGGGTGTAAGCTGGGTTAATCCTCTTCTTTCTTCTCTTTTCTTTCTCTGCTCGGCTTAATTGCTCCAAGTAAAGTTCCCAGCTTTCCAGCAGGGTTTTATACTGAGTGCTCATAGTCTTTGACCAGCAAGAGAATGCTGTAAGCAGCAGTCAATTGTTCATGGCTTTTCTTTCCAGTTAACAAGCCATCTTTTAGCGTTTTTATGGATTTAACTTTGAGTTTATTCATAGCTAACTGAACATCTGTTTTTCTAAATCTACTGTTATAAATCTGTTCTATATTTTGCTGTTTTAATATTACTTTATCTTGTTTCATTTTATTAATTATCCTTATTTTTAAGTCTTAAATTTTAATACAAATAACCAAAGCCCTGTTTCCCCAGTCGCTCCATCTCAAACCAAATGTCATGGTGTGCTTTTGAGGGATGATGACCTGAAGCCTCGCCGAGGTTCTACACAACAAACATCATCCAGCTTTCCACGATGTTTAGGTTCCTCACATCGCTACGGCAGATCTGATTTCTCTCGCCTGCTCACTTTTGTAGTCTTTGGATCTCTAGCCAGCGTCTCATCTCTGACGATCCTCAACTCTTCATACCCGCACACATCCAGTCTGAATATTCATCCCCTTGTTTCGCTTTCCGACTGCTGATGAAGGTGGGCTTGGATGTGTAGGTTCTGCCCCATCAGTTCAGTCGCACCCCTACGACCAGGGTGAAACTCGGTTCGTGCTCCTTCCAAGATAACTAGGTCGGAGAATGACAAAAAGACGCAAAAACAAAGAAAGCCCGTAAGAACGGGCTGTTTCACAAGCGATCATCAAGTCTGATTGTACTATGGGTCGTGGGGAGCGTTAAGGTTGGGGGAAGAAGTCAGTCGCA
>CACGMS010000015.1 GCA_902574205.1 uncultured Candidatus Hydrogenedens sp. | reverse complement strand
TCTTCGTTCTGAGCTCTTGAACCAGAGTATCCGGGTCTGGTCCCGGTAAAACCAAATCAACGAGAGCTAAGTCTGGAAGCTGTTCAGCACACAACTCACTTGCCTCAGAGCAATTCTTTGCCAGAATCAGTTCGTAACCCAGCCCTTCCAGCAGAGCTGCAAGACTCTCCGAGAATCTTTTGTCGTCATCGAGGACGAGAATCCGACTCAACTGAACGCTCCGGAAGCTAAGAGCCTGTTAGGGCTGTGGCGTACAACGAGGCGCCGGGTCGTTGCCATTCGCTGCTGGTGGATCTTCGCACACATGATTCGACGGACAATCTGTACTGCTCGAACAAAACCATGAGCAACGCGGCGGATTTGAATACCGACCATAACCCGAGCAGATTGCATCATCTGCAACTGCATTCACCCCGCATTGCTGAGAGTTCGTGCAACGCGTGCCGAGCTCTGCATACGCTTCACAAGTCAGGTTCTGACGGCTTGAGAATGGGAAGCAGGCGCCTTGAGCGAGACAATGGAATCCACGAGGGCATTCCGAGTTATTCGCACACGGCTGCAAACAATAGCTCGTGGCAATATCACGCCCATTGTTGACGCGGTAACACCGCAATCCATCCTGGCAGTCTCGATTGCCATTCGTGGTACAACCTCCCTCGGAGGCGTCCGGCTGGCAAACACCATTGAGACCTGGTGCTGTGCAGCGTTTTCGGATCAAATCGCAGACCTCTCCACCCTCGCAGTTGGCATCGCTTGTGCACTCGACGCATCCGCTGTTGGTATCGCAGACCAGCCCATTTGAGCACTGAGCGTCGTTACGGCAAGGCACGCAACGGTTGCCACTGCAAATCGCACCGCCCGGACAGTCACCACTGCGCACGCAGCGCAGGACGCAAGTATACGAGTTTTGATCGCAGGTCAGTGGACCTGAGCAGTCGTTATCGCCCAAGCATTGGACACAGGCTCTGGCTTGCCGATTACACACGTAGCCGGCTGGACATCCTGACCCATTCGCAAAGCAACCGGGAGTGCAATTGTTCTCAAAGCACGTCTCGCCTTGATCGCACGAGTTGTTGTCTCGGCAACCGGTCACGCACTGGTTGTTCTCACATCGAGCATTGTAGCCGCAGCCCGCGTCATCTCGACACCCATCTTGGCAAAGCCCTGCTTCGCAAATACGACCATTGCCGCAGCTTGCATCCTGGGTGCAGGACTGAAGGCATTCATTGTCAACGCAGCGCTGCCCGGCGAAGCAGTTGCTGTCATCGAGACAGCCACGCATGCACATGTTCTCGATACACCGAAGCCCCTCTTCACACTCCCCGTCTTCACGACAGCCTTCGCGGCAACTATTTTCGAGGCAGATCTGTCCTCCAGGACAAGCGTCGTCATCGGGACAACCTCGAATACATTGTCGATCACGGCAAAAGGCGCCATCGCCGCAGGTGACGACATCGTCATCGCCACGACAACCCGGTTGGCAATTATTACCTTCGCAGATCGATCCCACGCCGCAGTCTGAATCTTGACCACATGGCGAGCCACAAAAGTTGTTCACGCAACGCTGTCCGGGGTCGCAATCACCAGTGTTACGACAATCACCGCGAGCACACAGGCCCTCAATACACAGCTCACCATCTGCGCAACCTTGATCGTTACGACAACCGGGCACACAGGCATCGTCGGTACAGATTTGGCCGACATCACATCCCGCATCCGTTCGACAGCCCTGAACACAACTTTGCTCCACGCAGATCAGCCCCGATGCTTCACACTGCGCATCTTCTAAACACTCCACACACCGACCAGACTGCTCATCGCAAACCCCCTCTTCACACGGGCGATTGGCACCACAGGTCGATGTACACTGATTATCGACGCAGGTATTACCGAAGCCATAATCGACGCAGTGCGCGTCCGTTGAACACTGACGGCAAGTCCCTCCGTTGGGACCACGATCCGTGCAGATCGGTCGTGCCGGCGAACAATTAGCCCCCGGACAATCGTCCGGTGTCGAGCATCCCGCCGGGAAATTACTTCGGCATCCTTGAACGCACGAATCCGAAACACAGATCTGACCCGCCTCACAATCTCGATCGTCTAGACAATCGAGACAGGCTCCCTCTCGACACACCTGGCCATCTCCGCATTCAGCATCGCTGCTACAAGGAGGTAAACCAGCATCATCGGAATTGCCGCCGTCGACAGCGACCCCGGAATCCAGCTCAACGCCCGGCCCGCATGTTGGACAAATCGGCGATGGTGCCTCGACACATGCGAAGAAGACCGCGAGGCTAAAGACACCAAGGTAACGAAAGAAACAAATGCTCTGCATCATGTGCTGTCGGCTCAACAGTATGGTTATGATCGTGGGGAGCTTAGCCTGGATGTGAGCGCTTGACCATGCCCCGGCTTATCGATTTCTAGATTAGGAAATTCAAATGACCACGCGCTTTGAAATTCCATGGATGAGCCTAGCGATCGCAGGGACAATTATCGCTGTCTCCGTGAGCGCCTGGGTCGACCTCGGTCTCCCGCTTACCGCCCAAAACGCTCCTGCCTGGGGTGCTCGAGACGCCTGGGGTCTACACTTAGGACAAAATTGGCGCCTGCTCACAGCTGGATTGCTACATTCCAACCTTCCACATTTGCTCTGGAATCTTGGACCTTGCCTCCCAATTTTATTCCTTCTCGAGCGAGCGATCGGTCGGATGGCGACCCTTTGGTTGACCATCGTTTGTTTAGTCATTGGTCACGCTTGCGGAGCCTTGACTCAAGGTGGGACCTCGGTCGGTTTTTCGCCGGCTCTGTTTGGTTTAATCGCTGCTTTCGCCGTCACCGATTGGCGCGCTTATCCGCATCTGGCTCGCTTGGGTCTGATCTATCTTTGTGTTGGCTTAATCGCTTCGATGCGGTTTGCAGATGTCGACCTCGCTAGCCACGTTGGTGGCATCGGAGCGGGCGTCATTTCGGCGATCCTGTGGTCACAGCGCAAACGTCCATTTGATCTGATGGTTCTCGCGCTGCTGCCCTTTTTTCTGACTTATAACCTCCCCGCTCAAGCGAGCGCATCATGGTCTTTCGAAAGTGATGGACTGCTCCTGACCACCCACAGCAACCTGATCCTGCAGACTGCACCCAACACCCGTTGCATGGCTAGTCACCCCACCTGCATCCGCGTCAGTACCGTGCGCGCATCGCGGCTGCATGATCTACCTGTGTGGACCGAGCAATGCGCCGCTAGTCTTGGCCCCGTTACCGCAACACGGTGCCAAACTCATCATCCGAAACAGCTCTGCCAACATCTGCGCCGAGGTCTTTATCAGCACTCCATCTGCTTAACCTCGAAGAGCACCCGAGCGCTCAGCGCCTTTTCAGTATTGATCCCGAGCATTGAACTCATCAAACCTTCCGATCAGACCCAAAAGCAAAGTCTGTTGACCGATGCCTTACAGGCTCACCGACTCGGCGACATTGATCAAGCCAGACGACTGTACCAATCAGCCATGGAAAAAGCACCGCTAGACGCACGCTTACCCTTTCTCGCCGCTGTGCTTGAGATCGATTTCGGCAACGATCTTCTCGCTGCTGAAAAACTTGCACTCAAAGCCACAACGCTCGATGCAATACACCCAGACGGCAAAGCGTTGATTGATGAGATTCGCGCGAGACTCAAACCATGAATGATCGCCAGAAAAAGATCTTTTGGACTTTTCTCGGACTGCTTTTGCTCAGCCAATGCGTGAGCGTCGTGGTGTCTTTTCCAGCATCTTCCGATGCACTCCGAGTCTGGGTCTCACCCAAACTAGTGAAGGGAAGTCAGGCTCATTTACGAGCGGTTATCGTCGGTCAAAGTGACCTCCTTCATCGCCAAGGTGTTCGTTATCGAATCACGCTACACCAAGGCAAAAGAGAACAAGCGCTGATTGAAAAGACGGTCGACAGCAACACTCTTGATCTCGGGTTTCTGGTCCCTAACTGGGAACCGGGGCCCGCTCGTCTGATCGTCGATGCTCAGTTCGAAAGTCTGGCGCAAAAGGTCAGCCTTCGCCTCGAACTCATCGACCAGCCGGAACTCGGCGTGCAATGGTCTGAACCCTGGCGAGCTTATGCTGCAACCTCCCCATCGGACCCGGCAACGACCCGACCGAAACGTTCTCAAGCACTACCTGTTGAGGCTTACCCGATCACCGGATGGGCCGTTCGAAACATTGAACTCCCTCTAATTCTCCGACGCAAGGACGGTTCGAGCCTGCGCGTGCGACCGGAGGGCGAGCCCGGGCTGGGAACCGTATTTGATACCGATGACTTCGCTCGACTGACCATGCAGCAACCCCTTCATCGAGGCCGCTACCGCATCGAAATTGCCAATGCCTCTGCGCAATGGAAAGCATATGATCTTTGGCTTCACAATCCTCCATCTGAGCTCCAACTCACAGCCACCAAACGAGCAGTGAAGCCAGGTGAGACGACGCAAATTGTTTTACGCTCAGACAACCGCAAGCCCCACTACATGCTGCAAATTTACCAAGGCGGCCAATGGGAGCGGATGGAGCGTGTGGCCATGGACCAAGGGCGCGGTGTTTTTGATTATCGAGCGCCAGATACATCTGGCTGGATCTCCATCGTTTGGGCATCAGATTTAGTCACTGACAGTCGTCGTAAAGCCTTCGTCACCTTGCGCGTGGGTAATGCTCCTTATCCTATTGGAATTAGGGGTAAACTGACTCAAATGTCGGGGGCTAATGCGCAGCAGGCTCGTCTCAGCCGTGTTCATCCGGAACGCTTGCAACCCACGCTTCGGGCCGACACAAGCACCTTCAGAAAAGCCAAAGTCGAAGAAGACCGACAAATACGCCAGGGTTATGCTGCTTTAGTGTTCCAAGGCATTTCAATCGCCTTCATGTCTTGGCTCGGTTTGAATATTTTAGCCCTATACATCAGTCGAAAGAGAAGTCGTAAGGCCTTGGCGCTTGAGATGGAAGAGGCGGAAGTTCTCTCGGGTCACGAGTTTCAAACCTTAGGAACAATTCTAGTCTTGCTTGGACTACTTTGCTTGCTGCTCGTGATAGGGTATCTTTTCAACCACATGGTATGGGGCTGGTAGCCCCTACGGAGTAGAACACATGAAATCGCTTGTCCTTTGTCTTACGCTTTTAGGGATGAATGCCACCGCAGCAGAAGCGGCAAAAATCGATCCCAAAGAAAAAGCGGAACTCACCCTTAAAGCGCCCGATAAACTCAAAGTGAAACAAACGGCTGAGATCAGTTTTAGTATCAAACCTGAGAAGGGCTGGAAGGTCAGCTTCGAAGCGCCGCTGTCGGTCAAACTGTCAAACGCCGGTAAAGTGGTGATCGGAAAGCGAAAACTGAGTACTAAAGATGGAAAGAAAGACGGCGAAGGTATTGTGCTTTCGACAACGGTTGAAGGCTCGTCGGCTGGCGCCGATACGGTCAAAGCGAAAGCCGTTTATTTTCTGTGCACCGCCGATGTATGTAAAAGGTTCTCAGCTAGCCGAGAGATCGCACTCAAGGTGAACTAGATCGATGAAACACGCCCTCCCTCTTATACTCCTGATGGTCATCGCCTGCGATCCGCAGTCGCAGCCTGGTAGTGGTCAATCGACCAGCGATGCGGGTCCCGGCGGAGCGACGAATCTTGATGCGGGCAACAACACGTCGCCCGATTCAGGCGTTGCCCCGGTGCAGCCGGATACGGGACCTCAACCCGATGGTTGCGAGGATGAGGATGGTGATGGGTACGGCATAGGCGTGGACTGCCTTGGCTCTGATTGCGATGATGGCAACCCATGGCGCCATCCAGGCATTGTTGAGAACAGGCCTTTTTGCAATGCCAACGAAGATCCCAACTGCAATGAGAACGATCTGCCCTTTTGCGATGGTCTGGATAACAACTGCGACGAAGTGATCGACGAAGGCTGCCCTTGTGCAAACGGAACGGTCGAAAGTTGTTACGACGCACCCCGAGCTACCCTGGCGAATGGTTCGTGCACCTCTGGCTTTAGAACCTGCAATCAAGGTGTATGGAGCGAATGCCAGGGTGCGATCTTGCCAGCTGCTGAAATCTGTAATGGACGGGATGACGACTGCGATGGCCGCGTCGACGAGGGGGTACTCAACAGTTGTGGCGTGTGCGGAGAAGTGCCTGCTGAGCGCTGCAATGGTCAAGACGACAACTGCGATGGTCAGATCGATGAAGGCGTCCTGAACGCGTGTGGGGCTTGCGGAGAGTTACCTGCTGAACTTTGCGGCCCGAACAACCGCGGCGATGGCTTAGACAACAACTGCAACAACGTCGTGGATGAGGGCTGCTTGCCCGTTCAGGGCGACGGTTGCGACGGGCGAATGCGCCAACCCTGCTACGATGGTCCAGGACACACTGCGGGTCGAGGCGTCTGCCAAGGTGGTCTTAGAGACTGCGTCAATGATGTTTGGGGCGCCTGTGTGGGTCAGGTCCTCCCTGCTGCGCAGGAACAATGTGATAACGGGATCGATGACGATTGCAATGGTCTGATCGATGACACCTGTGGACCTCAAGGCTGCGTACCCGCTGCCGAAATCTGTGGTGATGGAATCGATAACGATTGCGATGGTCTCGTTGACGACGGTTGTCCCGGACATAACTGCAATCCGGTCGATGAAGTTTGCGATGGTAGCGACAATGATTGTGATGGCTTGATTGACGAGGGTGTCATGAACGCTTGCGGTCAGTGCGGTGATGTACCCGCTGAACAATGCGGCGATAACCGCGACAACAACTGCAATGGCGCCATCGATGAGGGCTGTGCTTGTGTTCCAGAAATAGCGTGTGATGATGAGCCCGGAAGCCCGCTCGGTTGCCGAGCCTGTTACACTGGACCTCAAGGCACGCCCGGCGTGGGTCAGTGTGTGGGCGGCTTGCAACGGTGCGGCGAGCAATGGCTTGATGAGTGTATCGGTCAAGTTCTTCCGGCGCAGGAAATTTGTGACGGAATCGATAATGACTGCGATGGTGAAGTCGATGAAGGTGTACTCAATGCATGTGGACAATGCGGTCTGGCGCCGGTTGAGATTTGCGACGGACAAGATAACGACTGCGATGGTGATGTGGACGAGGGCGTGCTCAACGCCTGCGGTGTCTGCGGTGAAGTCCCCGATGAAATCTGTGACGGGCAAGATAACGATTGTGATGGTTTAGTCGATGAACACGTACTGAACGCCTGTGGACAGTGCGGTCCCGATCCCGAGGAAGTCTGTGATGGGCAGGACAACGACTGCGATGGACTGATCGACGAAGGGGTCGTCAATGCTTGCGGACTTTGCGACAGGCCGTGCTACGAGGAGCCTTGGCAAGGTGAAAACTCGTGGAACGCAGGCGATCGTGAAGGGACCGAGGTCGAGCCGGGTCAGGGTGTGACCTTGGGTCAAAGCGCCTGGAGTCTGCCATTTATTTGGGTCGCCAACTCAGCTGAGAACACGGTATCCAAACTCAATACCAGCTCAGGAGCTGAACTCGGCCGTTACCGAATGCCCGATGGTAGCGCAGACCCGAGTCGAACCGCTGTGGATTTGGATGGTAACGTCTGGGCTGGTAACAGGTCGGGGGGTACGGTGGTCAAAATTGCAGTTGCAGAAGCTGACTGCATTGACCGAAACAACAACGGACAAATCGAAACCAGCCGAGATACGAACAACAACAATCGTATCGAGGGCAACGAGTTGCTTGCCGCCGGCTCAGATGAATGCGTCGTCTTGGTGGTCGATCCACCAGGTAATTGTGTTCGTGCGGTGACTATTGACGCCGAAAATCGAATCTGGGCAGGCATGTGGAACGAGCGTCGTTATTATGTGATCGACGGAACGACGGGCGCGATTTTAGGCAATGTTGAAGCGGGGGGCCAACCCTATGGTGCCGTCATCGATGGCAACAATCTTTGGTCATCTAACCGCGGCGGTCACACTCTGGCACGAATCGATGTTCAAGCCATGCAACGCACGGGTACTTGGTCCGTGCCCGGTGGAAACCTTTATGGCATCGGTGTCGACCCCGAGGGTGATGTCTGGATTGGACAACATTCCGCGGGTACGGTGGCTGAGTTTAATCCACGAACACAGACATTCCGCCGAATCTCACTGATGGGTTATGCGCGTGGTATCGCAATCACAGGTGCTGGTGAAGTCTTTGTCGGCTTAGATAGTGCTAATCGAATTGGGCGCATCAACAGTCAGACCGGACAAGTTCTCGGTCAGTACAGCGTCGGTCAATCCGGTGTGATTGGTGTGGCGTTGGATGATCAAGGCTTTGTCTGGGGCGTGAACAACGCCTCGAGAACGGCGACAAAAATGCGACAAAATGGTCAAGTTGTGGGTCATTATCCAGTAGGCGCCGGTCCCTACACCTATTCGGATATGACGGGCCAAGCCCTGCGTACCTTTACCGTTCGCAATGGAACATGGAGTCGACGCTTCGACACCGGTCGTGATGCTGGCGATGCGATCTTCCACCGAGCCAACTGGACCGGCGATATGCCCGCTGCCACGCGCATCCGCTTGCGTTTTAGGAGCGGCACGACCCCAGCTCAAACGGATGCTGCTGTTTACGGTCAGTGGACCGAGCTCAATCCGGCGCCAATCTCGGTTCCGATGGGTCGCTATCTCGACGTCCAGGTCGGGCTGATCTCAAACGGACGGGATGCGCGCCCCTTCTTTAGGGACGTCGTCATCCACTGGTCTCGCTTGTAAGCTTATTTGGCGGGCTTGCCCCGACCGATCAATACCTTGGTCATGACCACAGCGGTTTTGGGCTTGTTCCGCGCTGCTGTTTCGACCGTAGCAATCTTCTTTTGAACATCCAAACCACTCACCAACTTGCCAAAGACGCTGTGCCGACCGTTAAGGTGAGGCGTGTCCTTCTGAGTAATAAAGAACTGACTACCGTTCGTGCTCGGGCCGCTATTCGCCATCGATAAAATGCCCGGACCTTCATGCTTGAGCGACGGATCAAACTCATCGCCAAACGTGTATCCGGGACCGCCCATACCGGTTCCTTGAGGACAGCCTCCTTGGATCATGAAATCAGGAATCACGCGATGAAAGATTAGCCCATCATAGTAGGGTCGTTTGACCGTACGCTTTTCAGCCGCAAGCGTGGGGTCAGCTTTCGGATCAATAAAGTCGCGCTTACCTTCGGCGAGTTCAACAAAGTTCGTCACCGTATTAGGTACCTTCTCCCAGTACAACTCGCCGACCATATCACCCAAAGTCGTCTTAAAGGTCACGTACAGCTTCTGACCGGGCTTGACGCCTAAACGCGCCGGCGCTTCGGCTTTAGTGACGGCTTTGGGCTCCGCTAACGGGTCGTCATTCGGTCGCTTCGGCGGAGCTACGGTACCGCAACGGACGCCACAGAAGTGCCGGGCGCCTTTGATGCAATCTCGCAACTTCTTTTGGTAGCCTTCTGGTTTAGCCCCGTTTTTCGGGGGTGGCACTCGCTTTTCGCAGACCTTTTCAACGTCTAATCGGTTAAAGCAGGTGTCAACGCAACGTCGCTGAGCGGCACTCAGAACACCCCCTTTCTTGATGGCGGGGTCGTCAGCGGTACCCTCGGGAAAGAGTTTTGCTGCTGCTCCGCCAACAGGCTCCTTACCTTGTTCTCCTGGCGGGGTCATCAAACCGGCTTTAGCCGCCTCTTTGGTGAGCTTGAGTTTACCAGCCTGAGCTTTATTTTTCTCTGCAGTCTGTTCCGTAGCCTCAGCCTTATCGGTTTGGGCTTGGGAACTTGGATTACAGGCAGCAAAGCTCAAAGCGAGCGTGAAACAGACCAATCGCAGCATGGACATCTCCTAATGACGCCGCTGCCTGCCAAGATTGAGCGATGCGGTAAAGTCCTAAGTCAGCATTTGACTGCGCATCAGTCGTCTACGGTACTGGACTGGCCTAACGGCGCGTCGGGGTCATCAAGTTGCTCAGGGGTGATAAAGACTTCTCGAGGCTTCGCACCACGTGACGGTCCAATCAGACTCTCGGCTTCCATACGGTCGATAATACGCCCTGCTCGCGTGTAGCCAATGCTTAGGCGTCGTTGGAGCCATGATGTACTCACCTGCCCTTCATTTGCCGCAATACGGAGGCAATCCATCCATAAAGGATCATAAGGGTCATCACTCTTGCCGCTCAAGCCTTCGGAACTGCTCTCCGACATTGCCGTAATCGACTCATCGTAATCGGGCTCACCCTGAGACCGAAGATGATTGATGATATTGGTCAACTCCTCTGTGGAGACGAACGCTCCCTGCACACGACTTGGATCTGACGAATTGGGTGGAACCACTAACATGTCACCGTTACCGAGTAATCGCTCCGCTCCGGTCCGACCGATAATCGTCTTGGAGTCTTGAGATGCGCTGACTCGAAACGCAATGCGCGAAGGAAAGTTCACCTTGATCACGCCGGTGACGACGTCGACCGACGGACGCTGAGTCGCCAAAATAACATGCATACCTGCCGCACGTGCCTTTTGTGCCAAGCGACCGACCGATTCCTCGACATCTTTACCTGCCGTCATCATCAAATCAGCAAACTCATCGACGACCACTAAAATGTAGGGCATCGCTTCGGGATCGTTGTCTTCACTCAGCGCGTGATCCGGCGGTAACGTCACCTTCGCCTCATCCGAACCATCAGCCGTTGCATCGACGGCTTCGATCTCACGTTCGACGACCTGCATCTCGGCCTCGGCGTCTTCATTATCGACAACCATCTTGAGTTCAGGGCCACGCTCAGCTTGCATTTCCGCGTGCGCAGCTTCTGCTTCCGCCACAATTTGCTCGTTGAGCTCTTTACGGGCTTGAGCACGTTCTTTGATCGTCAATTCCAGCCGTTCGTTGTACTCCTCAATATTCTTTACGCCCGATTTAGCTAACTGCTCGTACCGGCGATCCATCTCTTTACACGCCCATTGTAAGGCAACCGTCGCCTTGGCTGGGTCGGTAATCGGCGGCACCAACAAATGGGGAATGTCATTGTACGGTGCGAACTCAAGCATCTTTGGATCGATAAGCAACAGTCTCAAATCGTTAGGACTGAACCGATAAAGCATACTCAAAATCATGGTGTTGACACCGACGGACTTACCCGACCCGGTGCCACCGGCGACCAAGAGATGCGGCGTCTTCGCTAAATCCATATAGAAGCTACGGCCTTCGCCGTCGCGCCCTAGCGCCATAGGCAGGGCGGCTTTGCTGCTCGCCCAGGCAGGATCGGCTAACAACTCCTTAAGATAGACGGTCAACCGCGTGCGATTGGGGATTTCAATGCCCACCGTACTCTTCATCGGTAGCGGCGCAATAATCCTAGTCGAACGCGCTCCCAAAGCCATCTGCAAATCGTCTGCGAAACCAGCAATCTTACTCACTTTGATTCCAGGTCCAGGCTCAAACTCGTAAAGGGTCACAGTAGGCCCTGGGCGGATCTCGATAACCTTACCTTCAATACGGAACTCAGCGAGCTTTTGCGTGATTTTACGCGCCGTCTCTTGCAGCCATTCGGTGTCAAGGTCGGTAGCGTCAGGGGCTTTGTATGCGAGCAAATCCATGCTCGGCAATTCCCATTCACCTCGTGTTTTCCGCTTCTTTTTGCGCTCCATTTTCTTGCGCAAAATCTCACGTGCTTTGTCTGCCTCACTCTTCTCTGGTTTTGCCCGAGACTCTGGGAGTTTAGGTGCTTCAGCTGCAACAATTTTCGGCGCCTCTGCCTTATCCTTAGCGATAGATTCGCTGTCTGTTTTAGGCTCCTTTGCCTCTGCCTTGAGCTTTGCAACCCATGCGGGCTCTTCTTCTTTGGCTGAAGGAACCTGCGATGTACCTTTGCTCTGTGCATCCGCTACCTGAGGCTCAGCGGCTGTATCGCCGCCGCTTTCGGGCGGTACCGAAACTAAGGAGTTGGTCGAAAAGAACTTCTCCTCGAATTCTTCGTCAGCTTGTGCGGGAGCCTCACTGGGAAACTCAACCACGTTGTCTGGTGCTTGAGTGCCTTCTTTTCGGCGCGCTTTAGCCGCTTTGACGCGTGCCTTCGCTTCGAGTTTCTCTTGGCGTCTTGCCTCTCGCTCTGCTGCCTTAAAGCGCTTTTGCTCCTCACGACGAGTCTTACGTTCTTCGGCTTCAAGAGCCCATCGTGCGCTCAAATCCTGTCGCTTTTGACGAATGATAGTGCGCAACTGGTCGATACGAAAAGCACGCTTGCACATCACCAGCACACCGCGCGGCCCTACACCGACAAGCTCACTAAACGCTAAGGCACCAAGCGTCACCAAGATAAAGGTCGCACCCACATGAGAAAAGACACCGACCACTCCGCTGCTCACGACCAAACCCAGCAATCCACCTGGGCGGAACGAAAAGGTATCAGCGGGCACCCAAATCTGAGCTAACCCGGTAGCTGCAACCAAGGCGAGCGCCATACCCACACCACTGCGCAAGCTCATCATACGTCGCGCACGTCGAAGCAGCTGAACCGCCATCTGAAGCAACGCTAGGCCGACAATATAGGCGGCACAGCCCAAGGCGCTGAACAGAGCCGCTGCAATATAGGCACCGGCGGGGCCGATCACATTTTGAATGGAATCGGCTCCACCACTGGTCGAACTCAAATCCGTTGGCGAATACGTACCTAAACTACCGAGGATCAGCGCCGCTGCAAGCAGTGCGAGCATCCCAGCAAGTTCTGGCGGTGTCGTAGGCACCAGGGTTGTCTGTTCGACAGCTTTAGCCTTGGTCGGCTTAGCTGTTTTAGGGCGAGCGCTTGGACGACGTTTGGGTGCGGCCAAAGAAACCTCCGAAGCGACGTAGCTAGACGTCCCCCTTTAAGTCGGCCCAAACGGGTTTGATCTTTAGGAACTCGCTACGGTTTGTTCAGCGCAGCCACGAGTTTGGGCACGGCGCTCGACATATTTTTCAGCAAGGCGTCAGCACTCGCACCTGAAATCTTATGCGATTCAAACACCTTACCGGTCGTATCAACCAAGGTCAGCGCCATGATGTACCCTTTTTTATCCTTGTTCAGATTCGCAACCAAAACATGGGTACAATGCGCCAACTTTGCGGTTTGTGCTGCACAGGCTTCGACGTCCTTTGTGCACTGCGTGGGGCTACCCACAGCACTTTGCATCGCTCGCAGTTTAAGAATGGCTTCGATATCGGCACGGCACTTAACCTGGACCTTAGCGCTCTTAAATGCCTTCTCAAAATGATTGCACATCAACGGATCAAGAGTCGGACCCAAGGTTTTGGGGACCTCTTGTTCAGAGCTGACGTTATCGACGAGCACCACCGGTCCCGCCAACAGGAGCCCAAGCCAAAGCATGGGCATCACAAATACTTTCGAATGGTCGTCAGCAACTTCTTGTCGTCGCCTTTTTTCAAGCTAAAGCCTGACTTTGCGTAGACGATCGCTCCCGACTGATCGACCAAATATAAGGTCGGTAACGCAGCAGCTTTATAGCGCCTCATCAAGACATTCATACCGTCATGAAACACAGGAACGGTAAGACCCATCTCAGCAATACGCTTCTTGAGCTTATTCTTACCATCCGTGCCCTTATCCGTACCCACAACAAATGCCGCAAACCCCTGCGATTTAAGTTGACCAGCCCACTTGTCCAACAGCGGGACTTCATCCTGACAACTCACGCACCACGTGGCGTAGAAGCTGATTGCCAAAAGCTTAATCGACTTATCCTTCGAGCGTTTGCCAATCGTACGACGAAGTACTGCTCGACGCAGACCACTCTCTTTAGGATTGAGTGTCCGGAGTGTAAAACTCGGTGGCTCAGTACCTACGGCCAGTAACTCTGGCTTATCGGCGGCAACCCCAGTTGTAGGAACCAGCAAAAGTGCAAACAACACACTGCGAATCATTCATCCTCCATCACGGCGGAACGTACCTTAGCCAAATCCAAAGAAATATTCACGATAGTTCCATCTGCCATGCGACGTAACGACGCCGTATTTGATTCTAATTCTGTTTCACCAAGCACAAGAGCATATCGACATCCCTTGCGATTAACTGCCTTCATTTGTGCTTTCACCGAACGTCCTGAAAGATCAGCAATGACGGTACACCCCGCGTCTCTCAAAGCCACAACGAGACGTAAAATCTGGTGGACATCGGCGCCAGGCGCGGCCACGACGCCGAGATCTGGACTTACGCGACCAAGCTCTCGCCCATGGGCTTGGGCGACCAGCAACAAGCGCTCAGTACCCCCAGCAAAGCCTACGGCCGCGACATCTGGCCCACCGACCATTTCTAGGAGACCATCGTATCGCCCACCAGCCAAAACAGCGGCTTGAGCCCCCAATTTTGTAGTCAGTGCCTCGAAAATTGGCCCTCGATAGTAATCAAGACCACGCACCATGCGCTTGTTCACCTGCACATCGATACCCAGAGCCACCAACCCCTCATAAACAGCCTCATGATGACTGCGATGGTGATCATTAAGGTGATCCATGGGCAATGGCGCTTCATGCAACAATTCTTGAACATGTGGGTCTTTTGAGTCGAGCAGACGCAACGGATTCCGCTGCGCTGTTTGCCGTGCACCATCGGGCAACTCATCTTCACGCTTCGCTAAATAACCACGGAGCAACTCAAGATAGGCCGGTCGTGTGTCTGGTCCACCGACATTACCAAGCTCAATGACCACGTCCTCAAGTCCAAGTGCTTTCAAAATCGCATCGGCCAGCGCAATGCATTCGATATCAGCAACCGGAGAGGACTCTCCAAAGCACTCCAAACCAATTTGATGAAACTGGCGATAGCGTCCTTTTTGAGGGCGCTCGCGACGAAACATCGGCCCCGCATAAAAAGTGCGAAGCTTGGGGTCGGCACGCAATAAATCGTGCTGAACAACCATGCGCGCCACCGAGGCTGTTGCTTCAGGACGAAGAACCAGATGTGAGCCATCACGATCTTCAAAGGCATACATTTCTTTGCCGACAATATCGGTACCTTCACCGACGCTGCGGATAAACAACTCCTGGTGCTCGAGGATCGGCGTACGCACCTCTTGGGCACCGTAGGCGAGCGCAAGTCGACGCACCACGTGCTCGACTTCGATCAAGCCAGCGGCTTGTGCCCCAAAAAGATCGTTCATTCCTTTGACCGAACGATACGTGGTCATGACTCCCCCAGCCTCTCCTAAGACCAACCTAAAAAACCGCCTGTATGCAATCCTAAAAGGGGTACAACAACCGCTAAAAACAGAGAACGACCGACACAGGGCCGGTCGCCTCCTTTTCCAGACTGCTGCAGCAGATCTAGTTCTCTTTTTCAGGCTCGTCGCTCTTGGCGCGTCGATCCTCATTACGGTTGCGATCACCACGACCACGACCCTTGTCGCGATCACGGCCGCCGCGTCCACCGCGTCCACCGCGACCTCCGCGATCACCACGATCGCCACGGTCGTTGCGCTCACGCTTCGGACGCTCAACCCAACCTTCAGGCTTATCGAGCAGCACGCGGCGGCTCAAGCGCACCTTACCGTTGCGCTCATCAACCTCAAGGACTTTGACTTCAAGCTCGTCACCCTCTTGGAGCATATCCGAGGGGTGCTCGACACGCTGCCAGGCGATCTCGCTCACGTGAAGCAAGCCATCAATACCAGGCATGATGCGAACAAAAGCACCAAAGTCAGTGACCTTGCGCACGTTACCCAAGTAGACTTTGTCCACTTCAGGAACAGCGATCAGATCTTCAATCATCTGCACAGCGGTGGCTCTAGCCGTGCCGTCGGCTGCCATGATGGTGATGATACCCACGCCGCGGTCTTGGTCTTCTTCGACGTCGACCTGCGCGCCCGAGGTGGATTGGATTTCACGAATCATCTTACCGCCAGGGCCGATGATGTCGCGAATCTTGTCGCCAGGCACTTCGATGTTCTCGATGCGCGGCGCATACTCGCTCATCTCTTCCCGAGCGGTGTCCATGGTCTTAGCCATTTCGCCGAGGATGTGGAGACGACCAGTGCGAGCTTGCTCAAGGGCGGTGGTCAAGAGATCACGGCTCAGACCGTCGACCTTAATGTCCATCTGAATGGCAGTAATACCGTCGGTCGTGCCCGTGACCTTGAAGTCCATATCACCCAAGTGATCTTCATCACCGAGGATGTCGGAGAGAATCGCGACGTCGTCACCTTCTTTGATCATCCCCATAGCGATACCTGCGACGGGCTTGAGCAGCGGCACACCAGCAGCCATCATCGCCATCGATCCGCCGCAGACGCTCGCCATAGAGCTCGAGCCATTGGACTCGGTGATCTCTGAGACCACGCGCACGGTGTACGGGAAGTCTTCGGCGGTCGGAATCACGGTTTCAAGAGCACGACGTGCCAACATACCGTGACCGATTTCACGGCGAGAGGTGCCGCGCATCGGGCGAGCTTCACCGACCGAGTATGGCGGGAAGTTGTAGTGCAACATGAAGCGGCGCCATTCGGTGCCGTGCAGCCACTCAATCTTCCGCTCATCGCGTTTGGACCCCAAGGTGCAGGTCACAATCGCTTGCGTCTCACCACGCTGGAATAAGGCCGAGCCGTGGGTGCGCTTGAGGACATCGACTTCGGTGCTGATCGCACGGATCTCGTCGTAATCCCGGCCATCAATACGCTTAGAATCGAGGGTCGAGCGACGCATGGTGTGATGCTCAAACTCACCCAAGGCGGCTTTGACTTGCTCATAACGCTCAGCGAAGTTTTCGTCGTCTTTGAATTGCGCTTTGATCGCATCTTTAGCGGCATCACGAGCGGCATAGCGATCGTGCTTGCTCTTGATCTGGAACGCTTCAGCAAGCTTATGCTCAGCGGCGGCAGCCTCGACAGCAGCTTTGACGTCATCGTCGATACCCGGAACGATATGCTCCGATTTTTCGGTGCCGACTTCGGCGCCGATTTCAACGATCGCTTGGATGATCGGCTGGGCCGCATCAAAGGCCAAGTACAAGCCTTCGATCACGTCGGCTTCGCTGGCTTCATTGGCGCCACCTTCAACCATCACGATGGCGTCCGAGGAGCAACCGACCATCAAGTCGATGTCACTGGCTTCACGCTGCTGAACGGTGGGGTTGATCACCCATTCGCCGTTAATGCGAGCCGTGCGCACGCCAGCCACAGGACCGTCAGGTGCCCACGGAAGATCAGAGATACCCAAAGCCGCAGCGGCAGCGCTGAGGCAGCAAGCGTCCATCTCATGGGCGCCGTCCGAGCTCATCACCGTCAGAATGATCTGAACTTCACGGCGAAAGCCGTCGGGGAAGAGCGGTCGAAGGGTACGATCGGTGATGCGTGCGTTGATGATCTCTTCCGCTTTCGGACGCCCCTCACGCTTGAAGAACCCACCGGGGATACGACCAGCGGCGTAGGCACGCTCTTGATATTCCACGGTCATGGGCATGAAAGGCAGGTCCTTCGGCTGAGCCGACGAGGTGATATTCACCAGCGCCTGCGACTCGCCATTGCTGACGAAAATCGAAGAAGCCTGCTTGGCAATATGGCCGGTTTCAAGAACCAGCGTCGAATCCCCATAAGGGATCTCTTTACGAACGATAGTCATCGTCCATCACTCCTTGAGCGTGCCAAACTACGGGCAACCGCTCTATGTAATGGAGTGATTAGGCGCAGCGTAGAAACGAGAAGAATGGGTGCAGAACCGCCGATCATTCGGTGCTGGACACATCCTTCTTCGCTTGAGCCTAACCTCTCCGTGAATCGCTCACACCAAGTGAGCCCAATAAAGCGACGGGCAGCGCTTTGGCTGCCCGTCACTAAAAGGTTGGTTGTCTTACCGACGAATACCTAAGTCAGCGATCAGACTACGATAGCCTTCAACATCTTTGCGCTTGAGGTAATCGAGCAAGCTGCGTCGCTTGGAGACAATCTTGAGCAGACCACGACGGCTGTGGTGATCTTTCGAGTTGGCTTCAAAATGCGGGCGCAATTCGTTGATCCGCGCCGTCATGAGCGCAATCTGAACCTTGCTGTTTCCGGTGTCGTGCGGGTTGTTCCCGTACTTTTCGATGATCGCTTTGCGATCGTTTGCGGTGAGCATGAGCTCCTCCTTCACGCGCCTTAATTAATGCCGAAACCGCAGGCGCGGGCAGCGACGACGCCGGGCTTGTGGGGGAAAGAACGACCGGTTGCAAGTCAATTCGGCGCTTTTGAACTTCAACCTCGCCAGGATCGCCAAATGCTCAAGTCGCCGCTGATGAGAATCGAGACAGAGCTAACCATCTTGTAAGAATAGAAGTGCACGCCTAATATCCCTCTCTATACTAATTCAAAAGGACCTGTTCATGCGCCACTTTATAGTGCTTGGAGTTTTTGTTCTCGCTGGCTGTCCAACTGGCAATGATTCAATCGACGGTATCTGCGGTGATGGTATCCAAGACCCATCCGAAGCTTGCGATGATGGAAACTTGATCGCCAACGATGCCTGCACCGATATTTGCGAGTTAGCGCGCTGCGGCGACCAAATTGTTCAGATCGGTGTCGAAACCTGTGATGATGGGAACAGTATCGATACGGATGTCTGTCCGACCAGTTGCCAGGCTGCTGTTTGTGGTGACGGATTTCTCCGCACAGACCTAGTTGAGGGTGATCCCGGTTACGAAACCTGCGATGATGGGAACAATGACAACGGTGATTCGTGCAATGCCAACTGTATGATGGGCTCATGCGGGGATGGCCTCGTTGATGCTGAACTCGGCGAAGAATGCGATGATGCCAACGACGTTGCTACAGACCGTTGCATTAGCTGCGTACTTGCTTCCTGCGGCGATGGATATGTTCGTGAAGGTGAAGAGAGGTGCGATGATGGAAACCAAAACACCTATGATGCGTGTACCAACGAATGCCAACCCGCCCACTGTGGCGATGGAATCTTACGTAATGATCTGACCCAAGAGGATGACGGGTTTGAGGTTTGTGATGATGGAAACGATAGCAACCTAGATGGATGTACAAGCGAATGCACAGCAGCAATTTGCGGCGATGGTTATATCCATACAGGTATCGAAGAATGCGACGACGACAATCTCGTTGATACTGATGCGTGCCGAAATGATTGTACTGTCGCTCAATGCGGCGATGGCGTCTTACGTTCAGATATTGATGAAGGCGAAGACGGTTACGAAGCATGCGATGATGGCAATACCGAACCGCGAGATGCCTGCACCGACTTATGCCGGGTTGCGACGTGCGGTGATGGTCGTGTTCGTCACGATATCGTCGACCTAGCAGATGACCGTTTCGAAGAATGCGATGACGGTAATAACGATAATCACGATGGCTGCTTGGATCGTTGTCGCAACGCCGTTTGCGGTGATGGGGTCACGCGTACCGATCGTGCCGAAGAGGAAGATGGTTTCGAGAATTGTGATGACGGAAATACAGATAACAGGGATGCCTGTACGAACTCATGCATCGCGGCTCGGTGCGGTGATTCTATCGTACGCAACGACCTGCAAAACCCTAATCAGCAGGGATGGGAGGATTGTGATGACGGTAATGTCCGAAGTGGCGACAATTGTTCGGCCAACTGCTTTGCAGAACCTGCCAGTCTAGCCATGGGTCCGTATCATACCTGCATCACGACTCATCAGGGTCCAGCATACTGTTGGGGTGCAGGTTCTCGAGGTCAACTTGGCAATGGCGCCCAAGACTCACAAACCGAGCCGGTGCGAGTGATATCACCGGTTGTTTTTGAAGTGAATCAAGGTGGTGGTCCAGGGCGAGAAGTCCGCACCCATTTCACTCAAATCGCTGTGGGCGGCTACCACACCTGTGGTGTCACAGCCGAAGGTGGTCACGTGATGTGCTGGGGATGGAATAATCAGGGGCAACGTGGTCATGGTCAACGCGCCACGGAATTTCGCAACTCGCCGATGCTCACAGCCAACAATGGTAACACACAATCGCTCGCTTTAGGATCGTATCATAGCTGTGCGATCAACGATCGCGGACAAATCAAATGCTGGGGCCAAAACCAATTGGGGCAACTTGGACTGGGCGACAATGACAACCGCTATCAGCCGCAGACTCTCAATGACCTTCGATCCAATGCAATCCTAAGTGCAGGTCCGTACATTACCTGCTCAAGAACGCCGTCAGATGTCGAATGCTTTGGATCCAATGCCGGCTACCCGATGCATCCCAACCAAGGCGGTCAGAATATCGGATACACCGATCCCGTGCGCGTGACGAATACCACTCGGACTCGAGATTTTGCAGTCGGTGGAACGGGGCATGCCTGTGAAATTAACCCGCGTTACGAACTCGATTGTTGGGGTAACAACTCTCATGGTCAATCGAATCCGACCTTGCAAAGCGCAAATCGTCAAACACGAAGACGAATCCGAACCCATCTTGTCTCGGTTGCATTGGGTCATTTGCACGGCTGTGCCATAACGACCCAGCGAACAGTCGTTTGTTGGGGTGATAATTCCCACGGTCAACTGGGTCGACAAACACTCGGAATCCCGCGTCAACCCATCGAGCAAATCAATGGACTCAATGGAATCATAGAACTGGTTGCCGGTGAGTTTTCAACCTGTGCTCGCGCGGAAGACAATACAATTTGGTGTTGGGGTAAAAATACACAAGGACAGTTGGGTGACGGAACCGCAAATTCACGGCATACACCGCGCCGTGTCGAACTCAATTAGAGGACCCGTGTCATGCGTTATTTCGCGCTTTTTATTGTCTTAGCTATCGTTGGCTGCAGTGGTAACACCGAAACACCGTCACCGATCGTCGACGCCGGAATCACCGCCACAGATGATGCAGGCAACCCGTCGGATGTGCCGAGGTGCCACGCCGACCCCGAACTGCTGGAACGCTTAACCGAACAGATTATCCCCTGTCGCGAGCTCGCACACTGCCCATGCGGCTCGTTATGCAACGAAGGGGTCTGTATGGCAGATTGCCAAGCAGGTGAATGCGGTGATGGAGAAATCTGTAATCGCTTTGGTCAATGCGTCGCTCAGGCGCATGGCGACGACCTGCCGACGGTCAGTTCGACAATTAGCCCACACTTTGAAGTCAGCGAAACCAGCCTAGTCACGATGCAACTCGGCCTCGAGCACAACGTATCGATTCGCACGGGTGATGTCGGACTCGAACGGCTTAACCTTTATGCGTCACCGGGATCGCAGGTACGTTGTCAACCCAACGAGGACTTTGCTGCGAACTGTCGACTCAACAATCTCGCCGAACGCAGCCAAACCTCGATCGCCTTTCGTGCAACGAACACGCAAGAACGCCCTCGCAACCACTGGTCTTTACGACTCGTCTCCCAAGGTCGTGAAGTAATCGTCGATCTGCATCAAGTTAAAGAAGAGCCACCATCGGTTCCTCCGCTTCAAGGCTATTACTCAGGATCCGTTGAACTTGATGACGAACACTACCCGATCCGTCTCCTGATCATTGACAGCAATGACCGCCGCTCTACCTGGGTGCTCAAAGACGAACACGGCACCGCTCTGGGTCGACACAACGGAGAAACGACACTCGCCAAAGCAACCCTGAACTACGGCAACAATCAATACACTGGTGAATTTGAACCGATCACGTTGCAAACACAAAGTCTCGGAGTGCTCCCGATGACGCTGACGATCGATGTACCTTTTGCGCTGATCGAGAACGGCTTGGTTCGTGCAAGTCTCAACTTCGTCGCAAGCAATGGCGGAACGCAAATGGAGCGGCTGGGCTTCCTACGCGCTCGATGGACCCGTGACTTGAACGCCGAAGAGACGCGCACCCCAACCATTAATGTGGTCAACCTCCAGCAGCCTGATATTCACGATATCAACCCCTTCGCCGCCGCCGTACGCCAACACATTGATATCGGGTTCAGCCAAGATTGGGCGTGGCGACCGGATGATGGTTGGAACATCGGTGATGGCGGAACATTGGCGCTTTGTGGCACCGAGCGCGGGCGACACTTTAACACCAACGAAGCGGCGTGCCAGCGCGCTCAGAGCGAGACCGGCTGCAATTGCTCAGAAACATGCTTTGGTGGCAACTGTACATGGTACTGCGGCTTCCCATCACCGACTCGCGCTCAATGCATGGAGCGGCTTTTGTGTTACCAAGGGCATCAAGCCGATGAACTGAACTCATTGCCGTTTTCGGATCGAACAGGAGACGTCACCGGCGACCCACGGTGCGTGTCTCAATCGGGTTCAGGGTTGCAGCAGACCTTCCCTGGACTCGGCGTCCAAGACCTAGACTCCGGCGGACCAAACCTTGAAACGCTGCTTCGTAGCTGCGTTGAAGAGCTCAACCTCGTTGATCTTCCCAACCTCAACGGAGCGGGCCGGGCTGCACTGATTACGCTGTTGCCGCAGCGCAACTGCTTTGGACCTGCTCGCTTTCACACGGTCCTTGAAGAATCCATGCGCAACCTCGTCACCGCCGGCGAGCGTAACCGCCAATCCACCGACCGAATTGGCGCTAAAATGTTTCAGCATCTGACCTCGAGTTGGATTCGACTGCACACCTTCCTTGCCGACGAAACCCAGCGTGCACAGAGCATCGCTCGGATTGTTACTCCGCAAGGCCTCGATGCACCCAGTTCACTTGACGTCGGCGCGATTTTAGTGCGCTCGTGGGAATTATTCTTGCTGCCTCGAGTCCAAACGGCGCTCAGCGGCATCGCCCCTCAGCATCTTAGCGACACGGACTATCGACCGCTCTTCGATATCGGCGCAAACAACCCTAATGACCCGCAAACCCGGCCGCTCGCTCAGCACGTCATCGAGGGATTAAGCCAACACCTGAGCTTCTTTGAACATGCGGTGAAGCGCCAACGGTTCCTGCCCGAGAATGAGCCCGAAATAGAACTTGCGAGCGCGTTTTTGATTAAATCTCGCTTTATTGAAGATCTCGCGCATGAGCTCGCCGAGCGAACGGGCGACGGCAATTGGCGCAGCGCCTACAACGCCGCGCGCGCCGAACTTCGCTCCGCTCGTCGTCGTCTGACTGAGCAAATCGCGTTGCTGCGTACTGGAAACAATCCCTTGGGCATCACAGATAGTGAGCTCATTATCCTGCCCAACCGTGAGGAACAGGGTGGCATTGCTCGTTATTTCTCCAACGCCAAACGCTTTGCTCAACGACTACAAAGCCAGCGCGACCGGATGCAAAATTTAGAGGGTCAAATTGAAAGCGCATGGCAAGATGAACGTCAAGCACAATACCATTCCTTTCAAGCTCGTGGGCTCACACAAGATATTGCCGCTCGTTATCGAGACGGGCTTGCTGAACTGTGCGGCGACGGCGACTACACCGAGCTGATTACCGCTCAGAGTGAGGCTAATGCCGAACAAGCGGTATCTGCCTGTTTCATTGATCAACAGCGACGTACATGCCAACTCAATACCGATGAATTTATCGATGAACTCAGCAGCGATGATCTCGCTTATCAAGTCTGTGTCATGGCGCGCTTGCGCCAGCGTTATGGTGACGAACTCGCCACGCGTAACGAAGAACTCAACACGCTCATCCGAAATGCCAACGAGCAAGCCCATGGGGATCGTATCGCTTGGGTGCTTGCTCGCGTCGATGACCTTAAGCGAGCGATTGTTGATCATCGTACCGTGATCGGTCGAGCCAGTATACCGGATCAACAACGAGCCAAAGCTGACTGTGGCGCCTTACTGCCCACTGCACGTCAAACCATCCAAATACCAAAAATTCATATGAATCAACGGACGCGGTGTTATCAAGGCACTCTCGGCGAACAAGCCATTGCGGTCTTGCTCGCTGCCAAGCAAATTGAATCGGCGCGTGCGCAGGTCGCAGCACTACACGAGGATTATGATTTATCCATGAGCACCTGTTTTGAGCAGCGAGCGCTCGAAGACCAGCGAGCGGCGATGCAAAGCGCGCATGAACAAAACATGCGAACACTCGGTCGGATCAAGGTGGGCGCCGACCTGGCGACGATGGTGATTCATAACAACTTAAGCTTCGAAAATGTACTGACTTTTGGCGACAAGGTCGGAGCGACATCGGTTGCTCAAGGACCCAGCATTCTCCTTGGTGCAAGCACAGCAGAAGTGGAACGCAGTCATTACGAATCCATGCAACAGCTCCAAGCCGAATCGGCGCTGCGGTCGTGCTATATTAACGCACAGCGTAGTCTGATCGGTCTTCATACCGCGGCCAATCAAATCGAAGAAGCCTACCTGCGCTTTGAGCAGGCACAAACACGACTCGCCAATCTCGGCGGACAAGCCGTACGACTCATTGAACGGGCTCGAGGCGAACTTCGACGCGCAGAGCGCCGACCAAGAGCGCATCTCGCGCTGCGTGCCAGAGGCGAAGTGGTCAAACAGTACGAAGAGGGCATGATGCATGCTCGCAGACTTGGTTACCTTACCGTACGGGCATTAGAATCCGCTCAGCAAACCACGCTGCCAACATTACGCCGTGCAGCTTTGGGTGCGCGGAATACGCTCGACCTTCGAACGCTTGGAAACGCCATCAATCAAGCGATGGTCAGTGAAACGGTCCACAATCAAACGGTCGCCAATAACCGATTCATTTCGGTGATTAGCCTCAAAGAGCATCTCTTGATTATGCAAGATACCAGCGACCTCAACCCGAGGTATCAAAACCTGACCGCCGAACAATCCTTTGGCGGCTACCTGACGCGTAGCCAACACGCTGTCTATGACAACGAAGGCAACCTTGAGGGGTATCGTATTCCGTTCAGCGTGCTGCCTTACCAAGCGGTCAGTCTGTTTCGCCCTGAATCCATCGCCATGGATCCGCTTTTTAGCGCACAGACCTGCGCTGAGCGCTTATGGAGCATGGCGGTCTCGTTCACCGGACCGCGCACCATGCACGAAGGCTCCAACAGCCTACCGATCGTCAACATCCTCAAAAGCAACACCTTCCTGAGCCAGAGTTGTCAGGCTGAAGAGGGCGGCTTTGTCTCGGAATCGATGCGGACTTGGGGACACCTCAATCCAGAGCCCTCGGGCGATAAAAAGAACTACACAGAAATTGCGTATCAAGTGCTGCACAATGAGACTGTTCAAGCGCTCAGTGGTGATACTATCATAGCCGATCGAACATTTGCAGGTACCGGGATTTTCGGCGACTATGCGTTGTATTTCCCAGCGCCGAGTCTCGCCACTGATGCCAACTCAAGCGGTCTTCACCTGGAACGGATTCAGGATATTCTTCTTCGCTTTGAATACCACTCGGCAACTGCGCCGCAACGCTAACCCACCGTTTTAATCGGTCGTCTGTTGAGCGCTCAGCCGGCTTGGGGGGTTTTATGGCTCGAGGGTTTATCAAGCGCTATCGCACTCAGCGCATTTAGCGGATAAGCCAGGCACTTAATTGGTCACGGCGAACCCGGGAACAATCGAGAATAGAGTAAGCCATTGGCATCTCGAGCAGGTGAATCAAGGCTCCCGTAGCGGAATCCCCACCACGTCGCGAAAGTTCGGGAATTCGGCGGGCGTCCAGACCACCCCAGTTCTGCGATCGTAATACAAATCCTCAGCGCCATAGACCCATGCGCTGATCGAGCTCTCCCGCCCCGGTCGAGTGCGATACAAGCGCCCATAGGTGTTCCACTGGCTCGAGCTTGAGATGTAATAGTTGTTCTGCCATCGCAGCGCGCCTTGCATCTTGGTCTGTGCACCCATCTTTGCGTCTTGCCCTCGAATAATGCCCTCGCGCACCTGCAGGCGGTGCGTTCGCTCATCAAGCAGATAGTGCACCAAGCGCCCCTGGATCGAGCTCGATTTGTACTCACCCGCAAGCAGCGCATGAGGCGTTGAGCTGCGATCCAACGAGACAAAAGAATAGCTCAAGTCGCAGGCTTGTTCCGGGGCATCATAGCGAGCGATCTGAGGCACAATATACCGATAACCAAACGCGTGCGTGACGTTTCCGTTGCGCCCAAAGCTGCCATTATTGTTGGTGTTGCTGACTCGTGCGATCAGGCTCATATCAAAGACACGAAACCCATTCCTGGTATCGGCGACGTAGAGGTAGTTTCCATACCAAACCATACCGCCGGCATGCAGCGCGTCGGTGTCGGTCAAGCTCTTGTGCAGCGGGCGGTAGTTGACCGCATCACCAACACCATAAGGCACGACGAGCAACAGATGGCGGTAGTCGACATCTTGGGGATCGGTGCGATCGGCGAGCGATACCCGAACCCCTTTGGTCGGGCGCGCGTCGGTCTTGTGATACCAGCTGATCAGCTGCAAATGTCGCCCGTCATGAGTCCCTGAATCGGTGGCGTCCGATGAACCGGTCATCCCTTGAGGATACCAATAACTCACCTCATTATCGCCCTCGTTCCAGATCCAGCCCTGCCACTGGTGGTTGCGTAACCGCGTGGCGTTTCGGTTGGTGATCGACGACCGCCCTTGGCGATTTAGATCGCGCAGCAACGTGGCGAGACTCACCGCGCCGCCCATGCGCGTAGCGAGATTCTCAGCCCGCGCTCGACCTTGCCGCCAGTCCGCATCACTCGGCGGAGTCAAACCAAACGAACACCCCGAGGTCGCGAGCATAAAATGTTCATCGAGACCGGGCATCCATTGTTCTCGATCGCGGCACGTGCGTGGATAAGCGCCGCAACCAAAACTCAGTCCTGCATCGACGGCTGCATCGGGT
Organism: uncultured Candidatus Hydrogenedens sp.; assembly: GCA_902574205.1. Classification (GTDB taxonomy): domain Bacteria; phylum Myxococcota; class UBA4151; order UBA4151; family UBA4151; genus CACGMS01. The sequence continues at coordinate 2,927 of CACGMS010000015.1, read as the reverse complement.
GGACCACTGTCGAGCGCTGCATCTGGCAACCCCGCATCAAGAGGTCCAGAATCCTCAAAACCAGCATCCACGAGCATTGCATCTTCAGGTTGATGATCACGTCGCTGAGCATCACGGATTGCCGCATCGGGGGTGCCGTCGACGTCAGCGATGACCACATCGCGTCCTGCTGCTGCGTCAACAGGTCCTGAATCGATAGCGCCCACAAATCCAGCGTCAACGACCGGAGGTGTCGCATCGATAGGCTGACTCAAGGCGTCAGGTTTGCCGCAAGCACAAACCATTACCGTCAAGGCTAGAAACCGTTTGACCATCGAATCAAGTATGGCTTCGGCTACGCCCAAAGGCAACCAAGCTAAGCGGTTCGTCCGAGTTTGCGAAACCGCGCCACGCGCTGAGCGACAAGCTCATCGCCGCTGAGCTTAGACAGCTCATCGAGCGATCCAGCGATGGCATCACCGAGCGCTTGCGCCATGGCGTAATGATCCTTGTGAGCACCGCCGCGCGGCTCATCGATAATCCCATCGACAACCCCCAACACTTTAAGGTCTTGAGCGGTCGGCCGAAGCGCCTCGGCTGCCTGCTGTGCTCGCCCTTGCTCTCTGTACAAAATGGCGGATGCGGCTTCCGGTGAGATCACCGAATACACCGCGTGCTCGAGCATATGAACGCGGTTACCGATACCAATAGCGAGCGCACCGCCGGATCCGCCTTCACCAATGACCACACAAACGACCGGCACCTTCAAGCTCATCATCGCTTCAAGGTTAAAGGCGATCGCTTCCGCCTGACCGCGCTCCTCAGCGCCCATACCCGGATACGCACCCGGGGTATCGATCAAAGTTATGACCGGAAGCTTGAACCGCTCGGCTAAGCGCATCAGTCGCAGCGCTTTGCGGTAGCCTTCAGGGCGCGGCATTCCAAAATTACGACGCATGTTCTGCTGCGTACCGCGGCCCTTCTGCGTCCCGATCAACATCACATTACGACCTGAAAGGCGCGCCAAACCGCCAACAATAGCGCCATCATCTGCAAAATGACGGTCACCGTGCAGTTCGGTGAAATCTTCAAAGGCGAGCGCTGCATAGTCGAGCGTATAAGGACGTTGTGGGTGTCGAGAAACCAGGACCTTATCCCAGCGGGTCAAATCCTCGATCAGTCGATCTTCAAGCTCTTGATGCGCCTCTTGAAGACGCTCAAAGGGCTCAGCCAACTCTGGATGGCTCGCGACCATCGGCTCCAGCGTTTTGATCCGCTGCTGCAAGTCCGCTGCAGGTCGCTCAAAAGGCAGAACATGGGGTTGCTTCATGATGCTCCTCGATCCTTAGCCCAAGTGACGATGCGATCGACCACCTGGTCAATGGTCAAACCGTCACTAATCAGTTCCAAGCCATCATCTGCGCACTTCAACGGCGCAATGGCGCGGCCGCGATCGCGCGCATCGCGCTCGGCGATCTGCGCTTCGAGCGCCAGCAAATCGACAACTTCACCCGCCGCTCTAAGGTCTTGCGCGCGACGCCGAGCGCGTTCGGCTGGGGTGGCCGTTAGAAAAACCTTCAACGGTGCATCGGGAAAGACCACCGTACCGATATCACGTCCCTCAAGGACTGCGCCCGGCGGCCGCCGACCCAAGCGTCGTTGCTGCTCGAGCAAGGCGGCACGAACCGCCGGCTGAGCACTCACTTTCGACGCCAGCGCGCTGACTTGAGGGGTGCGAATCAATCCCGTGACTTCCATCTCACCCAAAAACACACGATTGCGCTCAGACTCCGTGACAAACGAAATCTCTGCGGCTTGCGCCAACGCACCAAGCGCCTGTTCATCGTCCTCACTAAGGCCCGCTTCAAGCGCTGCATAACCAATACAACGATACAGGGCGCCGGTATCGACCAAAGCAAATCCCAAGCGCTGCGCAACGGCTTTGGACACCGAACTCTTACCCGCTCCGGCAGGACCATCAATGGCGACGACGAAACCGCTCAAAGGACCTTCTCGCAAGCCGCCCAGAGGCGTGCATGCTCGTCGTCGGTACCGATGTTCACACGAGCGCAATTCGGCAGACCGTAGCCCGTCATGGGTCGCAAGATCACCCCTTGAGCCAAGAACTTGGGATACAACGGGTCAAAGGGTTGCTTGAAATCGACCAACACAAAGTTCGTTTGTGAGGGCCATGTGGAGCAACCATACCGAGCGAAGCCTTCATGGAGATCAGGAACTTGCTTGATCACTAAGGCGCGTGAGCGATCCAAGAAATCGCTATCCTTGAGCGCTGCAGCGCCAGCAACTTGCCCCAAACTGTTGCAATTAAAGGGCGGTCGACTCTGGTTGATCGCCGAGATCAAATCGGGCGCTCCAATACCATAACCAACCCGCACACCAGCCAAGCCGTACGCTTTCGAAAACGTCCTCAAGAGCAAGGTTCTCGGTCGACCCAGGGCGATCGCCAAGCCATCCGCTTGATCCTCAGCGGTGACAAACTCTTTGTAGGCTTCATCAAGAATAAAGATCACATCTTCCGGTAACTGGGCGATCAGCTCACCGATCCACTCAGCACCCACCCACGATCCGGTCGGGTTGTTGGGATTAGCTAAGAACACTGCCTTGATGGATGGGTCCGCCTTAATCGCTTCAAGCATGGGCTCGATGCGGTATTTGAAGTCCCTTTCCATCGGCACTTCAACCGTCTCTCGACCGTGACTCCATGAACACAGCTTGTAGATGATAAAAGTCGGTGTCCACACGGCGATCTTTTCATCGGGCATCAGGAGTGATTTCATCATCAAATCGATGATGTCATTGCTGCCATTCGCGGTGATCAAATTCTTATGTTGCAGACCGTAGGCGCTGTAATGCTGGCAAAGCGCTTCCTTCAGATAATACGCCGATCCGTCCGGATACAGATGAAGTTTCGATAAAGCCTCTTGGAT
>CACGMS010000014.1 GCA_902574205.1 uncultured Candidatus Hydrogenedens sp. | reverse complement strand
CACTAAAACCAAAGGCAAATGATTCATGCGACCTGCCTGCTCGCCGACGACTTCAAGGTCAGCTCAGCTGCTCGGCGACCGCTTTGAAGACTCGACTCAACGCTGATACCCCTGAGGTAGTTACCTGCAAGTTGTAAACCTTCGACATCCCCAAGCCGCTTTTCGATCCCTTGGCGTAAGCGATCCTGCTGCACATCATACAACGGTATGCCGTAGGGATAAGGAGTGAGATGCACCAAATCGGGCTCACCCGACCAACTCAGTGCCTGGACCAATGTGTGCCGAGCGGAAGCGACAGGATCTGCGCTTGGCCCGACCATACAACTGATCAAGGCCGAACCTGACGGCGCGCATGGCGGACTGACCTGTGAGGCATACACACATCCGAGCGTTTCCCCACCCGCGTTCGGATGCACTAAAAAACCAAATCCTGGAGGCGCCTCGATACCGTGATAACCGAGCTGAACATTAGTGATCTCACTATGACGAATCGAACCAATCAAGGCGCTCAACTCTTCATCAGTGGACACAAGTAAATCAGAGGCAACTTGAGCGGGTACAGCGAGCACCAATTGACGAGCGCTGTAGGCGTTGTCGTCGGTGTGCGCAATCCATGTCTCGTTTGTGTATTCTAAGTTTCTCACGGGTTGCTGACGCACAATCTCTGAGTCTAAAGCCCTGCCATAACCCATCGACAACTGCCCTAAGCCTTCGGGCAATGAAGCAATTCCCGCTCCCGTCTGCTGCGCCAGCGACCGCAACAAACCCTTATCTCGATCCATAGACCACAAACGCGGGAACGCTGTGCGTACAGCCAAGTCCTTTGAACTCGCCGCATACACGCCTCTCGCCATCAAAGGTGCCAGCATGTCGCCCGCTCCCTGTCCCAAGCGTCGAACCAAAAACTCGTGCAAGGTTTCATCGGAATTTGTGCTCGAACGCTTTAATGGCTCGATGATCAAACGGGTCTTCGCCCGCCAGCTGATCAACGCACTGCGTAACACATCACCCGGACCGGCTACGTGCAAAAGTCCAGATCCAGTAAGAACGCCCTTACGCCTTGAAGCACTGCGCCCAACCGGCTTGAGCGGAAGACCAAACTCCTGACAACGCGCATTCAAAATGGCGCCGTCCGAGCGCACCGTCGATGCGCCGACTTCACAGCGAAACCCACCGACATGGCGGGTATCAACAGTGCCGCCGAGCCGTCCTGACCCTTCGAGCAAGAGTACAGACCGACCGCATTGCTTGAGCGTAAGGGCTGCCTCAAGGCCTGAGACACCTCCGCCAATGATCAAAACATCGATCATTAACCGAGTTCCTTGACGGCGTTAACGAATGCATAGATGCCATCAAGTGGCGTATTCGGATGCAACCCATGACCCAAATTCATGATATGAGGCACGCGTCCTCCGACTCGGTCATGAAGCGCTTGAACCTGCTGCCGGATTTCAGCGGGCGGAGCAAACAACGCTGCTGGGTCTAAGTTTCCTTGGATAATTGACGGTGCAACTGCTCCTTCGATTGTATGGATCCGCTCAATCACTCGATCAACATCCATCCGCCAATCCAGCGCTAATCCGCTCGCCCCCGAATGAACCGCCGCATCCATGAGATGGGCACCATTGCGTAAAAACAACATGATCGTACCGCCTGCGTCCCGGACCCGCTTAATTATTTGACGATTGTACGGCATCGCAAAACGCTCATAATCAACCGCGCTAAGCTCACCAGCCCAGGTATCAAAAAGTTGCACGGCATCAGCGCCAGCCTCGAGCTGAGCCAATAACAAATCCCCAACCGCTTCAGCGAGCTGCTCAAACAAATGCGCCGCCACCGCTGGCTGACCAAAGAGAAACGACTTGAGTTCAGTAAAGGTGCGTGTTGAACCCCCTTCGATCATATAGGATGCCAAGGTAAGCGGCGCCCCAGCGAAACCGAGTAAAGCCGTCTCGCCTGCGAGCGCTTCCTTCGTTCGCGCCAGAGCCTTAAGCAAATAACTGTAGTCGCGGTCGGTTACTGGTTTTTTCAATCCTAAAACATCAGCTTCAGTCCGGACTACTGGCGATAAAACCGGGCCGGTCCCCTTAATGAAATTGAGGTCAAGTCCCATGGCCGCCGGAACAATCAAAATGTCACAAAAGATGATCGCCGCATCCAAACCAAAGCGACGAACCGGCTGAAGCGTCACTTCGCTCGCCAAAGCCGGGTCATGCATTACCTCTAAAAAGGTTCGACCAGCCCGAATTGCTCGGTATTCAGGTAGAGTACGCCCCGCTTGGCGCATCATCCAAATCGGTGGTCGGTCGACCGATTTTCCGGCTAATACTGAGAGCATACGTTCGCGTCCGTGCATGGTGCACTCCTGTTTGACCGTCGACTTGTGCCAGGCCAAAATCGAATTTTGTCATCACTGCGTCATCCCTTGCTAAGTTCGCTAAAGGACTGACAAAGAAGGCGCATGAACCTCGTATTCATTGACCCGAAACACAAGTTTTACGCGTCCGAGCTCGATCTGCGCTTTCGTATCCTTCGTGAGCCGATCGGTCATACTCGCGATGACGTACGCTTTACCTTTGAAGACCAGAGCCTGCATTTAGTCGCTGTCGATAAAGCTCGAGTAATGGGTTGCGTATTGTTTCATCCTGATGACCATGGTGGTGGGCGCTTGTATCAAATGGCGGTCCATGGCGCCTTACAGGGTCAAGGTCTTGGAACACAACTGGTCCAACATCTCGAAACTGAACTCAAATCAAGAGCAGTTGAGCGCGTGCATTTGCACGCCAGAGACGTGGCGGTCGCTTTCTATGAACGGCTCGGCTATCGATGTGTCGGCAACCCCTTTGATGAGGTCGGAATCGTCCACTACATGATGGAGAAAGAACTCTAGGGCATCATGTCCCGCTGACACGCCTCTTCTTGGTTGGCACAGTGGTCAAGCAAACAATCCGGATTCGATTGACAACTATTTTCGCTGTCACACGCCATCAACGCTTGGGCTAGGGCCAGCGACTGCGGCGAACCTTGAGCTCGGCATTCATCGGTGCATGTCTGATCCGAACACGACGCGAAACACAGAACCAAGTCGGCGCACGGCAGGGTCGCTTGGCCGCCGCCACAGGCCTCATCGCCTTCGCACATTGGATCGGCACAATCGGCGCGTCCATCGCTGTTGTTGTCGATGCCATCAGTACAATCTTCGGGACCAGGCGCACAGTCGCCAACCCCAAAGCAGTCCTCATCAGCGCAATCGGTCATCAGATCACCGTCATTATCCACCCCATCATCACAGATTTCATCGCCAGGCGATGATGAGCCACCGTCCTCCGTCGAGGTCGAGCCAGCGTCTATTGAGCTGCTTGAACCGGTATCCGTTGGCTGCGATGCGCCTGTATCGGCCGGCGGTGGACCCGCATCCATGGGTGGGTTTTTGCATGCAAATAAGTTCGAACATTCGGTGTCTTCACAATCGATCTGACCATCTTCGTCATTATCGATCGAATCATTACAAATCTCTTCCGCATCGGTACCCTTGTTCCCTTCATCTCCGCCGCCGCAACCGACAAAAGAAACACCGAAAACCATGACCAACGAGATGATGACACAACGCATGATAACTGTCCTTGCCTCAGGTACAGTCAGCCTACGCTGAGCATTCACTTTACGCAAATCCGAGCAACTGGATCGGGCTATGCTTGCGCGCTGGCTTCCTCCTGAAGATACATCTTGGGCTTGTACCAAAGCGCAACAAAAACAAAGAGGATCGCCGTAATCAGCATAGTCCATGTCCAGAACCAGAAATAGGCAGCCCCCTCGAGCTTGGTCTCACCGCCAACACTCAGGGTCGCTGTGAATTCCGTTGTGGGTACACCACCTCGCTCTCGATCGACCTGCGCTTTGCCTTTATCGCCCAACAACTCGATCAAGCGAGTCTCACGCCAATTCAGCGGTTTTTCGACGTCATCTTTATTCGTCGATGGCCTGGCGATCGATACGGTATGCACCACATCATCCTTGGTCATAAACGTTTGATCCGGACCAAGAGACGTGAGCTTGAAGTTGTTGCGATTAATCATACGGTATTGAATCGGGCTACCCCATTCATCCCTGGCTTGATTGAGTAACTCGCCGCCTTTACCGGTGCGAGGCAGGACTTCACCCGCTTGAGTAAATGCAGTTCGAACCGTGGCATCTAAACTCGCAAGCTGACCTTTAAAGGTCTCACTCACGGTCTTTGCATCGCCCTTTTCCACCAGAATGAACTTGTTGACACCCGCCGTGAAAAAGTTGCCCAAGGAGACCGAGAACAAAAACACCGCCATAATCACCGACTTCATGTTCTTAGGCGCTTGAGTATACGCAAACTCTAAACACGTAATGGAGACCATGACTTCAGATGCCGTCAAAATCGCATAGGCGAACAGCTGCCAAGCGATGGAAGGCGTTTGCCCTGCATCAATCCAGCTTTGTACGATCGAAACAATGGCAAAACCCGGAACCATGACGAACAGACCGATCGAAATTTTACGCAAAGGTGTGAGCGGAAACACCTTATCGATCGCTGGATAAACAATATAACTGAACAAGGGGACCAAGGTAACGATCATAATCGGGTTGATCGCTTGAATCTGAGACGACAACCAATGAATACCGAGCCAGTTACGATCCAGATCTTCAGCCTGCAAAACCCACGATGATCCCGTTTGATCAAAGAGCGCCCAGAAGACAGCGACAAACAAGAAGATGATAAAGAGTTTACCGACCGCTTTATGTCCTTCGGGCGAGAAGACCTCTTTGATGAATTCGTTTCCACGAGGCGGAATATGGACAAATACCTTTCGCCCCATCCAAAACACCAGTGTCGCCAACGCCATCAAGACACCGGGCACACCAAAAGCCCAGTGAGGTCCGTACCATTCAAGCAAGAGCGGCGTCGCCAAGGTTGACAACGCTGCACCAACATTAATCGAGATATAAAACCAACCAAACACTTTGGTTAGCCAATGGCTGTTGGTCTGTCCGAACTGATCACCAACGTGAGCCGAAACACAGGGCTTAATGCCTCCGGAGCCTAACGCAATCAGATACAGACCGGTCAGCATCCAATTCTCGGCAGACAAGCCGCCGCTCCCCATGAATGCCAGCGCAAAGTGTCCCAAACAATACACGATCGAAAGACTTAAAATCGTGCGATATTTACCCAACAACCAGTCCGCGAGAAAAGCGCCGAGTACTGGTGTCAAATACACCCAGAAGGTAAAATCGTGATAGCGCGCAATCGCTTCAGCTTTCGCCATCGGAGTACCCGCTGTATCCGACAACAAGAAGAGGTACTTGGTCATGAAAATGGTCAAAATACCCTTCATGCCATAAAAACTGAATCGCTCAGCTGCTTCATTACCAATGATGTACGGGATCCCCTTTGGGAGACTCGTTGTTGCTAATGGCGCTGTTAGGTAGTTCGTCTTACTCATCCTTGTACTCTCTTCGGGCTAAGCCAACGTGCCCGAATCCCTACCGACTCATGCAAGGATTCGCTAGCATTGTTCTTGCGCGGTGATTTGCCGAAGACGGGCGATCAAAAGAACTCATTATAGGGCGTTGGCATGAACCACCTGAGCAAGCTAAGCTGACGACGATAAAAGAGGTCAGTATGCGTATCACCGTCATTCTTTTGCTTATCACCTTTGGCGCCTGCAGTGTCACAGCGCCCGATGGACCGAGCCCGTTACTCCCGGATTCTGGCATGACTGATAATCCTGGCGCTGATGCAGGCGTTGCGCCTACCGATGGGGGTCAGAATGTCCCTGGTTGCGTCGATGACTCGCTCGAGGCGAATGATGACCAAGGCACCTCTGCGCCGATCGAGCGCGCAGAAGATGAAGAACTTATAGCCTGTCCTGGTAATGAGGACTGGTACTGGATTGAAATTGGCGAGAACCAACGCAAGCGGATCATTTTGCAGCACGATGGTGCCGGAGATATCGACCTTCAGATCCTCAACAACGAAGCTGAATTTGCTGTCTCGGTTGAACGCAGAGGTCGCTCCATCACCAGTGCGTGGATCGATGATGAAACCAAACTTTTTGTTCGTGTGACCAACGCCTCGCGACGAGCGTCCAACTACTCGCTAAGCGTCGAAGTCGAAATGAACCGCTGCCGCAATGATCGCTATGAAAACAACAACAGCGCAGGTGGAGCGGAACGAATTACAGGCGGCGAGCACAACGATCTCACCTTCTGCGGAGATGTCGACTATTACCGTTTCAGTGCCCCAGCAGACAGCGACATCCGAGCCGTCGTCGATGGTCCTACAGAATTGGTTCTGGAATTACTTGATGACAGTGGTGACCGTGTCATCAGTACAGCTCAAGAGCGAGATGGCGATCAAGTCCTCGAGCATCGAAGTGAGCGCGAAGGTGTCTACTTCTTAAAGGTCAGCGGGCCTGAGACGCTGGAAACCGCATACGACTTGTTGCTCGAGCGAGAGGTCGATGGAAACAACAGCTGCGACCAAGCTGAAACCATCGAACTTGTGCGTAACGAGAGGGTAGTGATCGAAGGATCGACGCGCGGGCTCAACAACACGTACGAGCCAAGCTGCGGTCATCGCAACAATGAACCACGCAGCGCTGCTGCTGATGCGGTGTATGCACTCGTTGTCCCTGAAGGAGGTGGTACCCTCGTCGCCGAAATGGTGTCGCAAACCGATGGCTTTGATCCGGTGTTATCACTTCGCAGTACCTGCGCTGACGTAGAAACAGAACTCAACTGCAACGACGACCATCGCGGCGGTGAGGATATGAGACGAACGGATGCTCGCTTTCGAGAGCAAGTGGAAGCTGGCACCTATTACCTCATCGCCGATGGCTTTCGGACCACGAGCGGTGATTTTGAGTTGCGTGTCACGTTGGCCTACGAAGAACCGGACCCAGGACCGACCTGCGACACCGCACAGCGGATCGAAATCCCTGACAATGGACGGTTGAGTATACCGATCGAAAACGAGAACGCTAGGCGCCAGTACGCGCCGCGCACCTGTGCCGAACGATCACGCGGCCAAGGGCGTGAACGTGCCTTTGTCTTCACACTTGATAACCCCTCCCAACTCACTGCCTATACCGGCTTCTCCGATCGAGGCGATAGCTATGATACAGTCGTGTATTTACTGCGTGGTTGCGGCGGTCTCGATGAAATAGCGTGTCATGATGACATCGGCGAAGAGAACAAACTCAGCAGAATCAGCGACGTGGAACTCGCTGCTGGAACCTACACCATCGTCGCCGATGGATTTTATGAACGCAGCGTCGGCGCGGTGAACTTAGTCTTAGAGTTTACAGAGCCATAAACATAAGTATTTCACTCAAAAGTGGCGATAAGCCAAACAGGCCGCTATGGTCTGCGCGCCCGTCTGTGAGAGAATCGCTATGCGTCTGCTAGTCCTGACTTGTGTTATTGGAATGGTCACGGCCTGTCCGGAACCGATTGAACCTGCAAACGATGCAGGGTCGAACCCGACTCCTGATTCCGGTGTCTCGCCCGGCGATGACGCCGGCGGTTCATCAGTTGTTGATGGGGGTTCTGGCTCTCAAGACGCGGGTTTACCAGAGGGGGTCTGCGGTACGCGAGGTGTTAATCTTGACTGCGGCGAGGGTGCCTTCTGCTTGTTCCCTATCGATCACATGTGTGGACGTACAGACATGGGTGGTACCTGCGCTTGGATTCCGGAAGTATGCAATCGCCTGTACGCACCCGTTTGTGGTTGCGATGGTAATACCTACGATAATGAGTGCATGGCTCACGGCCAAGGGGTCTCCGTTGCGCATAGGGGCAGTTGCGAAGCAGGCTGCGGATTAGCCAATGGTCGCCAATGCGCACAGGATGAATTTTGCTTGGAGCGTGGACTTGCCTGCGGCGAGCAACGACCTGAAGGCGGCACCTGCGAAGAGGTGAGAGAGGATTGTCAAAGGAATTATGATCCGGTCTGCGGCTGTGATGATCGAACGTATCCGAACCTATGCCAGTTGATCAACGCTCGTGTGCAACTACAAAATGATGGTGCTTGCGCAGGCGACCCCCCGCCACCGCCTCGAGGCGATGGTGCTTGTGGGCCCGTCAATGCGCCAATGATGTGCGCTCCAACCCACTTTTGCAATCGCCGAGACGGAAGCTGTCCACGCGAGAACGAAAGTGTTGGTGGCAGCTGCCAAGTTCGTCCACAAGCCTGTGCTGAAATCGATGAACCCGTTTGTGGTTGCGATAACGTTGACTACAGCAATTCATGTCTTGCGAATGCTGCCGGTACCAGCGTTCGTAATATGGGCCCCTGTCGCTAGCCTGTATGCGGCGGGATCGCCCGTCCCCCAGCGGTACCGGGACACGAGACTGACTCAGGTCAGTCTTTTGTTCTTTTTTAGCGTCTTCTTCGTCGCATTGACCGTTGCCCTTATCTGCCACGCAGGCCAAACAGCCCCACCATGGATGAACAGCTACCTCAAAGCGATCGACGAGAGCGTCGGCGTCGTATTTTGACCCTCGCGCTGCCGATCATTGGTGGCATGCTGTCGCAAAACTTACTCAATCTGGTCGATACTGCCATGGTCGGGGCGCTCGGGGATTCTGCGCTCGCTGCCACAGGAGTCGGAGGCTTCGCCTTTTTTATGGCAATCGCTACGATGATGGGCTTAAGCGCCGCCGTTCAAGCGATGGCAGCACGACGGATCGGTGAAGGGCGAACAGAAGAGGCAGCAATCCCGCTCAACGGAGCTCTTCTTCTCGCAATTCTATTTGGCGTCCCGTTTACTGTCGCCCTTGTTTGGGCGACACCATGGCTCTTTCCCATGCTCAACGCCGATCCAGAGGTCTATCAACAAGGCATACCCTACCTTCAGTTTCGATTAGCCACGCTGGCACTTGGCGGGATGGCCTTTGGTTTTCGTGGGTTTTTTAACGGCATCGGTCGTCCGATCGTCTACATGCGCACCCTGATGATCACTCACATCGTCAACATCGCGCTCAATTACATCTTCATCTTTGGCGCCTTTGGCGCGCCTAAACTCGGTGTCGTCGGTGCCGGCATTGGCAGCGCCATTGCGACCTTCGTCGCCGCGTGTATCTACGGGTTCCAGGCCTGGCTTGAGGCGCGTGATAAAGGTTTTCTGCGTGGCTTGCCCGGGCGAAATTCCATGCGTTCCCTGATCGGTCTCTCCGTACCGGCAAGCGCCCAGCAATTTCTCTTTGCTGCAGGGCTGACGGTCATGTTCTGGATTATTGGTTTGGTCAGCACCCAAGCCACGGCGGCAGCGAGCGTCTTGGTCAACATCATGCTGGTCGCCATTTTACCTGGCGTCGGAATGGGTCTAGCCGCAGCCACACTGGTCGGTCAGGCGCTCGGCCGAGGCGACCCCGACGATGCCGAGCGTTGGGGCTGGGACGTCGCTCGCCTCGCAATGGTGACTTTGGGGCTCGTCGGTTTACTGGGGATCCTCTTCGCTAAACCTGTGATCGGTATCTTTTTGCGCGATCCCGACACGCTCCAACTCGCTGTATTACCCCTTCAATTATTCGGGGGTATCATCGCTTTTGATAGCGTAGGACTGGTCCTAATGAACGCACTCTTGGGCGCCGGCGCTAGCCGTCAGACCCTGATAGTCAGTGTCACGACGCAGTGGGGACTGTTTCTTCCTGCCGCCTACCTCTTGGTGACCTTCGGTGGATTCGGCCTGCTTGAGATCTGGATCGCCAACGCAGCGTACAGACTGATCCAAGCGGCGTTATACACGGTAATGTGGCGCCGCGGCCGTTGGCGAACGCTCAAGGTCTAATAGCGGCAGAAAACAGTGGTGTCACAAACCCTGATCCGCTCGCAATAATCCTCACCTTGAACGCACGGGTAATTGGTGGGCCGTCCCCGGTTACACCGAGCCGCCGTATTGCACGGATTCGAGGGCCTGCACCAAACGGTTGAACCGCAGGATGATTGGCGATTACAATCGGTCTCATCGAGTCCGCAAGGTACCAAAGAGCTCTGCTCGCCATCGGCGCATACCGGCGTCTCGGCGCAGTCGACTAACGGCCTGCAAAAGATCGATGTGTTGCACTCGGTTTCAATCGAGCAATTCGGCTCATTCAGACCACAAGGGTAATCGGTTTGCTGAGCACCTAAAGGACAACCAGGAAATGCGGCACAACCGGCACCAGGTCGGCACCAATGAACAGAATCATCCGAACATAACTGTCGACGTTCGCACTCCTCTTCATAAGGTAGACAAGGCTCGAGCACGCTATCGGCTTGATCATCTCGGCAGGCTTGATCTGCGGACACACAGGGCGACCCTGTGTCTTGGACCGCCGCCGCGTCTGGAATAACGCTCGCATCTAAGCCTGCGCCAACATCTGTGCGTACTGCCGCATCAAAACTTGGCACGTTGCGACCCGAACAGGCCACCATCAACGAACACAACATCAACAGTCGAATAGACATCATCAATACCCTTCTACAAAACGCTCAAGGATCATGGCAAAAACCTTTTGTCTCAGCGTTGGTGATTCGCCTTGTAGATGATGCCGTCCATTTTTGAAAAAATGAAAGGCCGCTTGTGGAAACACCTTTTGAATCGATCGATAATTCGCTTGCCAATCGACCACCCGATCGCGCCGTCCCTGAAGAACTGTCGGTCGATGATAAAGAGCTGTTTCTTGCTCAAACTGATGCGCCCACCGACGCATCGAACGCACCCAGTTGAGGGGTATACGCTCAGGACGCAAAGGATCGAGTTCCCGACGGCGTTGAAAATCAAGATCGTCAGAGGTTCGCTTTCGACCACGTGGAACCGAATCGATCATCCACCCCAGCAGGAATTCGCCAACAGCGCTCAAACGCCATGAGCTCCATCTCACAAGCGGAGCAATCAACACCACATGATCACTCGACTTGATTCGCCCCCGACGCATGCCTTCCATAACCACCGCGCCACCCATCGAATGACCCACGATACGCAGAGGTTCTTTTTGTCCTTTGAGCCATAAATCCAGTGCACTGGAGTAATCCTGCATACTGGCGATTTCCGCACGAGCGCCTTGTGAAACGCCATGTCCAGGCAGATCGATCGTCCGAACGGTAAATCCGTTCTCAGTCAAGACCTTGATCAAGGGCTCCTGAATGCCGGTATGATCCAGATACCCATGAACAATATGAACGACGGCCTTTGCTGGCTGTACCGGCTCGAAGCGCTGGCCAACGACTCGTGAACCTTGCCAGGGTAGCGGTTCGATATGATGACGCTCAGCATATTCCGCCAAATCAAATTGTAGGCGGTATTCAGTCCATAACTTATGCTGAGAATTCGCGTCGCTCTTGATCAAATCCATCAACGAAAACGACCCGAGCAACATCCAGCATGCCAAGAATTGCATCATAACTCCCTCGAAGTGGTCAGACTTGGTTGCCGACTTGAGTTTGTAAAGCTACAACATAGCCGCGGAGACAATGTATGCGTTATTCGATGGTCCTGGTACTCCTTGCAAGCGCTGTGAGCGCGTGCACGGCGCAACCTGAAGCACCTGACTTGGCAACGGACACTGGCGTTGCCGTTGTTATCGATACGGGAACCCCTATCGATCCACCTTGGGACAGCGGTCCCGATTTGCTTGCTGACGCGGGCAGTACGGATATCGAAGTCTTAGGCCAAGACGTCGGTACGATGGATCCAGGTGAATACGATGCGGGCTTTACTCCGCCAGATCCGCCAGATCCGCCGCCGGAAGAAGACGTTTGCGCAGAAGCGTGCTTAGGCATGCCCTGCGGACGCCAATGCCGAGCAGCGTGCCGGGTAGCTCTGCCCGGTGTCCCTGTTGAAGAGCGTGAGGAGTACCTCCGGTGTATTCATGATACGTCGTGTGAAACATGGCGCTGCTTACCTGACCGTGAAATCTCGCAGGCCTGCCAAGACGTGTGCGACAACCGATCCCTGCGGCAATGTAGCGTGGAATTGAATGCTGATCCCGTCGTCTGTGGTCACGAATGTGAAGGCCTGCTTGCGATGATGTCCTCACCCGCCCGGCAAGCCTGGCTGCAATGCTCGGTCAACCAATGCGGTATCGAGCGTCGCCGCGTGAACTGCGATCCAACAGACTTCCTAGGCCCACCGCCGACACAAGCCTGTATTAATCGAGGGACGACTCTCGTCCAGTGCGAGCGTGATCGCGATCGCTCAGCTTGGGCAGCGGCCTGGGAATGCGAAGGCTGGCGATCGCCAAACGATCAATCGGGCTTGGGCGGTAATACGCTCGTGAACTGCTTATCCGATGCCACTTGTGCGCCGCAGGATTTCTATCGTTGCCTGCTTCAAAGCCAAGAACGAACCGGACTAGCCGATACCGTCAGTGAAGTCTGTCGTCGTGCCGAGCGCTGCGAAGGGCTCAATGTCTTTTGCCAGATGATGGCGAATGGTTTGACTCGAGGTGTCGGTCAAACCGGCTTGGAAGGGATTCATGAATGCCTTCGGAATGCGGGCGATAGTTGCGACGACAACCGAGCCTGCATTGTGGGTATTTGGGACCCCAATGTGGTCGAAGTTCATCCTTTGTGTCGTCAAGCGTGTATCGCTTGCGAAGACCCCACTGAAAATTGCATTCACAACTGCTCGCGTATGCGGAACTCGATGAGTCGCGAACAAGTAGCGACCTACGATACCTGTATTCGTAATCGATCGGCTGCCCAGCAATGTGGTGAGTTCTTACCCACGACCTGTTTAGCGCCTGCGCTGCCAACAGTAGCGGATACCTGTCGTCGTTATGTAGAACACATGACCGATCGCTGTCCCGGAACACGCTTTTATAACCCAGTCGTGCTTGAGGGCTGGTGTGCTCTTAGCGGTGTGCGCAGCGGGCTGACCAACCTGGAATCGCTGACTGAATGCGTGAACCGAACCGGATGCGGTGCGGTCAACCTGTGGGAGACCTGCACTCGCTAGGCTCACGAACTAGTCATGAATCCAATACTCGACACGTCGGCGGCCAAAGCCGTCGGCGACGTGTCCATTGTTGAAGTTGCGTGACCCCGCTTGCGCCATGGCTGGCCCCCTCGTCGTCAGTTCGCCAGGTCGGACCATGCCGATATGACCGATACCTCCAGGGTTTTTCCATGACACCACGGCAGGTGACCCGCTGTTCGCATGACGCTGGGCTTCAGCTGCACTGACCTTTCGCCAGCCAGCGGCTGCACCTTGGTTGTTGAGCCAACGGTTGGTATCATTGGCATCCATCTCCCAAGCACCTGCCGCTCCCACGCCTGCCGGTCGACCACTTTGATCGACCCAATGAGGTATTTCAGCCCCCATGGAGCGCGTCGCATCCCAAACAAAAATATTGCAATAGGTATTGCCGCCACGCGGCCGGTACCGAGGGTTCGATCCGACACCAAACTGATTGAGGACTTGGTCATAACGATGGGGGTCGCGCTGACCCGGTTGGTTTTGCAGCGGAGCATCGACAGGAATCCATGCTCGAGTATTGGTCGTTCCCGGAGCAGGGTTTCTCCCGTCATACGTGCCTGGTTCAGGTTGATGAACTGACGGACGGTCAGGGCGCGGTTGCGGTGCAACAGCATTGGCAGCTGGCGGTCGGTTCGAAGCTCCATTTTGTCCTAAAGCTCGAACGAGTGCGGCTCGTGTTTGTGGTCCAACTACACCATCTACATCTAAACCATGGTCAGCCTGAAAGCGGCGCACGCTGTTTTGAGTCAAGGGACCAAAAATTCCTGGCCCGTTCGCAGCATGTGCTCGACTCATATGTCCGGTCGCAACCAAAGCCTCTTGAAGTTGACGGACATCATCACCAGCCTGACCGCGGCGCAGTATGCGACCATCATTGATACCATTAAATTCCTGCCACCGGGTACCCGCTGCACCCGCATCAGACCAGCTATTCGCCATCCGGTCGGATTGCGCGCTTTGTGGTAAGTTGAGCACTTGACCTGGTCGAATCAGGCTCGGGTTCGAAATTTGAGGGTTGGCACGAAGCAACGCGTCCACGCTACAACCATGGCGATTCGCAATATGGTGAAGATTATCGCGCGACCGGACCGTGTAGGTTCGATCTGATGGTCGATCACTCGGTGCGTCATTGGCATGCTCGACCCCGCCTCTTGGGAGGAAGACCTCCTGCCCCACCCGAATCTGATTAGGATTTTGAATCTGAGGGTTGGCAGCCAATAAGTCACTAAGGCTGACACCATGCCGCGAGGCAATCCCAGTCAAGGTATCGCCCGAGCGGACTCGTGTGCTTGGCGTGTGCGATTGATGATTAGGTCGATGAGCGGTTGAGTTGATCCTCGGCATAACGTCCTCCTGCATTTCCTGTGATCACAATCACAAAAACGTGGATCCAAGGTGGTCAACCTAAACGCGGAGCAACACCTCGAAACAATTGACGATAAGGAGGCGCCCGAATTCAAATGGGTCGCTTGTCTCGATGGACGATGGCGCGCTTTTAGAGCAGGCTGTGGAGCATGACGCAGTACGACTTTATCGTGGTTGGTTTAGGTGGACTGGGTAGTGTCGTCGCCCATGATCTAGCCACTTCTGGTGCCCAAGTTTTAGGCTTAGATCGCTATCCCTTAGGTCACGCGTTTGGTAGTTCGCATGGTCGCACCCGAGTGATCCGCAAAGCCTATTTTGAACACATCAACTATGTCCCCCTGCTGCGTCGTAGTTATGATCGATGGCACGACCTTGAAGTCCAGACACAACAGAACCTTCTTGACCGATGCGGCGTTCTACAAATTGGACCCAAAGATGGCATCGTCGTTCCAGGAGTTTTGCGAGCAGCAAGGCAGCATCAACTAGACGTTCGCACGTTTCGTCCTCACGAACTCCAACGACTCTATCCTCAGCTCCGCAGCATCAATCACGATGAGCTCGGCGTCTTTGAGCCCGATGGAGGAATGCTTCGAGTCGAAGCCTGTGTACGCGCCTGGGGACATCTCGCTCAGCACCGGGGTGCGCATGTCGAAATTGGCATTGAGGTTCAGGGTTACAGTCATGAGGGGACCTATTGGCGCGTCGTCACAAACCAAGCCGATTACCGTTCTAAAACCCTGATTCTATGTCCTGGCGCATGGGCTTCACAACTTTTACCTCAAGCCCTCATCCGGCATCTTCAAATTAAGCGTAAATCGCTATTTTGGTTCGACTCAAAGCGGTCATTACACCGAAGCAGTGGGTTTCCTGTCTGGCTTTTTGAAGAACCTGATGGTGTTTTTTATGGCTTTCCACAATTGGATGACCAAGGCTTTAAAGTTGCGGAGCACTCAGGGGGTCAGCCGGTCAAAAACCCGTCGAATTTGGATCGCTTCGTCGATCCCAATGACGAACGACGAATCCATGATTTTCTAGCCCGACGAATCACCGGTGTGGACCACAACACACGCGTTGATCATGCCGTATGCATGTACACTGTTACGCCCGATGAACACTTCATGATCGGTCAACTTCATGGGTTTCACGATCTTTTTGTGGGCGCTGGGTTGAGTGGTCATGGCTTTAAGTTAGTACCGGCTTTGGGTGAAGTGTTAGCTCAGCAAGCCCTCGGTCACACCGACCACAATCATCACCACTGGCTTAGCCCCAACCGATTTGGTTAGGGACAACTGTTGCGTTGCATATCAGCCACTTCGGCTTCGGCTTCGGCGCCTTCGCGACACGCTTTCGCCACATCATCGTTAGTCAACCGGTTGCATACCGCTGTCGCTTGCTCGAGCCGATGACCGTAAAACCACATCAAAGCTTCGCCAACATTGCGCCAACACAAATGTTCCCAGTGCGAACCTCCAAAGTCGCAAATCGTTGGCAAACTGTCGAGCAACTGTTCTTCGTCCAGACGAATGTAGCGCCCAGTATGCTCCATGAAGACGCCAGCTGCACAAGGGAGACCTTCGATGCCGAGTTCCGACTCACACACATCCGCTGCTTCGAGCGGACCAAGAAAACCGCTGCTAAGTAAACCATGACCAATTCCGTGAATACACAAGGCAAACTGATCGATGTTATCACCTTCATAATCTCGACAAAGCCCAACCAGTAAACGAAGCTCGGCATCGACAGCTTCGCTACCTTGCTCACGAAAGATAGTATTGAGTTGGCGAACTTCAACCACCTCTTGCATCACTTGATGTCCGCATCCTGACAAACACGTCGCAGGACAAGCAATTAGACTTTGAGCTGCATCACCACCTTGCTGCTCAAAGACCACTTCGCCAACAAAATGAGCCAACAAATGACAATCACTGACCTCGCCTTGTTCGAGTAAATCTTCAGCGGCGCAAAGCGCCTCAGCAGCACCTTGCCTGCGAGTCAGGTCTTGAATCCAAGGCTTCAAACAGAGCTGTTTCGCATAACCTGGAGCCATGCTCGAACAGCTCAGCCCGGCGTCGGTAGTTAGACCCCCATCTTCAGCTTGCCCGGCATCCACAAACCTTCCTGCATCTGGCGCTGCATCCGGTAGAGTCTGGGGTTTGCCTCCATCAACAACCAGAACGGCAGTATCGGTCGCTGGAACCGTCGCCTCAGGTAAGGTTTCAACGCCCAAAGAGCACGCAACAAAAGCCACCAACCCAACCGCTGACCTACGCATCATTTCAATCCGGATCACACGGACCATCACAAGGATGCTCAATGATGCCACCCGGTCGCAAAAATCGATCAAGTTGCTGCTTGGTCACCTCAAGTCGGCGAATGCCTTCGTGGACCTCATTACCCACATCGGTCGGTCGAGCGATCGCACGAAAGGATGCATCCACCGGATACTTGAAATAGGTGTAAGCGCTTCCCGGCGCAGGGGATTCCACAGTATCGAGTCCCCAAATCGGGTCAGGGCTTGGCTCAAGCACCGGAATCCCGAGCAATCGAGCATGAAGTTGAGCAGTGAAGTCGGGGACTTGCGGATCTGCAAAACCCGTTTGCATGAGGACTCGACGGTCGGCTGGGCTTCCCGGTAAGGGCTCGCGCAACACATACTTGGCGTAGATCGCAGGATCGAACCGATCGAAAATGGGTTGCATCATCGCCAGCATCTTTTGACGTTCAAAGGGATCCGCAAGCGTGAGCGTTTCAATCAGCATTAAATAGTAACTAAAGTTGGAAGACCGACTCATCATATGCGTAAAGGCACATCCGCCGACATTAAAGACAATGCGATCAAAATCGGGATTCATCGCAGCAAGCGTACCGCCCAAAATATGCCCCTGGCTAATCCCGATGTAGCCGATCCAGCTCGGATCATAAAACGGTGTTCCGGCATTGCTTTGTCCTTGCTCATTGACCAGGACTCCCTCGCCGTCTTCTTCGGTGGGTCGTTGCAACTCGGGCAGATTAAATAACTGGTTTTTGACGACCTGAGTGGTGACCAACCAATTGGCTTGAGCTTGGTGCACTCGCTCGCCAAAGCGAATCATTTGACCGGGCTCATCGACCATGTCGCCAACCAAGACCGCCGCATCAACCTCAGTCATTCCTGTCCAAGGAATCCCGACAACGACCGCCTTCAAGTGATTAGCAATACCGGCTACGGAACCGGCTTCAACCTCACGATAAGAACCAAAGAAACCATGACCATAACCAATGACTCGTCCTGGTCCAAAATGGGTTTTGAGTGAGTTGGGAACCGCGACGATGAACGAGTACTCAAACTCACCGTTTTGCTCCACCTGACCGGCCGGTTTATGCAACCAAGCGCCCAGTTCATTGGACTCAAGAAAGCGAGGCCCGGTAATCTTGCCGTACACATAACGCCAAATCCCACGCGACTCGCTACTGAACTCACGCACTTCAGTCACACGAACCGCGGGTGTCTGGGTCTGGAGCCACGCTAAAGTCAGCTCGCGCACACGCAACATATCGGCGGTGATGCTTTCATCACTAGCCGTGGTAAAGTCCCAAGCAAGTTGGAGGTTCGAACGCTCAAAGCCAGCGGCGACGAGTGGAGTAAAAATCTCGGCATCGAACCGATCTTGTAAGGCATCGAGCACAGCATCTTGACTGCTTTGACGGTCACGCAAACGACGGAATCCTTCAGGTGCTGCAACGACTCCTTGATCACCTTTGAGACCATGAACACCCACGATGTAACGCGTTTGAGGTAACAGTTCTTCAAGCGGTCGAATCATCAGTCCACGCGGAGATCCTTCCGCTGGAATCGGGTCAATATCGACAAAGTGCGCAATGCGCCGACCAGTACCCGCTTCAATAAGAACCGTCGAACTCGTCTGCGGCTCACGGCTGGATTCATAATCACCATCGAGGCGAATCAGCCCCTCGCCATCGACTGACTCAAGCAACGAAAACAAAATCGTTGGATTTCGCGAAAATCCGTCTTGTGGGCGAAAAACGCCGGAATCGACATTTTGAAATTGATCGCTGAACACTTGCGCTGCGCCAGAAATGGCCACCCGCTTACCTGAAGGTAGCGTTGAATCGTCAACCAAATAAAAATCACTCGGATAGGGCATAAAGCACTCCTCACCCGAGTAAAACGGCTGGCATCCATCGGCTATAACTAGTGGCTCGAGTTCGGATCCGCTCGAACAGGCTGTCGCAGCGACCATCATCACGACCACGCGTTTCATGCTGTTGCTACTCCCCACAATTAAACCCCTCTTGAATGAACAATACCACACTATCGCGTCTTCGGCCTTGCCGAGATCGACCCTTTGACGGAGTGTGCGTGCGCAAATGGAGGCGCTGTGTCAATTCGCTCTAAAGAAATCTGGATGGATGGCGAGTTCGTCCCTTTCGACCAAGCCAATATTCACGTTCTGTCGCATACCCTGCATTACGGATTGGGTCTTTTTGAGGGTATTCGCGCCTATACACAGGACAATGGTCAAGGCGCTGTGTTCCGTCTCGATGAGCATTTGGATCGACTCTATGACTCGGCAAAGATGTGCCATATTACGATCCCCCATACCAAGGAGACCGTGCGCGCCGCCTGCCTTGAAACCTTGTCTCGAAATGGAATGACCGAAGCCTATATTCGACCGCTTGTCTTTCTTGGTTCTGGCGCCATGGGTTTAGGTGCACGTAGTAATGAAGTTCATGTGGCAATCGCCGTCTGGAAATGGGGCGCTTACCTCGGAGCCGAAGGAATCGAAAAAGGGATCAGTGCGTGCACCTCGAGCTTCGCTCGCCATGCCGTAGGCTCAACCCTGCAACGCGCAAAAGTGGTCGGTCATTACGTCAACTCCATATTGGCTCGCTATGAAGCGAACGATAACGGTTTTGATGAAGCGGTGATGCTCGATGCGCATGGTCTGGTTGCTGAAGGGACCGGCGAAAATATCTTTGCGATCAAGAACGGTGTCGTCAAAACACCGTCGGTCACCAATATTTTAGCGGGCATCACGCGACGAACAGCGATTGAGATTTTGGATCACTTAGGTGTTACGGTTGACGAAACCTTGTTTGGTCGTGACGCCCTTTACGTCGCCGATGAAGTCTTTATGACCGGAACGGCAGCCGAGATTACACCGGTTCGTGAAGTCGACCGCCGAGCCATTGGCAGCGGCCGTCCAGGACCGCTGACCGCCCAAGTTCAACGACTCTATAGTGAAGGCGTGCGCGGACGAATCGAGTTTATGCAACCGATGCTCACGCCCTTTAGTGTGCCAGCGTAACAATAAGAGCTAGAGTGATTGGGCTCTGCGAGTCACCTCACTTACCGTTTGGCGCAACGCATCTTTGGTAAAGATATTGATCACCCATTTCGGTAAGGGTTTACCCAAATCAATATGTAAACTGTAGTGAATGTGGGTCTTGTTACCTTGGGCTCGAAGTCGCCAAAGTCCACGATGAAGGCGATAATCGCCTCGGATTTGGCCGTAGCGCATCACCACTTCGTTAGCCGTTACTGTCCCCGAGTAAGCGATGGTCGAACGCACATCCGCGAAGGGAAATGGCATATCTAAAAACAACTCACAGACGTGATTTGGAACCCCCTTTTTGTGGACAATCACCTTTTGAACGCGGGGAATAACGCCAACATAATCTGCACAAGCACCCACCACATGGGTGATTTTTGCGATCGGCACATCAACTAAGAGATCGATCGTCAGTTTGGGTGCCTTATAGCCTTTGACGGGCAGCACCTTGATCACCTTTTCTTGTCGCTCCATCCGCGCTTGAAGTGAATCACCGGCAAAAACTGAACCTGCGCAGAAAATGCAAAACAGCACCGCCACTGTGCGAGTCATCTTGATCCCTTGCCTCGACCAACTAGAACGTGTTCTAATTGAGTCTGCCTGAGCCCGTGACCAGCCCCAGAGCGGAGATGTTATGACTCGCCGTTTTCCCATGCCCTCATTTCCTGTCGGATGGTTTCAAATCGCCTACAGTGAGGATATCGACGTTGGCGATGTCATTCCTCTTCATTACTTTGGTCAACATCTGGTTCTTTTTCGTGGCGAGGATCAAAAGCTTGGTCTGCTTCATGCCTATTGTCCACACCTAGGCGCTCATCTCGGTCACGGAGGGACAGTTAAAGGCAACTCTGTCGTCTGCCCCTTTCATGCCTGGCAGTTTGATTGCACCGGCAAATGCACGGATGTTCCTTACGCCACTCGTCAACCCAAACGTGCCGATACCAAGGCTTGGCACGTTGTCGAGCGAAGTGGGTTAATTCTGGCTTGGTATCACCCAGATGACGAGCCACCCCATTGGGACCCACCGGCGGCACCCGAATATGGTGATCCCGAGTGGACAGACTATACCCGCAAGGACTGGACGATACGCTCACACAACCAAGAAATGGCAGAGAACGCGGTAGACTCTGCTCACTTTCATTACTTGCATGGCACGCAAAATATCCCCGCGACAGAAGCCGAACGGAATGGTCATATTCTGCATATGAAGAGCCCGGCGACCATGACCTATAAAGGGATGCCAGTTGAAGGAAAGATTCTCTCGGATCTCTACGGTTTTGGTTACACGCAAACCCGTTTCTTTGGCATCGCTGAAACCTGCTTGGTCTCATCGGCGACGCCGATTGATGGCGAGCATGTGCATGTCCGCTTTAACTTCATGCTGCGTAAAACCTTAGCGGGCTCTTTGATTGAAGACCCCGCCATGCTCGAGATGGTTTCATCGAAATTTCGCTCCGCAGTGATTCGTGAGCTCGAACAAGACATCCCCATTTGGGAAAACAAAATTTACATCGCTCCGCCGGTTCTTTGCGACGGCGATGGCCCGATCGGGATTTTTCGTAAATGGGTGAAGCAATTCTACACTCAGTCTCAGTACGAGCGCATCGAGCAAGGCTTAGACGCATAGGTATCAGTACCGCTTTGAGCGGTGCTGATAACCGTAAGGAGAACACCAACTCGGTGCTCCAACAGCGCTCAAAGAGACAAGGCTGTATGAGCTCTCGAGCGCTCAAAGGTCGTCATTATTACTGTACCTTAAGCTGTTCCCAGCGCAGGCTGTGACCGCCCAGAATTGAGCTTCAGCGATCCGCTTTTGAGCTGCTGGGCTAATGGCGAAGGACGTTCGTTTAGTTGGACCTGCAGCTCTGTGGACATACCTGTTGAGGAGCATTTTCATCGGTTGAAAACTGAACCTCAACAGGACACAGACAGTGTGATACACCAGCCGCTTGCGAACCCGCTTGGCCCTTATCGGTTTTGCCCCAGCACCACACATCTTCACCATTCGCGGTTGCCGCGCAAGCGTGCGTCGCTCCAACCACCACATTGGTGATGTTTCCATCACCTAGAGGATTGTTCTGACGGCAAAATGCAGAAATGGGTGTCGGACGGTCAAAATAGCAATCGTCCTGTCCTTGAGGTCCACAGTTGTCCCTGTAGCCGTTACCTCGCTGACCTTCATGGTTAGAACCAAAGCACTGAACGCAACCGCCATGATCAACAAAGCAACCCACCGACTCAGCAACGGCTAAGTCGCGCAGAGGGTTGTTGAAGACCATCTCATTTTGTCCATTCGATGACCTCAAAACTCTTGTCTGAACATTACCGTTATGGAATCCAATGCATTGAATTCGATCGTTGGTATTGACACAATTGAGCCCCTTTGCTCCCGCCGCCAAACCCGTGACGGTGGCGTCTATCCAATTCTCATTATTGTTGTTTTGCGATACATTAATCTCGCCCCGCCACCACGTCGAACTTCCTTGGAAATTATAACGTCCCAACGCCACGGCAGGCATGTTCGACCCTAAACAATACACCGCGTTGTCTTCTTGTTTAGCGCACAGATAACTGTCGCCGATCATCAAGTCGACCGCGGCAAAATGTTCAGTGTTACCGTCCACACTAATTTGAATGGATCGTGCGCGGTTCGTCGTCCCTGACGTTGACCACTTCAAACCCGGACGGCAAGCATTGTTGTTTTGATCGTCTCTGTGCATCGCACAACCCACAACATAGACAGCCGAATCGGTACGAAAGGCGGACATCGCATTACCGCCAGCGATCTCCACCACATCGGCGGTGCCCCATGATCTTTGATTAAGAGGCATCGCACCAAACTCGGATCGTTGCCACTCAGTCGCACCCCAGCCCAAGCCGTTGCTCGCTCCAACCATGGATGACCCCCAAGTGTAGACCACCGCACCATGCGAAGCATGTGTGAAGCGGGCTCCCGCACCCAACGCCTCCCAAGGCTGTTCTTGGCTTGTGATCCGTTCCGCCGGGGCACGGAAATGAATAGCGTTGTCGTTGATTGCCAGCTGTTTGTGCGTATTTTCACCCCAACACCAGATGTGCCCGCTACCATCTTCGTCTGGATCGCGCACAACGCAGGTGTGAAAATCACCGGCAGTGATCATCGCTGAGTCCGACTCTTCAATATCGCAATTTCGATCACATCCATCACGATCGTTGGTGTTGCCATCATCGCATTCTTCCTCACCCTGCCATCGATGGTTATCGCCGCACCGAGCGTCCTGACAGTTCGTCAAGCAGCTGTCGGTGTTGCTGCTGTTCCCATCATCACAAGCCTCAAAACCGATCTCGTTGTCTTCAAGGTCTTCACGCTCAATGCCATCACCGCAGCTCGCCGTTTCACAAGTATTGGTGCACGCGTCTTGGGTGTCTGCGTTACCATCATCGCACTCTTCGCCGGTGTCTACGCGACCATTTCCACACGAACCCTCTCGGCTAATCACCAAACGAAAGCCATTGTTAGCATAGTCATTATCTTGGACACCCGCTTCTCGATGCCAAACGGGACGGTCTCCACCGGCTACATCCGGCCGATCACCACAACCACCACCGCGCTGAACGCGATGAGTGCCGGTATTAACGAGTGGATCCTCTCGAACGTTGTCGGTGTTCGAATAATCACCCATTGAATCAAAGACCCATTCTCGCACGTTTCCGCTCATATCAAACAAGCCATACCCATTAGGCGCCAGCCTCCCAACCGTTGTACCCCCAATATCGCAGTTAAACTGGGCGACTTCTGTGTGATCGTCATGCCCCGCATAGCGATCTGCAAGATTTGGAGAACGCGCTGCGCTCTCCCATTCGGCTTCGGTCGGCAGGCGATATCCGGTACAATCCAACCCAGCAAAATTAACCGTCGCGCCAGCGTAAGTATAACAAGGGTCCAGTCCCTTTTCTTCGCTCAGCCAGTTCGCATACTGAGTGGCTTGCACCCAGGTCACGGCAGCAACAGGCTCACTGAGATCGGAGTTGCACCCCTCATCAAACTCACAAAAATCAGCCTTAGTCACCTCATGTGCCATCATGCTAAACGGCCGTGTTAGCCGAACCGTGTGTGCAGGCGATGCATTCCCGGAATTGGCGCGGCCGATGGTGTACTCACCAGCCGGGATCCAGCGCGTACCTACGGGTTGCCAATGACAACTGTTGCTGCACGTATCCTCGTTGTTGTCGTTGCCGTCGTCGCAGTCTTCACCAGGTTCTAAAATACCGTTTCGGCAAGCCGCTTCAACCTCACATGTGGGGCTGCATCCGTCTCCAGCTCTCTGATCTCCATCGTCGCAGGCTTCGTAACCGTCCTCGCCCTCAAGCATGTCGACGCGTAAAATCCCGTCACCGCAACGCCCCACCGCACAACCGTTGGTGCAGGCGTCCGCATTGTCGCGGTTACCATCATCGCAGGCTTCAAAACCAGGATCGCCGGCCGCTAGATCGTTACGATGGATACCGTCACCGCACGCGGCAAGGGTGCAATCATTGCGACACGAATCCGCTTCGTCTACATTTCCATCATCGCAGGCTTCATAACCAGGCTCGCCAGCAGCCAGATCGTTACGATGAACACCATCGCCGCAACGCGCCGAGGTACAATCATTGAGACAGTTATCCGTTTGAACTTGGTTGCCGTCATCACATGCTTCTACACCGTCGTGTACGTGATTATCGCCACATCGATGACCGACGACCACCTGGCTCGAGGGTACCCATTGCGCACAATTATTTGACAATGCACATTGATAATCGTTCGGGCGCACCAAACAGACCAACACCGTACCTGGCGCATGAGTCACTGTAATCTGCTGATCAGTGCTCAGCTCATTACCGTTGACCGTCCATTGGAAGGCATAAGAGATCTGATCGTCTTCTTCATCTTGAGCGCCCGAGGGCGTACATGTCGCGGAAGAACCATACGTCAGCGCCGGTGGAGTGATGGCAACAGACACGAGCGTTGGTAGGCGATTACGCCGGCAACTTAACCGACAATCATCTCGATCAACCTGGTTTCCATCATCACATTCTTCACCGGCGTCTACGCGGCCATTTCCGCACGCTTCAATACGACACTGGCTATCGCAATCATCGCCTGGGTCCGTATTGGCATCGTCACATTCCTCAACGCCGTCTTGCAGAAATCCATCGCCGCAAGCGGCGAACACACAGCCCTCAACGCAGCCATCGGTATTATCTGCGTTGCCGTCATCGCAAGCTTCAAATCCCTCTTCGCCGGCGTCGATATCAACTCGTTGCTCTCCATCACCACAACTCGCCGAAGCACAAGTAACCAGGCACGCATCGGTTTCATCGTCATTGCCGTCATCACACTGCTCGCCATCTTGAACTACGCCATCACCGCAACTGGCTGGCTGGCAAGCGTTGCAGTCATCGCTGGGGTCATCGTTGCCGTCATCGCAGCCTTCCCCCGGACCCAAAATACCATCACCGCAGCGAGCCTCTTCACACGTATTGGTACACACATCGGTCTCGTCTTGGTTCCCGTCATCACAAGCCTCAAAACCTTCTTCACCTTGGACAAGGTCGGCTCGGGTCACACCGTCACCGCAACGCGCCTCAACACAGCCGCTCAAGCACGCGTCATCGTCCCCATCGTTACCATCGTCGCATGCCTCAAAACCCGGCACGCCTTCAGCGAGGTCTGTTCGCACTAAACCGTCACCGCAACGCGCCGCAACACAGGCGCTGGTGCAGGCGTCGGTATCGATTAGATTACCGTCATCACAGGCTTCGTATCCTTGGTTTTCCGATTCGATATCAGTTCGAGTGATCCCATCACCGCAAACCGCATGGCGGCAGGCATTCGTACAGTCATCCCTATCATCTTCATTGCCGTCATCGCATTCTTCACCATCATCTGGATTCTTATTTCCGCAGACAGGTCGATCGGTGCCGCCCAAAACGCAGACCCCCGCAACGCAGACCTTGCCACGAGCGCAGGCCGTATCATCCGTACACACCGAATCACCCGCTTCCTGGTGCGCCTGCGCGACTTTTGGGTTATCGAGCGGGCTTGCTGACAAACACGCGCTCAAAGCAACCAACGGAATCAGTTTGATGATCATCTTCATGGTGCGACCACCGCCAATCCGGCGCCAACGACCGCCAAGCCTAACCCACTAAGCCACATCGAATTGGCGCTACTCGCTGCCGCTTCATAGCTCGCGTAGGCTGCACTATCTGGGGCGTTGTCAGTTCCGGGATCCCCATTTCGTGCCGCCCATTCGGCTTTAGCGGAATCGTATCCCGAATAACCAAACGCCGCTAAACCACCGCCCGCAACCGTCAAACCGACACCTAGCCATCGGCTCATCTTGATCGGCTTTGAGGGGTGAGCAGGCGCCTTCGCTGCGCTTGGCACTTGGGCGATGGCTTGAGCTTTCGGCGTCGCTTTAAACATCGACTTCATCGCTTCATCCACCAGCGTCTGCGGCATACCAAGTAAGCCGTCCGCATCACCCGCAGTCTTCATACCACGCACCACCACCTTCGCTTCTTCAACCGCCATCACCTTGTAGTGCATGACATATCGAGAGCCGACTTTAGCTAGGCTGGTGTAAAACAAATAGGGCACGCCCAAGGCACCACCGAGTTCGGCTAGACAACCATCATCACCGCAGCCGAGCGCTTGTTTTTGTTGTTCAAGGTCGAGCATCGCTCGCAAGTCCGACCCACCGACAACACTGCCAAACTGACCGCTGTTTTTCAGCGCGACCAAAAAGCTCTCGTTGAGCACCGCAGCGAGCGAATCCTCAACCCCATGAACCGCCTTCATATCCATCATGGCTAAATCGGGTTTAGCATTTGGTGCGGCGACTAATAATGCAGCAAACAAAAAGAGCATCGGCTTATCCTCGGGCGAGAGGTTAGCCGAAGGCTAGTGACATCTCAACGTCATTTAATCGCTTATTCGCCCTTAAACTCGGGGTCACGCCCCTCGCGAAAAGCTCGCGCTCCTTCTCGAGCATCTTTACTGTAGAGCACAGGGTTGCCAAAACCATCGACCGTAGCCACGGCTTGCGTATCGGCAAGTCCTTCTGCTGCGCGCACACTTGCGAGCACACTTTGCACCGCAAACGGGCCATTAGCAGCAATCAGTTTTGCCCACTGTTTCGCTGATTCAAGCGCTAAACCATCATCGACCACGCGACCGATCAAACCGCAATGGTAGGCCTCTTCAGCGCTCATACGAGCGCCGGTCAGAAGCAATTCCATCGCCCGGGTGTACGGTATTTGTTTGGTCAATCGCGCCGTCGAGCCACCCAAAGGAAACAAGCCCCATTTGACCTCGGTGAGGCCAAATTGGGCTGACCGCCCGGCGACGCGCAAATCACAGCCTTGCAATACTTCGGTACCCCCACCAAGAGCGTAGCCTTCCACCGCAGCGATCAGCGGTTTAGCTAAGCGTTGATCGCGCAAAAAAGATCGCCAGTGCGTCGGCACCGCCTCCCCGCGACGTTGATGTTCTTCTAATAAGTCTTGCGCCTTCGTGTGATCACCGCTGTTGATTGCATCGAGAGCCGAGGCAACGAGCTGGTCTTTTGGAATAAAGCGCTTGTGGTCCGGATTTGCACTTTGGTCAGCGTGCATCTCTTTCAAGTCACTGCCCGAGCAAAAGTGGCCACCTGCGCCGGTCAAGATTGCCACTCGAATCTGATCATCATCGTCGATGCGCTGCCAGGCATCAGCAAGAGCGGCAAGTGCTGCTAAATTCAGCGCATTTCTGGTCTCGGGACGGTTCAGTGTAACGATAGCGATATGATCGCTGAGCTCAAACAGAATTTCATCGGCCATTGAATCACTCCCTACCGTGCGATTAGAACACGTTTCAATCTGTTCTCAAAATGTACGCCTCACCCCTTGTGGTAGTTCGGCTGAAGCGATTAAACTCACGGATCCATACCTAAGGACAATCAGCTTGGAATTAAGCGATATCGACTTATACGATTTGGATGGCTGGGCTCAGCGCGTCCTGCATGATGAGCTTGCGCTGCTTCGGCGTGAGCAACCTATCTTTCATCATGAGATGCCCAACGGGCGTCCTTTTTGGGCGATCACCAAAGCGGATCACATCGCTGAAATATCAAAAAATCCGAAAGACTTTTCTTCGTGGCGAGGCGGTTCAACCCTTGAGGATTATGGCGATGAAGACCTGTTTCCCATTCGCCAACTCATGCTCAATATGGACCCGCCGCAGCATTCCAAGTTTCGTAAACTCGTCAGTCGAGGATTTACACCCCGTATGGTGCGTTTGATGGAGGCGCGTATTCGCGACGATATCGATGAAATTATGCATCGGATTTTACCTCTTGGAGAGACCGATTTTGTCCGCACAGTCGCTGCCGAATTGCCTTTACGCGTCATCTGCCGCTTAGTGGGGATCCCCGACAGCGACTTTCAGTTGATCTTTGATTGGTCCAACCGTCTGATCGGATTTGATGATCCCGAATTTCAAACCTCGGTTGAAGACTCGCGCATCGCCGCCATGGAATTGTGGCAATACGCCCAAGAGTTGGTCGATGGACGTGGCGGTCGGCGAGCCGATGACCTCATTCATGTCTTACTCAATGCTGAGGTTGACGGTGAAGCCATCACTGAAGCCGAATTTAATGCCTTCTTTTTACTGCTCAGCGTGGCCGGTAACGAAACCACCCGCAATGCGATTTCAAGCGGCTTGTTGGCGATGCTTGAACACCCCGATCAATGGCAGCGGTTAGCAAATGACCCAACACTTTCGCACAGCGCAACCGAAGAAATCTTACGCTGGTCAACGCCAGTGATCTACATGAGACGCACCTGCACACGTGATCTCAACTTTCATGGCATCGACATGAAAGAGGACGATAAGGTGGCGCTCTTTTACATGAGCGCCAACCGAGATGAGGATCGATTTGAAGACCCTTTTCGGTTCGATATTACGCGCAGCCCCAATGAACACGTCGCCTTTGGCGTGGGTGAGCATTTCTGCTTAGGATCAAGCCTCGCTCGCCTTGAAATCAGATTGCTCTTTGAGGCGATGGCTGAGCGCATGACGGATATTGAATGCACCGGAGAAGTTCGGCGTTTACGATCCAACTTTATCGCCGGCATCAAGACGCTGCCGATTCGCTTTAAGGCGCGCTGACCTCAACATCCGAACCAAAGGTGTTGCTAATCTCCTGAGCGCTCATGCCCTGACCTCGGCACTGCAGGCGCGCACGAAGATAACTGCCGCTCACCGCATTGGTAATCTGCCAACCACGTTCCGGCGTCATCTGCGACTCGGCGCACCCATCGGTCCCTAATCGAATAATTAGATCGCCGGCTGCCTCTGGCAAAGACACGCCCGTCTCTTGCAAAATAGCGATCAGACCGCCTCGCTCACGACCCATGGCGCACAGATCGCTAAACGCTAAATGACCTGCATTTTTTAAACCGAGCAGCATCTTGTCACCCGGTGTTTGCGCATAACCCTCTTTCGCCTCGCTGTAGGCAACCACCTGATCATCGACTGCGCCCATCACCAAACTAAAGGCATCGCTCGCCAGGGTTCCACCCGCCGCCATCGGAATCAGCATCTCAACGCCTGGCTCACCTCCAAGTTCAGCCAATGCAGACCCTCCAGCGCTGTGACCAGCGATGGCGATACGACCAAGGTCCACGACACCTTCTAAGTCGGCAAACCCACCGCGAAAAGCACGCAACTCTTCTAATAATTCGCGTACGTCTTCGGTCTGCCTTGGTGCCATATTCAGAGCCAATAAATCGGTTAGATAAATCCCAGGGTGATCCATGGCGATAACCACAAACCCTTGAGTCGCCCAATAAGCCGTAATCTGAGCACTCTGCGCTGCATAGCCAGCGGTCCCATGAATAAATACAACAACCGGATACGGCCCGCGTTTGGTGTCCATCGGTAAATCTTCATAGCAATTGCAAACCTGCCAGGGGTTTTGCTCATCGCTGACTTTGATTCGCTCTTCAGGCGCGAGGTAGTGCCTAAGATCGTATTTGTAAGGTGTTTTACCCTCTGCGCTCCCAGGCACGGCAGGATACCAAACCTCAACGTTCATACCATAGCGATCAAAGCGGCGAACGCCAGCAGGAACGCTCACCGCATCGTCACCCGTTCTTTTGACAAAGACGGCATCATCACACCCCTTGTCTGTCGGTAGGTCACAACCAAGAACGCAGACTGATAAGCCGACACAAGCGACCATAAATCTCAAACTTACTCCTGCCTGCGAATACATATCATATCCATGGGGCGAGCGCCTGACAACAAGCGGTTTCACGCATGATTCCGCCCCATTGGGACGCCGTTTCAACAGGGTACCAAACCAATTTTTGATGACTCAGATACTGTCTCGATTCCCTTATCACAAACCGCATGACTATCGCACGCAAATATGCAGCTGATCATAATCACCGCAAGCTCGTCCCTGGCGAATCGTCTCGATGCTCGATCGAGCGCACCAATTCGCGTTCCACTTACAATTGCAACCACCTACGCTGAGCGCCACATCACGGTAGTATCCAAAGCGGCCGTAATCCTCTGGCATCACGCAGTGAGACACCCGAGTCCATTCGTTACGGGTTGGCATCCGCCAACCTTGCGGACAGTTCCAATTGGCGTTCCCGAACTTCCACCCGAGGCGTTGACAGATCCCAAACTCACAACTGGCTAAGCAGCCATCTTCATCGACTTGGTTCCCATCATCACAGGCTTCATGCCCTGGCTGTCCCTCGGCAATATCCACGCGAGCCACGCCGTCGCCGCAACGAGCCGGCTGGCAATCGTTACAGGCATCATGATCATCGATATTGCCATCATCACAAACCTCAAAACCCGGGTCACCTTCAGCAATATCGAGCCGCACGACACCATCACCGCAAGCAGCTAATATACAGCTATTCGTACATGCATCGGTATCGATCAGGTTGGCGTCATCGCAGCTTTCAGAATTGGGTTCACCAACCATCAGATCCCGACGAGTGACTCCATCCCCACACGCAGCCAAGGTGCAATCGTTACGACACGCATCAGCATCATCACTGTTACCATCGTCGCAAGCTTCCCCCTCGTTGAGGAAACCGTTACCGCAGCCCAAAGAGATGCATTCGGTTGAACACCCATCATCGTCCGAGGCGTTGCCATCATCACACTGCTCGTAGCCAGGGTCTGAAGGATTCAAATCGCGTCGATACATACCATCACCACAGCGCGCCGCGCTGCAATCAGTCAAACACGCATCATCCGAATCACTGTTGCCGTCATCGCACGCTTCATAGCCCTCTTCGCCTTCGCTCAAGTCCATACGCGCCGCACCATCGCCGCAGCGCGCAATTGTGCACCTATTCAAGCACGCATCAACGTCGTTGCGGTTACCATCATCGCACGCTTCATTACCTTCCCAAAGCGAGCCATCACCGCACACTGCTGGGCGACAACGATTGGTGCAATCATCGGTATCGATCGCATTCCCATCATCGCAAGTTTCGCCCAATTCAGTCTGAATAACACCGTCGCCGCAGCCGACAATTTCGCAAGAATTCGTGCATCCATCCCAATTATCGTCGTTGCCGTCGTCACAGGCTTCATAACCCTCCTCATCGACACCAAGATCGGTTCGGAGCACCCCATCACCACAAATCGCCTTCACGCAATCCGTCAGACACGCATCACCATCAAATTCATTGCCGTCATCGCAGGCTTCAGCGCCAACGACCCCCTCAGCGAGATCACTGCGGACAATGCCATCACCGCAAAAGGCTTCAAGACAGTTGCTTGTGCACGCATCATCATCAAAGACATTGCCATCATCGCACGCTTCGAATGAAGCCACACGCGAATCGCCGCACCGCACAACGGAGCTCGTCTGCAGGGAGAAACAAGCCAACCCAGAGAACCATGCGAAAGCAAGCAACAGCCAACGCATCTTAATCCCCAAACAGTCTGCGGTTGAATGCGCCTAGCATGGTTCACACACTCAGTTTTGACCACCAATACAGGTCATATAAACGTGTGTAATGGGGCTTGGAGGTCTATTTTGCCTGTTGGGCGGATGCTGGATCGCCTCGATCGGCCCCCCACCAATGCCGACATTGCTTCCACTCCAGTTTTGCATGACCCAAGTACAATCGCGGTTCCAATTACCGCCCCCGGTATTTGAAGCTCGCCAACCATTTGCTACGCAAAAGCTATCCCAGTTTGCGTGCCCCAAATGTCGCTGACGCGGCGTACGATTCGAGTTATAAATTCCAACACGCTCTAACGGGGCATTTCGACCAGCACGGCCTTGCCCAAAGCCACAAAAGGCAATGGGGACTATCGGAGTACCATTCATATCGACGCCAACAACGCCTAGGTCACGGAGGTGCGCAGGTGTCTCTGCTTGACAACTTGAGGAACATCCATCGCCGTCAACTTGATTCCTATCATCGCAAGCTTCATAACCCTCATCACCTTCATTGAGGTCTTCACGGACAAAACCATCACCG
>CACGMS010000013.1 GCA_902574205.1 uncultured Candidatus Hydrogenedens sp. | reverse complement strand
GGTAGTTGACAGAACGGCGAGTGTTCGGGTGAGGCAAAGCAAAGCCCCGCTCCATGAGTTTCGAGAGATTGGGTATTTTTAGTATGGTTTGCCTTCCATCAATGGGTCCCACTAGATCGCCGATGAGAAGATGAAGCGGTTGCCCGAGGACGACGCGGTGTTCGGATGAGTTGAGTAGGCGCGCAGGGTTTCGAGCGCTGATAAGCCCTGCAGTGATCGCTGACTTTATGAAACGCCGCAGCGCGCCATAGCCTGCGAGCGCCCTTAAATCAGGGTGAATGCCGGGACCGGTATTGGCGAGTTGCTCGGGATGTGGTTCCCAAATTCGGGTCATGGATGCGCTCGGTCGAACCATCAAGAGGCCGCTGATATGCAATGCCATTCGGTTGCCGTCTGGGTATCGATACATCAGCCAATCAGGCCCAGGGCTCTCCTCCACTAAACCGTCGATTAAGGCGGCTTTGGACTGGTCGATTGGTCGATCGAGTTCGACAGCGTGTAAGTCCGTCAGAGGCTCAGTGACTTCCGGCGGTAGAACCTGGTCGCGATGAGCCCAAGCAATGACCGGATCTTGACTCTCAAGACAGACACCCGCTAAGCATTCGGGTGTCTCTAGTGGGCAGTCCGTGTGTTCTTGGCATCCACATTGAATTCCCTCACAACCCTCTGGTGCTTGCGGCAAAGGCTTTGCACAGGCAGTAGCCAAAAGAGCAAACATCAGAGCGGGTCGCAAAGGCATGTGATACTCCTTGAGTGCGCGTGATGTGGAGGCAATATGCTACCTTGTTTTTGGCCTGAGAGCCGATTTTCTTCCAGCCCTAATCCACGGTGGTGGGTGGGGATAGCACTGGTCGCGAGTATGGTCGGCTGTTCGTCAACGAACGATCCCACCTTTCAGACCGAGCCTAACAGCATCGACAGGAAGGTTACGGTTCAAGACATCAAGCTTGAAGGTCGTATCTTTGGCACCCGTTGGATGCTCAAAGCGCGAGGCGCTCAGGTTGACCAAACGCAATTGCTTCCTTTGATTGAAGCCGAGTTTGAGTCAATTAATCAGGGCATGTCGACTTGGCGAAAAGACAGCGACATATCGAAGTTTAATACAGGTGATGCTGGTGCCTATCGTTTCGATGATCAATCCGTTGAGGTGATCAAACGCAGTTTCCAAGTCGCCCGCCATACCCAAGGCGCTTTCGATCCTACCGTAGCGCCGTTGATTCGTCTTTGGGGCTTTGGTGCGAAGGCGCACAAGGAGCCACCAACTCCATCTTTGGTCAATGCTGCTCGCCAAATGGTTGGGTATTCGAAATTAAGATGGAATGCGCAGGGCCAGTTGGTCAAAAACCAGCCTGGCCTCAGTCTGGATCTTAGTGCAATCGCTAAAGGCTATGCAGCGGATCGTATCGCTGCGATTGTGCGCGCTCAAGGCGCGCAACACGGGATGGTTGAAATCGGTGGTGAAGTGGTGGCTTGGGGATCCCGTGCTCAGGGTGGTCCATGGAAGTTGGCGGTAGATGCGCCAGTCGATGGCGCTAAGCCCGGCCAGGATTTTGCAGCGATCGTCAAGCTGATGAATAAGGCGATGGCGACCAGCGGCGACTATCGTCAATTTCGCATCGAAAATGGTCGTCGAGTACAACATATTATCGACCCGAGAACGGGCGTTCCTGTGGAGCATGGTTTGGCCAGTGTGACCGTCGTGGCGCAGGACTGTATCACCGCTGATGCCTATGCGACGGCGTTGATGGTGATGGGGGTAAGGGATGGATTGGCGCTGGTTAATTCCATACCAAGGGTCGATGCTCTTTTCCTTGAGCGTCAGCCAAAAGGGTGGCGTCAGATCACGTCGAGAAATATGGGTAAATATCTGATTCAGAAAAAGGCGGATTGACGCTTTTTATAGAAGCCACCACAGTCGACTGACCATGCCAAATATATTATCCGTTCAGACCGCCCTACCCGATAACTTTTACGACCAAGACCAGTTGATCGCCGCGTTGATGGAGCGATGGGGGACGCGTTATGCTAACCCGGAACGGATCGCCAAATTCCAAAAGAATGTTTTGGTTGGCGGACGCCATCTGGCGCTGCCGATGGAACGTTACGACGAACTTCAAGGGCTTGGCGATCACAACGATGCGTGGCTCGAGGTTGCGGTACCCCTCGCTGCCAAAGCGGTTGGCGGTGCGCTTGAGCAAGCAGGGCTTGGCGCCGACGAAATTGATTTGATCGCGAGCACCACCGTGACGGGTATCGCCGTACCGAGTCTGGACGCTCGGGTCATGAATCAACTGCCCTTCAAACGAACAACTCGGCGAATGCCCTTGTTTGGTTTAGGCTGCTTAGCCGGCGCCGCAGGCATAAATCGGGTCGCCGATTTCTTGAAAGGTCACCCCAAGGCAGCGGCTGTCTTTGTGTCCGTCGAGTTGTGC
Source organism: uncultured Candidatus Hydrogenedens sp. (assembly GCA_902574205.1). GTDB lineage: Bacteria > Myxococcota > UBA4151 > UBA4151 > UBA4151 > CACGMS01. The sequence continues at coordinate 31,275 of CACGMS010000013.1, read as the reverse complement.
AGTTTGACCTTACAAAAAGAGGATCTGAGTGTCGCCAATATTGTCGCTTCTGGGCTCTTTGGCGACGGGGGTGCAGCGGTGGTGATGGTCGGTGATGAGCACCCGCTTGCTCACCAATCACCGGTTCGGGTGGCGGCGACGCGATCGCACTTCATTCCTGACAGCGAGCGGATTATGGGCTGGGATGTGGTCGATTCGGGATTTAAGGTGGTGCTCGCTCCATCGGTCGCCGAAACGGTGGCGGCAGAGATGCCTGGCGCCTTGGATGCGATTTTAGCCCAGTGTGATCTTCAGCGTCGTGATTTGGGCTTCTTTGTCGGGCACCCCGGCGGACCAAAAGTCCTGCGCAGTGCAGCTCAAGCGCTTGGGTTGACCGATGAGGACTTCGCCCGCAGTTGGGAGAGTTTAGCGCGCTACGGAAACATGAGCAGCACGTCGGTTTTGTTTGTACTAGCCGACGCGATTAGTGATGGCTTTGAGTCGGCCTCTAAAGGACTCCTCTTTGCCTTTGGCCCTGCGTTTTGCGCCGAGTTGTGTTTGCTTGAGGCACGGTAGTCGATGCTTACGTGTTATTTGGCTTTAGTCGGCTTGGTTGCGATCCAGCGCCTGGCTGAGACGGCTCGATCAAGGCGCCATGAGAAGGCTTTGCGAGAGCGGGGCGCGCAAGAATTCGGCGCCGGTCACTTTCCGGTCATGGTGGCTTTGCACACCACGTGGTTGTTCGCTTGCGCAGGCGAAGCCATCTGGTTGGTTTCTGGACCGCCACACCCGTTTCTCGCAGTCGGTATGTTGGTCTTGGTAGTCATCGGGCAAACCTTGCGCCTTTTAGCCATGCGCTCGTTGGGCGAGCGTTGGACGGCGCGGGTATTGGTCCTACCCAATGAGCCGCTCATTACGACGGGCGCATTTACTCATGTTCGTCACCCCAATTATGTGGGTGTGGTCCTCGAGATCTTTGCGCTGCCTTTGGTCTTTGGTGGTTGGCGTACAGCGGTCTTCTTTACGATCGCCAATGCGCTTTTGCTGCGCCATCGGATCGCAGTTGAAGAGGAGGCATTGGGCGGATGAGTTCGACGATCGATGCGATCCGCACCATCTTAGCCGAACATTGCGGGATTACTGACCCGGTTAGTGAAAGCTCTCGGTTTCAAGAGGATCTCGGTTTGGATTCGATGGGTTTGCTGACCTTAGCCCTAGAAACTGAAAATTACTTTGATCTGTGTCTTGAAGAACCGCCTGATCAGCCACCGCAAACCGTTGGCGATTTGGTGGGCTTGGTAGAAGAGCGTCTCAAGGAGCGACATGAATCGACCTAAAACATTGGTTGAAGCGCTGCGTTATGCCGCTGGTCAGGATATCGAGTTACGCTTTCAAGATCGCCCAGGGCGAGTCACTGCGTATCGATATCCAGAGGTTCTTGAGCGTGCACGGCGCGTGGCCGGCGCGTTGCAAGCGCGAGGCGTTCAGGCCGGTGATCGTGTGGCGCTCATCTTGCCGACTTCGATTCATTTTTATGATGCGTTCTTTGGTGTCTTGTTTGCCGGAGCGATTCCGTCGGCTTTGTACCCACCTGTTCGGCTCGGGTTGTTGTCCGAATGGAAGCAGCGAACAGCGGCAATGCTGCGTCGGTTGCCTGCAAAATTAGTCCTGACAGATAAGCGCCTACTGGGTTTGGTCGGGCACCCAACAACCGCAGCTCAAACCCCGCTTGGTGCGCTCAAGGTTGCCGATTTACTTGACTCCAAACCGCCACAATTTGATGCTGTTCCCAGCGTCGACGATCTCGCCTTTGTGCAGTTTAGTTCGGGTACGACCGGTGATCCTAAACCGGTCGGTTTGAGTCATTACAATATGATCGCCAATGCGGAATCGATCATGAGTACGTTTCCGGGGGACCCGAAGCAGCATTCGGGTGTGAGTTGGCTACCTTTGTATCATGACATGGGTCTGATTGGTGCTTTGGTGACGGCACTGATTACACCAGGTACGCTGACCTTGTTACCGCCTGAACGCTTTATTGCAAGACCGCGCCTTTGGCTTGAGGCATTATCCGAGAGTAAGGCAACGATTTCGGTCGCCCCGAATTTTGCTTTTGGGCTGTGCGCTGATCGCGTGGATGATTTAGAAGGGCTGGATTTAAGTCACTGGATGGTCGCTTTGTGCGGCGCTGAGCCGGTGCATCCTGCGACCTTAGACCGTTTTGTCGAGCGCTTTGGTCAGGTGGGCTTGCGTCCTGAGGCTCTAACGCCAGTTTACGGCTTAGCCGAAGCCACGCTAGCCGTCACTTTTACGGATTTGAGCACACCTTTTACTCGGCTTTCAGGTAGTCGTGAAAGCATCGAGAAAAACAGGCTCTTTGAACCTTTAGATGGTGGCTATGAGTGGGTTAGTGTAGGTAAGCCTATTCCGAATCATTCGGTCAAGATCTGCGAGGGCGGGACGGTCCTTGAGGAAGGTCGAGTCGGTCGTGTTTGGGCGCACGGGCCCGGGATCATGCAAGGCTATTTGGATGATCCTGAAGCCACTTCTGAGATCCTAGTCGATGGTTGGCTTGATACCGGTGACGAGGGCTTTATGTGGGATGGCGAACTGTATCTCACTGGGCGCGCCAAGGATTTGATCATTCTTCGAGGGCGTAATCACGACCCAGCCGTGATCGAGCAAGCAATTGATGGTATAGAAGGCTTGAGATCAGGCTGTAATGCTGCGTTTGCGGTGACCGTCGATGAGGAGGAAGCGGTGGTTTTGCTAGCAGAAGCCCACGGGACAGTGGGCGAAGAGACGCTTGTTGCGATGCGACAGGCAGTCCGCGGCACCACCGGTCTCAATCCTGCTGCTGTCGAGGTTCTCCCAGCGGGTGCCCTCCCTCGCACATCCTCGGGTAAGATCCGCCGTAGCGAAGCCAGGCAACGATGGCTTGACGAAGTACTCAGTGCACCAGACCGGCCGGGTGTTTTGCGCTTGCTCGCTGAGACTTTTGCTGGGCGACGTAAACTGCTCATGCGACGCAGATGAAGACCGAAATCGCAGTTGTTGGTGGAGGTCCAGCCGGTTTGGCTGCGGCGCTAGCCTTGGCGAAGGTAGGGCGTGATGTTTGCGTTTTGGAGCGCAACGACTGGCCGCAGGATCGCGCCTGCGGCGAGGGGATCTTACCGGATGGCCTCGCTCATCTTCAAGCGTTGGGAGTTAATCCCGCAGGCATGCCGATTAAGGGTATTGAGTACCACGATGCGCGTATCGGGTCGTTTCGTGGTATTTTCGGTCACAAACCTGCACTCGGGGTTCGGCGCACCGTATTGAGCGAAGCCTTGCATAGCGCCTGCTCGACGCAGGTCGATTTGCGACCGCACGAAGCCGTCAGTGGGATGTCAAAAATTGATAAGGGCTGGCGACTTGAGACTCCGCAAGGGAGCTTGGATGCGCGCTACGTTGTGGTTGCAGATGGACCGCGATCAGCGTTGCGTGAGCAGCTCGGTCTCACCGGCAAACCACCAATGAATGTGGATCGGCTGGGGTGGCGTCAGCACCTCAATATTGAACCGCCGAGCCCTTATGTTGAGGTCCATTGGGGCATGGGCTACGAGGCGTATTTGACGCCGGTCGGACCAAAGCAACTCGGCGTTGCTTTGCTCTGGCGTCAAGGTGTTGAGATCCCTAAGGGACCGAGCCGTTTATGGCGTTGGCTGGATCGTTTTGATGGCTTGCGCGGTCGGTTCGATGGCGCTGAACCATCAAGCGCCGGTCGTGGAATCGGGCGAATGGCTGTTTCGGCGCGACGATCCACCTTTGAAGATGGGTGTTTTGTTGGGGATGCACTCGCCTTTTTTGATGGCATCAGCGGCGAGGGGTTAAGCGCCGGCTTTGCGCAGGCAAGCTTACTCGCGAGCGCCTTTGAGACCGGTATTCCAAACGGTGCTGTTCCTGGGTTAGAGCGCCAACTTTGGGCAACGCTTCGAAGTAAACGCAGACTTACCCATTTGCTGCTGCTTTTGCATAAGCACCCGACGCTTCGAAAGTTCGTCTTTGCTCTTTTTCGTCGCCAACCCCAGATTTTCGGCTGGGCGTTGAATCGGTCGGTTTAAATCCTATGGGAACAAGCCGCGTAAAAGCATGGCTTCGCTGACTCTACGCATGCCCACCGCCATCGCTGCGGTGCGCATGTCTAGGCCTTCGTTTTTGTGCACTTTGAGAATTTCTTTAAACGCAGTGACCATAATCGTTTGTAGGCGTTTGTTGACTTCGGTTGCGCTCCAAAAGAAGTTTTGCGTTCCTTGAACCCACTCAAAATATGAGACCGTGACACCGCCTGCATTGGCGAGAAGATCTGGAATGACAAAAATCTCGTCTTGCCGCTGCCGTAAAATTGCATCGCCCTCGCTCGTGACTGGTCCATTGGCACCCTCGGCGAGAATACGGCACTGCAGTTTTCGAGCGATATCCGCATCGATGACCCCGCCTAAAGCGGCAGGAATCAAGACGTCGACCTTCATGGTCAAGAGTTCATCTGGATCCATGGGCTCCGCACCTTCAAATCCGGCTAGTCCGCCTGTTTTTTGCATGTGGACATAGGCAGCTTTGAGGTCGATCCCCTTCGGATTGTAGATCGCACCAGTGACATCGGATGCAGCGACGATCTTTGTCCCGCGATACGCCAAGCGACGCGCCGCCCAGTAACCGACGTTACCCAAACCCTGAATCGCCGCAGTTGCTCCCTTGAGGTCGAGTCCGATATGCTCGGCGGCGTCGGTGACGGTATAAACCAAACCTCGTCCGGTCGCTTGAAGACGACCTTGGCTACCACCTAACTCGATGGGCTTACCGGTGACGACACCAGGAACGGCATAGCCGCTGGTCATACTAAACGTATCCATGATCCAAGCCATGACTTGCGGATTGGTGCCCATATCGGGGGCAGGGATATCCTTACCGGGCCCGATAAAGTTAATAATCTCTGTGGTGTAGCGCCGCGTTAGACGCTGCATTTCAGCGCGATTAAGCCCCGAAGGATCGATGGAAATACCACCTTTAGCGCCGCCTAAGGGGACACCGACCACCGCACATTTGAAGGTCATCAGCGTGGCGAGGGCAGTGACCTCTCCAAGATTGACATGCGGATGAAAGCGGATTCCGCCCTTGCACGGCCCTCGTGTATCGTTGTGCTGGACACGATAGCCGGTATACACCTCAACATCACCATTATCGCGTCGTAAAGGGATGCTCACGATAATCGCCCGATCAGGTTGAGCAAGGCGAACGCCAACATTAGGGTCAATACCCACTTGTTCGGCAGTTCGTGTGATTAGATCGCGTGTCGTGCGATAAAGCGGATCGTCCCAGGGCCCCATGATGCGCCCTCCGGCAATGTGTTGCTGTTCGCTTAACCTCGGAAATCATCTTTGCAAACCCGAAAAGGTAAAAATAAGGTCGGCATATTTTTTGGTCCAGCGGGAAGGCGCGACCACAATGCGTTGTCTTTAACCATTAGGGAAACGTGTACGCGCGCGTTACCTGTGTGCGGTGCGTAGAGCTTAGGGAGCACTAGTGAGTACGGTCTGGCGCATGGTACTTGTAGGACCAGCGGATCTCGAGCGCAGCATTATCGACTCGGCTTTGCGTCAGGCCGGATTTGAACTGGCCGTACCTAATCATCTTGCCGATTTATCAGATGCTATAACCGCCGACGGCGTCCATGCCGTCTTGGTTTCCGGCGATCACCTCGGCCGTGAAAAGGATAAAATCGACTGGATAAGTGACATTGTCGAGCCCACGCAATCGCAAGGAATTGCGTTGATACGATTGGTTGATGACGACTCGATTGAAGCAGGTGACAAGATTCACAACCTTGAGCGACCACTACGATTTCCTGCAGCCGCTGCTTTAATTTCAACGATTATCGAAGACCATCAAGAATCGATTTTATCAAAGCAGAAATCGCTTGTTTCAGGAGGTTTGCGTCAGGATATCACGCGGATAGCATCGAGCTCGCTCAGCGGCGTCATCGTTATCGATACTCCTGATATGCCCGGGCAAATCCATGTTCGGAGTGGACAGATTGGATTGGTTGTTTGTGGCGGTTTGACTGGGTCTGAGGCGTTGAGTGTTCTGCTGGGAATGCGGGACGGTAATTATCGGTTCGATCGGCAGCAGGCAGCTCAAGGTGAAGAACTTCGTTCGGCTGTTGCAATCATCGCTGAAGCTGATGCGCTGGAGTTGCGGAGCGCTGAAATGATGGTTCGAGCGCCTCAGGGAGCGCTCGAGCCAGACCCCGAGCGTTTGCTGCAGCGCTTGCGTGTTCTGAGTGATGATATCTCATGGATCTTTCGACTGATCGACGGAAAGCGAGACATCAAGGCGCTTTGGACGATGGGTGGATCCCGAGCTGTCGAAGGCGTTTTATCGCTCGTTGAAGATGGTATTTTAGTTGTTCAGCGGGGTTCATCGCGTGTCCTTGAGGGCGTAACTTCTTTAGAGGTGGCGACCAACGAACCCGAGGATGCTGAAGAGCCGTCAACAGGTTCCCTAGAAGATGATTTTGCGTGGTCATTGGCGGTCAAGGGTGTGTCCGGTCTTCCTGACACCTCCCTGAAAGAGGAGCGCTGGGAACAGTTGGACCGAGACTGGGACCAACTTCCTGATCTCGACTTAGGTATTGAGGATGCGCTCAGTGCCGCACAAAACTATTTCAAGACCCAAGCCCCAGAGGTTGAAATCCCGTTAGCCGAGGGAATTGAGCCGATACTCGATGGACAAACCGGTCTCGTCGTTGATGAATTTGATCCGCCGCCTGTTCTTGATGACGATGACGTCTTTGCGGACGATGATGAGATCCCTCCTGTCTATGATGACCTTGAGGATCCCCCCCCCTGTTCAAGATTTTGCTGAGGACCTGCCGCCTTATCAAGCTCCCCCGGTAGCTGACGAGTCGTCAAAGGTACCCTTCAAGGCATTGGGGGGCGGGAATTTTGGTCACGAAGATCAAATTACCGCTGCTCCAGATCCATCTGACGATGATCTCGAAGCGAGTCCGATGCAGCGGATGATCAAGCGGTTTCGCTTTGCGGTGATCTCGACCACCATTTTCGGTTTGGCTGCTTTCACCACCTACAAACATTCGCAGCGAATTAAAGCCACAACACAAGGCGATTATGCAACGGCTGAGCCACCAGCACCAGAGTTGCCGACCGAGTCTCCCTCTTTACCGCCTAGTCAAGAGCAACCCGAGCAGAAGTCACCGGAGCTAAAGCCTCGGGAGGTCGCGCCCAAAAAAGTAAAAAGGAAACGGCGTAGGCGTCGTCGTCGTGTACGCAGAGCCAGTCGTCGACGTCTGCGTCAGGGCGAGTTTGCGAAGCGAATGCAGGGTGCCCGCATGTTGCGCGATGACGGTAATCTTGAGGGAGCCATTGAGCTGATTAGCCTTGGGCTCAAACTCGATATATCGTCAGCGGAGCGCTCGATCGCATTGTCTGAGCGCGGTGAGGCGCATTTTAGCGCAGGCTCACCCAATAAAGCGAAGTCTGATTTGCGCTCGGCAATCGCAGCGGATTCGACCAATGGTTTTGCACTCAAAACTTTAGGGTTGATCGAGTATCAGAGTTTCAAGAGCGGTGACGAAGCAGCGCGCGCGCGGGCGCGCAACTTGCTCAACACATACCGGGACATCGCGGGACGGCGTGACGCAGCAGTTGAGCGTTGGTTAGCTGAACTCGAATAGTTAGTTGGCGCTTTGGATTGCCCACTCCTCAACCAATGGCCAGCGGGCTTTAGCCGGTATGTCAAAGGCGTCAGCACCTTTCGTTTGGTACCGAATCGCAGCGGCAGCCGCGATCATAGCGGCGTTGTCCGTACACCATTTCTTTGGCGGTAAATACAAAGAGAAATTCTCTTGGTGGGCCGCTGTTTGAAGCGCTTCACGCAATGGTCCATTCGCCGCAACACCACCGCCAATAGTCAGACGGTTATAGCCTGTTTCTTTCAGCGCCGCGCAGGCTTTGTGGACTAAGACATCGACAATTGCACTTTGAAGAGAAGCCGCGAGTTCAGTTTGCTGGTCTGTATCCAGTTGAGCATTTACGTCTCGGCGATAGATTTCGTCCCTTAGTGCCGTCTTGAGCCCACTAAAACTCATTTCAAGTCCGCGTTTGAGCATTGGTCTGGGCAGTTGCTTGTGAGGTCCTTGGTGCATTGCCGCCGCATTTTGGATCGCTGGTCCCCCGGGGTAGCCTAGACCGAGTAAGCGAGCGCCCTTATCAAAAGCTTCGCCCGCTGCATCATCGCGAGTGCCTCCCAGTAATCGTGCTTCGCCCCATCGTTCAATTGCGTAGATTTGAGTATGCCCACCGCTGATCAACAAACAGATCATAGGTGGATCCATATCAAAATCTGGATCAAGCAAGGGCGCTGCAAGGTGACCGGCAAGATGATGAACACCGACGAATGGCAATCCTCGCCCAAAGGCATAACCTTTTGCCCATTGCAGGCCGACGAGCAAACCACCGATTAATCCGGGACCACGAGTTGCTGCGATCAGTTCGACTTTGTCCTCATAGCCTGTGAGTACATTTTGGCAAACAGCGCCGACATGTGCCACATGATCGCGACTCGCAAGCTCGGGTACAACGCCACCATAATAACTATGAAGATCGGTTTGGGTGTGGACCGTCTCAGCGACGATTCGGCCATCAAAGAGCAATGCAGCCGCCGTTTCGTCGCAACTGGTTTCCACCGCTAAAATGCACCGAGTCACTTGATCTCTTTCCAGTGGTTGATCACTCGTTGCTCGCCTGCTTTGAGGGTCAAAGCGCGCAAGATCTTCTTTCGTCGGCCGGGTCGGGACCAGACCAACTCGTAATATCCTTCCATGGTGCGTTCAAGACTAACAGGCACCGACACTTCGGTTTTTCCGTCAATACTCACCAGCGTGCCACGTGGTCCATTTATTCGAAGGTTCGCATAGCCAGGCTCGCATAAAACATGACTGCGTTTGCCAGCCAGAAGGTCGACTCGTTGGCGAACGACCACCTGTCGACGCTCGAAGCTACACATCAAATTGACGGTTCCGGCAGCTTGCTCAATTTCGATGGGTGTTGTGCCAATGTTGAACCCGTTGATGTGGACACTAGCTTGATCTTCTGTCCCGGTTGCTCGGACCGCTAAAATACCTTTTTCCGGCGATTGGCTTTCCCTTTGACGCATTGTATTTGCTAGTTCGCCGGTCGCTAGACCTGCCGCGATCATCGCCGTTAGAGCTAAGCCAACTAAGGCGGCAGTACGACCTTTCAGTGGTCGCCGTTTGGAGGGGCTTGATACGGCTTGATTGTGACGGGTGTTCACCGCTCTAGGGGGAAGTCTTACGGGTTGAGTTTCGCGTTTGGGCTCAGGTTCTCGGACCTGTTTATAAAGAACTGTTGCCTCTTCGAGTGACGTCTCGAGAGCAGGCTCTAGCGGATTGTTATCGCTGGCTAGTGCCCTGAAATTAGCTGTTGGATTCGATGGCGCAGCGATTTCAATCACTGTTTCATCGTGCTTGGTGAGGTCGGGTTCGGGCTCAGGTAACTCAACAAATACGCCGGTCACCGTCGCTTCGCGTTCAGCATCGATTAGCATCCGAATGCGTCGTCGTACCGCATCGGTATCTGCAGGAAATAGCTCGGCCATGAGTGTGCGCACATCCGCATGCGATGCATGGTGAGTTCCGAGGTAACGATCTTCTATGTTGGCGGCGAGATGACCGTGATCATTAAATCGCGCTTCGGGTGCTTTTCGCAGACCTCGAAGAGCAATTTCCTCAAGAGTACCAGGTACCGTGGGGTCGATTTGAGATGGAGGGACTGGATCATCGCTGACGATCATACGCAGTAAGTCGACGTCGCTTTGTGCAACGAAGGGTTTGCGACCGGTCAGCAAGATGTAAAGGAGTACAGATTGAGCATATTGATCTGCATGATGGTCAGCCACCTCGCCTCGAATTTGTTCTGGGCTCATGTAGCTGTATTTGCCCTTGAGTTGACCTGCTTGGGTATTGCCTTCGATGTGACTCTGTTTAGCGATTCCAAAATCAACCAGTTTGATTTCACCATCATAGGTTAACACAACATTTTCTGGGCTAATGTCGCGATGGATGATCCGTGCAGGTTCACCATCGGGACCCGGGACGTTCCATGCGAGCTCCATCGCACGTGCAACGCTTGCAATGATCAGAGCAACGACTGGGAATGAGATCGCTTGGCGTCTTCGACGTGCTGCGCTAATAACTTGAATGAGGTTTCGACCATCGAGAAACTCCATCACCAACACAGCGTAACCATCCCAGTTGAGTAAACCGTGAACCTGCACAGCATTGGGATGCCGGACCAAAGCGCCCACAGCGGCTTCACGTTCAAACATCGCCTGATAATCAGGGTTGCTGCGCAAGTGGGGCAGGATCACCTTGAGCACCACCAGTCGCTCTCTGTCTCTTAGGTCACGAGCGAGGTATACGGCTGCCATTCCGCCGTTCGCTAGTTTGCCCATGACACGATAGTGCTCAATCTGTTCACCGGGACGAATCATCAGCGAAGTCGTTCAAGCCGCTGAAGGCCGCGCAGAGTGAGTAAACAGATTAGTACAACTGGAATCCAAGCGGCTCCAAATTCTTTGCCGCGAGGTAAAATTAGCGCCAGCGAAGCGCCGATAAATGTCGCAAGTTCGTAGGCGGCGGCCATCATCGTAGCTCGCGCCATAATCACATTGAAGCTTCCGCCTGGTCCAATACGCGCACAAATCAACGCCGTAGCAGCGAGCATCATCAACAAAAGCGCAATACGCGATAGACGACTCTGACGCTCAAAAATGAAAGGCCTTGGATCGCTTCCTGCTGTAGCTGCCCGCTCCGCCATCGTCATGAGGTATGCGCTCTTGAACTCATCGGGAAAACCGATGGCGTAGTCGAGCGCCGAACTCGTTCGAAAAAACGGTAGCGGTGTTTCTTCGAAGGTTTCGCTCTCGACACTATTCCCCCGGCGTTGGCTTAATCGAACGTCAGTGGCGATCCATCCGTTGACTCGCAAACTCGCTCTTTTGGCGCTGACGCGTTCACGGACTTTGCCGTCTTTGAGACGCACCGCCTCGAGTTCTTTGATCACCGTCGGTCCTGTGGGTTTGAAGCGGACGAGCCAGTCATTTTCGACAACTAATCCGCTGGGTTTGTGAAAGTTTCCGTAGTGCTGGCCGCCAATGCCATAGTTGGTGTATAAAAGACGGTTTTCTTCACGGTGCAAAGGCGGGATGTTTTCACTGCCTGCATAGCCCCAAATAGCTACTACGGGACTCAACATCGCCACTGCGAGTAGAGGCAGTCGATTGGGTTTCAAGCTCAGAGAAGAAGCATTCTCCAAGTGGCGCCCGGAGGCCCAAAAACCTACCGTAAGCGCAGTCCCAATGATCAGCGCTAAGGGCATGAGGCGATGCAAAAGCACGGGACCGCGCATGGTATAAAGAGGACCGACAGTATGCCAGCCGACACGTCCAAAATGTCGACTAAGTTCAGCGAAGTCGACCATCAACCATGCGCTGAGCAGGACCAAAATCGACAAACCAACAGCGCCATAAAGATGACTTGCCAGTGTTCTATAGAGCGCGTTCATGAGAATTGCTCGGTATGCCACTCTGAGCGCAGAGCGATGAAGCAAACGATGAGCGCAATGACAGCGGGACAAAGCGCAACGATTAGTGCGGGCACACCAGCAGCAGCAATGGCTTCACCCATGACGTAAAGCGAGATAAAGCTGACCGTGATTAAGACGCCACTGATCAGTCGGATGGACGCTGGTAAAAGAAGCGCACAAGCGACACCGAAAACAGGCAGCAAAAGAACAATGAGTGGCGTGAGAATGCGCCGCCAGCCCGTGTAGCGACGCAGGCGAGCTTCACGATCTGAACCCTTGGTTAAGGCGAGTTGGACAGGATTCAAAGCATCACGCGGGTGGAAGAAGCCTAGATGTTTGGCAATGTTACGAGATGCGGGAAGGGCAATACTGAGGTTTTCCGCTGAGGCTCGACGAAGTCCTTGCTCGGTATGTCGCCAGACTTCAGCCTCTTCGACTGCTAACTCAAGCCGAAGGCCTTCACCCGTAAGACGACCAAGGCGACCAGCGAGCACATCTCGGTCGCTCAGAACGGTAACCTGTTCAAATGCGCCATCATCAAGTTTCTTGCCGGCATACACAGCGAGACGATCATTGAGCCGCGCCACTTGTCCTGGGCTGACTCGTGCGATCACCGATTGACGTGCCAAGTTGAGCGCGTGGACGGGAAAGGCTTCGGCAGCTTGACTCTCGGCAAGCCAAGCGATGGGCGTAATCCCTGCGGCAACCCATATGCCGAGTAAAAGTGCAGCCTGTAGAAGAGATTTGCGAGGCGCGGCACCGAGAGCACTCAGCATTTGAGTCAAATCTCGCTTTTCAAGTCTATCGACAGCTAAGAAGGCGCCTAAGGGAAGACTAAAAGGTAAAGCAATAACGATGATTCTGGGTAGAATATCAACGAGAACAATACAAAAACCGATTGGATCTTGCTGCGCCGCGATAAGCAATGCACCTAGGCGTACGAGTTGTGATATGAGTACCGTTAGGAACAGCAGCGCAAAGCTGAGCATCGCTTGAATGAGCATAGTGCGCGCCAAAGCAATGGTTAGGGTCACCTTTTCGGCTCCTCGGGGCGATACACCACAACATAGCTCTTTACCCTTTTTTGGGTTGACTTCAACTGTAGGGATCGTTTGCTTGTCCTCTGTTGAATAACCGTCACCCGGGGGGTTTCTTCCTAGGCGGCAGTAAACTATAGGGTTGTAGCAACGTCGTAGACGTTTGGCTTTTTGCTAGGCCCCAATGACCCGGTGCCAATGGAGCGCAATGAAATTCCGCTGCGAGCACTGTGGGACCAAATATAGTCTTGCTGAAGAGACCATTAGAGGTCGCGTGCTCAAGATTCGATGCCGAACATGTAAAGGTGTGATGGTGGTTCGTGATCCTGAGCGCAGCATTGGCGCTCTGGACAGCATGTCAGCTGCAGATCTGCGTTCTTACTTGGCGAAGAGCGGCGATAATAAAGCCAGCGATTCCAAGGATTGGTTCTTAGCCAAAGATGGCGAACGTCAAGGGCCAATGGATCTCGAGGAGATCAACGGACGACTCGTGCGCGGGGAGTTTGGTGCCACCGATCATGCGTGGCGAGCAGGAATGAGCAGCTGGCTACCTATTCGAGATGTGCCTGAGTTGGCAACGTTACTCGATAAAACCGGTGTCTCTGTGGTCTCGAACGCAGTCGCTGCTATTTTACCGCCGCGCCCAACGGCTCAAACCATGGATGAGGCATCGGTTGATGAGGCGTCGGTTGATGAGGCGTCGGTTGATGAGGCGTCGGTTGATGAGGCGTCGGTTGAGTCAATTCCGGCGAGGGAATCATCGACTCCGAATCGGCAGCCTTTAGTTGATGACGCAAATCAGGCTGGTTCTCCTATGCCTGCTTGGGCTGGTCGAGAACTCAAAGATGCCGAGGGTGCGGAAGAGCCTTCCGTCGTCAGTGGTTCAGCGCCGTTTATCAATGAGCCGTCCTTATCAGCTATAGGCGAGGAGACTCGTCTGTTTTTATTGGCTAGTGGTCTTCAACAAGGTGCGCGGCGCCGGATGATTATTTTCGGTGTGATCATCGTCGCGCTCTTGGGCACTTTGGTGGGCATGAATCAAGGTTGGATCCCGAATCCGTTTGCCAAAGGGATTCAGAAGGCGAGCTTTAAGTCTCGTGGTCAGCCTTCTTATGTGCGCTTGATACAACTGGGTGATAAAGCGGGTTCTGACCGAAAGGCGCGTAGTATTGTCGCTGCAGCGATCATCGAGAATTTGAGTTACCAAGACTTGGTAATTGTCAAAGGTTGGGTTCTTGAGTTGATGCCCCTCAAGGATGATCGAGTTGAAGTTCGTCTGGGTCGGGGTAATTTTTCCTCGTGCACGGAAATTAAGGACGAGGATGAGTCTGTCACAGCGGAAGGATCAGATCGTTTTGATTGCCCTCCAGGGCATCCGAAATTCCAAGCTTTTGCGCGCTCTAAGACGGCTCAGGACGCGCAGGCTTTAATTGAGCAAGTGGAGTCGCTCAAGCGTGCTAGAGAACAGTTTGCTCAAGCGAATGATCAGGTAAAGGTCGCTCCATACTATAGAGGAGAGTCGGTCAATGCTGCCGAGGGGCGAGCAATGCTCGCTTGTTTGACGGGAGCATGCCGCGATGCGGTCCTCAAGGACAAACTCGAGGCGGCCGGAAAAGCGGTCGATGAACAAATCGCCAAAGAAAAAAAACGGCGTCGGACGAAATCAAGGTTATCAGCAAACCAAGTCGCTGTTGATGAAGACCCTGCTGCTTCGGAAGAGCAGCGCTTACGTCAGTCGGCAAAGGTTAATCGAGCGGATCTAAAGCGGATGGCCGTCTTGCAGTCTGCTTTAGGTACCGTCAGTCTTCCTCTGCCCGAGGTCAGTGCTCCGCCGGGGCGTGCATCGCAACTTGATGTCAAGGCAGCAGCCAAGGTGATCGGCCGAGGTCAGCGTGGAGTGACCGCCTGCGTGAGTCGAGCGATGACGCGCGGGCAGTCGATGTTTGGTGAGTTGCGCGCTCGGATTAATATTCAGCCGAGCGGTCGGGTCGCATCGATGGAGGTCATGACCGAAGCGTACAAAGGAACCGATGTGAGTCGGTGCATTCAAACGAAAGTTCGTCGATGGCGCTTTCCAAGTTTCCCGGGCAAAGCGATCGTTCCGGTCGAAGTTCCCTGGAAGTTACCAAAGAGGTAGTTATGCAGTTTGGCACCGTCGTGGGTAAAGTTGTGGCTACACGTAAGGTTGATAACCTGGTCGGTTATCGCCTGTTGTTGGTTCAAAAAGAGAACCACGACGGTGAGCCTGATGGGGTTCCAGAAGCAGCGGTCGATACCTGTTCAGCGGCACCGGGTCAGCGCGTCGTCTTGGTGGGTAGTCGCGAAGCCGCTCTCGCCTGCAATCCGACTTTTGTCCCGGTCGATCTGGCTATTGTTGGGTTGGTTGATGACGTGGACTGGGGGGATCATGCTTCTTGCTAAAGTTTTGGGTTCAGTGGTCGCCGATCAACATCACCCTGGGTACGACGGCTACCGCTTGTTGATGGTTCGTAGCGACGCAGGCGAAGATGTGATCGCTGTGGATACCGTTGGCGTTGGCGTTGGCGAACAGGTTCTGATTCTCCGTGAGGGAAATGGTGTGCGCCAAATTCTGGGTGGTGAGCCGCCCGTACGTTCGTTGATTGTGGGTGTCGTTGATGAGGTGATGGAGAGCTGAGTGACTGCAACTGCGTTGATTGAGGCGTGTCATGAACTTGCGCAAAGAGGTTGGGTGGCCAATCACGATGGTAATCTTTCTGTGCGCCGCCCAGGCCATGGTTATCTGGTCACGCCTACAGCTTTTCGCAAAGCCGATGTTCGTGCGGTTGATGTTTTGGTTGTGGATGACTCCGGCGCAGTTCAGCAAGGACGTCATCGAGTGTTTAGCGAGTGGCAGTTGCATCGAGCGGTGTTTAACGCACGGTCGGATGCAATGGCTGTTGTTCACGCTCATCCGCCGTATGCCTCGGCGATGGCTTGCGCTGATCGACGGCTCGATCCGTGTTTTATGGCTGAAGCGATTGTCAGCCTAGGACCCGCAATTGGCTGGGTGCCGTTTGCTGTGCCAGGCGATGATCAATTGACCGATGCAGTCGGCGAGGCAGCTCGAATGAACAACTCAGCCCTTTTGGGTCAGCATGGAGTCCTGTCTTGGGGCAGCGATTTAACCATGGCAATCTGTCGGATGGAACTGGTGGAGCATCTTGCCAAAATCGTGACTCTTGCCCAGGCTTTTGGCGGCGTTCGAACACTGGATTCAGGAGTTGTACGAACCATGACCGAAAAACACATCAAAGCAGGCTTAGCCGCGCCAGATTTGCAACGTTGAGCGGTCATGGTGATCAGATAGGACCGGACGGCGAGGGTATGGAATGACAGCCAATGTGAACAGTCGTTTTGCTCTGTTGCAAGAGGTTCAGCGTTGTTGTGCAGAGCAAGGATACAGCGCTGAGTGCTTCGGTCGTAGCTTGGGTGTGGTTGCGTTAGGTACTGTTTTGGTGCCGATGATCAGCTCCCAAAGCCCGGCGTGGAATCGACGAGTACAAGAGATGACGCTCGCGGATTGGTTCGCTTTGTTAGTTACTGACCAAGCCTATGATCGCTTCAGGTATGGTGCTCTTGCTCGCAATTCCATAGCGTTGGGTTTGGTCATCGGAGATCAGAGTTCGGCAGGTGATTTAGGCGTCGTTGTCGAGGCGGTTCGCCCCCCCAAGAGCGATGGTGTCGTCCAAGCATTATGGAGTCGTCTCAAAGGGATAAATAATTCCCCTGAAGACGTATTGGTTGATGACGTTGGCGCTTGGATCGATGGTCAAGGCAAAAAAGCGGTTGCGGGAGCAAAGGTTAAGATTTCGGAACAATCACTCCAGCATGTTTGTCAATGGGTGGATGTTCTGAATAATTCGGAAATGGATTCGGTGGTCGACGGTACGGTATGGTCGACAATATTGGCTCAACTTGATGTTGCTGCTGGATAAGAGGAATAAGTCTTGTTTGCTAAATTGATGCTTACGATTGTCTTGCCGTTTGTGTTCAGCGCGATGCAGACCAATACGGTCGACGGACGAGACCGCTTGTTGCGGTTAGAACAGTTGAGTTGGAGTGTGCTCGAACTCACCAAAGCGTACGTGGATCCCAAGCGCTTTGAGCCGAAAAAAATGCTCAAAGAAGGGCTGCGAAGTGTCGAAAATATAATTCCGGATTTGCTCGTTGATGAACGCGGTCTACCCAAGACCTTGACCCTGCGAATGAATGACAAGTCGTGGACTGGTGATACGACTCGAGTGGAGTCGATTTGGGAAATGTATATGGTGCTGCGGCAGGGGCTCGCGTTTGTTGCGCGAAATTTGCCAAGCGGAGTGGATGCCGGAGAAGTCGAGCTTGCCGTCGTCAATGGAATGTTGCGCACTCTTGACCCCCATTCGGTGATGTTTAGTGCCCAAGCTCATGAAGAGATGCGCATGTCCACACAAGGTGCGTTTGGTGGTTTGGGTATCGTCATTTCTCAGCGTGATGGCTGGTTAACTGTAATCTCTCCAATTCCTGGAACTCCGGCGAGCCGTTCCGGAGTCAAGGCGCGAGATCAGATCATCCAAATCAACGACGAAACGACTGAGAACATGACGCTTGAAGAGGCGGTCAGTCGTTTGCGCGGCGAGCCCGGTACCGATGTCACTGTTCACCTAAGGCGTAAAGGTACGAAGGGCGCTCTTGAGAAGACACTGACCCGCGAAATTATTAAGGTACGTAGTGTCACATCTCACAACCTAGGTGATGGAATCGGTTATCTCCGGATCAAGTCTTTTCGCGAAACAACCACGGATGACACGGTGACAGCGCTCGCTGAGTTGCGACAGGCTGGCGCCAAAAAAGGTTTAGTTTTAGACCTGCGCGACAATCCCGGAGGCTTGTTGGAGCAAGCGGTCGCGATTTCAGATCTATTTCTTGATAAGGGAGTGATCGTGACGACGGTTGGATTGTCGGGTCAGCTACGCGAGAGTCGTTATGCTCATGCCTCGGGCTCTCTAACTGACCTCCCGCTATTAATCCTGATCTCGGGAGGTTCGGCATCGGCTTCAGAGATTGTAGCTGGGGCAGTGCGTAATCATCGGCGTGGTTTGCTTTTGGGTAATCAGAGTTTCGGTAAAGGCTCTGTTCAGACGATCATTCCTTATCGCCCGCGCCGTTCAAAGACAGATGGCTCTGCGTTGAAGCTGACCATTGCTCAGTATTTGACGCCTGGAGACATTAGCATTCAAGGTACCGGTATCGTTCCGGATATAGCGCTTGAGTCGGTCTTTATTGATGAAGGTGAAGTCTTTTTGACGCCCCGTAAGGCGACCAAAGAGAGCGATCTTGATCATGCGCTCAGCAACGCCAAGACGCGGCAGCAACAGACTCGGCGCACGCTCCATATTTTGGATACCGACGATATGCTTGATCGCGATGAGCAAACTCGGCGTGAAAATAGTGGCGAGTTTGAAGCCGACTTACATGTGCGGATGGCGAAGAAGCTTTTGCTGCAAGCCGGGCATCCTCATGCCGACAACTTTTATCAAGGAGCGGGTAAGGCGCTCGATGAAATTAAGGCAGCCGAGGATTTGAGGTTGGTCAAAGCGCTTAAAGCGGAGGGCATTGATTGGACTGACGGCGATGCACAGGAAAAGTCCGGTAAAGCGATCGTTAGTGTCGATTGGCCGAGTCGATTTGTAGCCGGTTCAACTCACGAACTCGCTGTGGTCGTCAAAAACAATTCAATCACTCCGATGCACCGAGTGG
This sequence comes from uncultured Candidatus Hydrogenedens sp., assembly GCA_902574205.1. Lineage (GTDB taxonomy): Bacteria > Myxococcota > UBA4151 > UBA4151 > UBA4151 > CACGMS01. The sequence continues at coordinate 12,839 of CACGMS010000013.1, read as the reverse complement.
TGGTCCGCAGCAAAGCGAATCTCGATTTGTTTGATCACCGTGAATGGGTCTTTGGGCGACTTGCTCCAGGCGAAGAAGCCCGACGCGTGCTCAAGTTCGAGCTGCCGATGAGCATCCATGACCGCAGTGAGTGGGTACGATTTGAGGCAGATGCTCAAGGAGGAGAGATTAGCATACCAAAGAGTAAGACCTTGGTTATTGCTGCCGCAAAACGACCGCGCTTAGCCTACACGCTGACCGTTGATGATGGAAACGATGGATTGGCGACCGCTGGTGAAACGATGAGTCTTAATTTCGCAATTGGTGCGCTCGATGCAGAGGCCGAAGATATTCACCTCAGCGTGCGCACCAAGAGTGCTCGACGAGTTAAGATGGTCAAAGCACGAGCAGAACAAGAGAAGCTTTCACCTGGCGCAACGTGGAATACATCGCTTTCGGTTGAGGTTCGAAAGAGCGATAAACCGATCGAACTTACGGTTAATTTGGGTGTGCGTAAGCATGGCCTTTGGTATACTGAACGACTAATTTTGCCGGTGAGCGATGCCATCGCTAAAGCGAAACCATGTGCAGGTGAGAAGGTGATTGCGCGAGCGAAGACGGAAATTGTACGCCATGCGCTCAAGCAGTCGTTTGGTTTAGGCGAGCTTCAAGTCGGTGAAAGTTTAGCGTGCGTCGATCAAGTTGGGTCCTATTATCGTGTGCGGTTGCCGCGGCAGGGCATTGCCTATGTATCGAGCGACACGGTTAAGCCCGGTGAAGGGAAGTCGCCCCGCTTAGCCTTTGCGAGAGTTCCACCAACTATTTCGCTCACCGATGGGCTTAGAACGGATGTTCCAAAGGGGACGCAGTTGATGCTGAATGCTCAAGCACAAGACGATCATCCGCTGCATAATGTGGTGGTGTATCGAGGGCGTAAAAAGGTGCTCTTTGCCTCTGGGGGCGAATCTTCTGTGTTGATCAAGCGAGCGATTGATTTAGAGCCTGGTCAGAATCTGATCACCGTTCATGCACGCGAGGGCGTTCGGTATGGCTCTACAAAGAGCTTTTGGGTTCTTCGCCGTGAAGGTTGGGAACCGAAGTAAAAAATTAGAAGGGGAGCGGTGGTGCTCCCCTTCATATTAGTGCGTTACGAGCCTTTTAGGCGTTTGCTTCGGGCTGTTGCTCGGCTGGGTTAGCTGCCGGCAGTAAGCCCATAGCGACCCGAATTTCTTGGTCCAAGCGAGCTGCCATTTCCGGGTTTTGGTTGATGGTCGCTCGAGCCGCTTCACGACCTTGACCTAGGCGATCACCGCTTGAGAGACTAAACCATGAGCCTGACTTCTCGACTAAGCCAAAGCGAATACCGTGGTCGATAAGATTGCCTGCTGCTGAGATGCCGGTACCATCGTACATGATATCGAATTCGGCTTGGCGAAAGGGTGCTGCGAGCTTGTTTTTGACCACTTTGATTCGCGTACGACTGCCGATGACAACGTCCGCATGTTTGAGGGATTGGATACGGCGAATATCGATGCGTACTGAGGAGTAGAACTTGAGCGCATTACCACCTGTAGTGACCTCTGGGCTTCCAAACATGACGCCGATCTTCATGCGGATCTGATTGATGAAAATCAGTGAACAGTTCGATTTGGAGACGGTACCTGTGAGTTTGCGTAGCGCTTGACTCATGAGGCGTGCGTGCAGACCGACATGACTATCACCCATATCACCTTCGATCTCGGCTTTGGGTACCAGCGCGGCAACTGAATCGACAACGATACAATCCACGGCGCCGGAGCGAACGAGCATATCGACGATTTCGAGTGCTTGTTCGCCGGTGTCGGGTTGAGCGACGAGGAGGTTGTCGACATCGAGACCGAGTTTGCGCGCATAGGCGATATCTAGCGCGTGCTCAGCATCGACAAATGCGGCAACACCACCACTGCGCTGACAGTTGGCAAGCACATGAAGCGCCAAGGTAGTTTTGCCCGAGCTCTCAGGTCCGTAGATCTCGGTAATACGTCCTTTGGGGAGGCCACCCATACCTAAGGCTTCATCGATTCCGATGCAGCCGGTGCTGATGGTTTGCACATCGATGGGTGCTTGTTCGTCACCCAGGCGCATGATCGCACCTTTTCCGAATTGGCGTTCAATCGAAGTCATAGCGAGTTTGAGGGCGTTGTCTTTGGGGTTGCGAGCCATTGGGCATCTCCTTTGTAATTCGATACTACTGTATAAGTGTTCAGTAGTGCAACAGTGATTTTCAACGGTGCGTTGATCAAGGTCTTTATCAACCTTGGCGCAACTCGAGTATGAAGAGGGGGTGTGACACGTTTGTCGGACCCGTAGGGTCCGCATCAATCTTTTGGGCTTATCTTTGTCGCAAAAGAATCGCCCAGCGGCTCCCTGGAGCAATTTTTTGTAAATGTTTTGCCGCTTCACGATCCGAGAGGATTGCTGCGGCGAGATAGAGGGCTTCGGTATGGTTGGGATTGTCTTTGAGCAGATCTTTGTACGCACGCCTCGCTGAACCGCGGCCACCGCGCCTGAGCTCGAGCCGCATGATTTCAATAAGCGCCGCATGTCCAAGATTCATCGCGCCTGCAGTGATCGCATCATTGAGCGCTTCGTTCGATGCCTTAATGGCTTCTTTATAGCTCTTGCTCCAACGTAAGGCTTGCGCCTTGTACAGCTTAGCTCGAACCGCTTGGTTGGGGAATTCTTTGAGGTAGGCGTCGACGCGTGTCAGCGCTGCGTCCTTGTCACCCTTTTTCGCTAAAATCTCTGAGGTCAAGGTCATCGCCTGACCCTTCAAGCTCGGGAATTTCTTCGCTAAATTATCGAGCTCTGCCGGTGATGCGGTCGGAGGCTTCATCCGCTTTTGTGCATGAAAGCGAGCGAGTACGGGTAAGGCAGCATGCGGCAATGCTTTCTCGGCAGTATCAATCAGCCCAAGCGCGTCTTTAGCTTGCCCTCGATCAGCATCCCAATAGGATCGAGCCAACAGCGCCCATGGGTGCTCTTCATACGCAGGCCCTGACCGTGCTTGCGCAGCACGCGCTTGGTCGCTTTGACCCAGGCGGTCATGTGCCACGCTAAGCAAAGCTTCACCCAGTTGCTTTTGTCCTTCAAAAACACAGTTTTTCGTCCCGTCAGCGTCGCAGATGGGGAGCGCAATCACACGCTCTAAATCCGCGATCGCTGGTTTGGCGAGCGGTTCGCTACGAACCAGCCAACTTGCGGCGCGAAGTAAGAGTGCCGGTCCATGCTCAATTGGTGAGAACGCAAGCGGATCGATGTTCTTGATCGGTTGTTTTGTAGCGGCTTTGCCGCCCTGCTTTGTCTCGGATTTTGCCTGCTCGGCTCGAGCCCTTTCCACCGCTTCGCCACGTGCTTGATCGGCTGCCGAGAGCAAACGCCCAGCATAGGCTTGAGCCACACCTGGATGTCCAGTTTCAAACTCAAATCGACTGAGGATCCAGTTCAACTCGGGATTGTCTGCGCCATCGGCGACACTCGCTTGAAGCGATTTACGGGCTTCGGTGTTGCGCCCTTGGCGATGCATCACCAGACCGCGTAAGCTTTTGAAAATCGGCAAATCGAGTGTGCGTCCATTCGCTTGAAAATCGAGGGCAGCCATCGCTTCAGGATAGGTGCCGGTGTGTGCGCTGTGAAGCGCCAGAGCCGCTCGATGATGGACCGAGGTTTGGTCGCCTGGGAACTGGTCAAGCAAAGCCTTGGCACGGGTCCAACCTTCAGGCCAGGACTGTTCATTGGCTAGGCGAGCTGCTGCATGAGCAGCCAGGCCAATGGCTAAATGATGATCAGGAACCTCTTTGGCAAGGGCTTCGGCCAAACCAAGCGAGATCATAAGTTGTTGCGGTTGGTGCTTAACGAAGGCTTTTTCAGCCCGACTGAAGCGCTCTTGTAAGGCTCGTTCACCAGCCGCCCAGGTTGAATAGACGCTATACAGGACTGCCAGTAGAACAGTCACAATGATCGCAAGACCCAAGCTGATCAATGCCTGACGCCGATAGTCGGGTTGGTCCGATGGAGGCATCGGTTGCGATGGCGATGATGCCGGCGCCGGTTTCGGATTGCTCACCTCTTCAAGTTGCTCGCGCGCTGCACGTTGTGCTTGGGCAACTTCTTCGCGTTGCACTTGATTGGCCTTGGCTTCTTTTTCTCGTCTGGCTTTGATGCCTTCATCCACCAATTCTTGAGCTTGTTTTGCGAGTTTGGGGTCATTCTCCGTCTTTTTGATTGATCCCGTGAGATCACGGGCGGACAAAATATCTGCAGCCGCCATCATGATGGTCTTTTCGACCACTTTTTCTCGCTCTTGGGTCGCCGCTTTGGGTTGACCGAGTCGCGTCTTCGCTTCACCGGCGCCGACGTGGTTTGGAAAGGCAGCCAAAACATAATCGATTTGGACTTCGGCTTCTTGAAACCGCTCTTGTCGTTCAAGGCCAAGAGCATAAAGAAAGCGAGCTTCATAATCGCCCGGTTCGATCTGAAGGGCTCTACCGAGCTCAGAAAGTGCTCGGTCTACTTTGTTTTGAGTGAGCAACACCCAGCCGAGTGTTCGAATGGCTGTTGCGTCGTTTGGTCGCGCCGCTGCTGCTTTTTTAGCAACGACAAGCGCCTCGACCAAGCGATCGAGCTCCACATAACGAGCGATGAGTTGGTAGTACGCGTTGCTGTTTGGGTCGGCAGCAAAGGCTGCTTGTAGCTGTTCTAGATTCACGACGTTTTACACAGTTTCAATCAATAGGGGGTCTCGGGTTGTTGCGGCAGTTCCTCGTAAAGCCAGGGAACTCAAAACCATTGTTGTCCGGAAGGGGCAAGGGCGACAACCCCAGAAGCAATTTCAAATTGTGTTCGGCGAGTCGCTCACTCATGGGTTTCAACTTTAAACGCGCAACAAAGACACCGGGTCGGTATGCTTCACCTTCTCCCCGGTTGTGTTCGCTAGGTGCACAGCGATCGACCTTAACTTCAAGTTCCGCTTCGAGTTCGGTGATCCGATTGTCAGGATTACGAGCGAGTTCGGTGATCCTGAGTTTGGCGGTAATCTGGCCAGGTAAGCGAAAGCCCCGTCTGGGGTCATCAAGTTCAGTGTCTGAGTCCAAGCCTTCAGCACCAAGCTTAAATGCCAATTGCCAGCGGTCACTACCTTCGTTGCTGTCGAGCTGGAGCTCATCACCTTTGATCAGGGTTTGAGATTGGTTGATGCGAAGATGCAGCCCGTCACCAAATCGAAAGCGATGAACGACATCAAGAAATTCAGCACCGTCCAGGCTGAGTAGATCGCGTTGGACATCAAACTGACTTTCACTCGCTACCAACTCAAACGCAGGGTCCTCGCGCCTTTGGTATCCGGCATTGAAGGTCATTTCATCGTTCCAAGCCATGACTGTATTGGACAAAATAGGGATTCGATTGCCCTCAAATTCTCCGGACTCGATGTTGAGGATCGATTCGCTTTGTCCCGTGCACGAGGCGATGGCGAGAAGGCTGATGAAGCGATTCATGGCTGAGCGCCTGTGAGCATCAGAAGATTGCGTTCCGCTAATCGTTCGCCCAGAAGTGAGACCGAGAAGGAGCCACTGATGGTGCCCGTCACCGCCTGCTCTGAGTCAGAGTCCAGTCGCTCGATACTCAGTGTAAGAGTTCCAGCGATCTTTTCGCCCGTCTGACGACCACCTTCGTCCAAGTTTAGGGTGAGTTTAGCTTTACGTCCGATGGGTGCAAAACCGTCAAATTCTGCAGACGAGTCCAAGGTTTCTGGCGCAGCAGAAAAGCATGCCAACGGTTGACTGTTGATCAGGGGTTGATTGAGCGGTGGACAGCGAAAGGCACCAGGTACGAGTTCAGCTTCAAGTGTCTGTGATCCACTTTGACGCGAAGCGTCTGGGACGACAATCGCGATGACATCGCCGGTTGCAAAGCGCAGTTGTAAATCGGCAAGTGTCGAACCCGATAACGAAAGTAGGTCGTCAGAGGGATCGAGCGATAATCCCGTGAAGGCCAGGGCCAGCCTTGGACTTTCCCAACTGACTAAATCCGAATCGCTTTGATCGACCCAAGCAAACACCGCACCTGATAGATCAACGCTGCGATTAACCCCGGTATTGTTCGATAATTCGCCGCTTATTCCGCCACAGGCGGTGGCGCCAAGACTCAAACAAAAAAGGACAAGGATTTTCATGATGTATGAATGACCGCTTGACGACGAGAGTGCAAGTCGGTGGAGGTTACCTGCAATTCAAGTTAGCTGCAGCCCATGGATGATCTAACCCAAGCCTCACTTCATGTGATCACCGGAAAAGGTGGTGTGGGTAAGTCTGCGGTCGCCGCTGCTCTGGCGCTTGCCTTATCTGAAGAAGGTAAAAAGAGGGTGTTGTTGGCTACGCTCGATGGTGCTGATGATGTGTCTCGCTTGTTGGGCTGCTTGCCTCTTGATGATTCTGAACGAGAAGTTTTACCGGGCGTCTGGGCGGTTTCGATGACCGGAGAGGCTGCGCGGTTGGAATACGCGATCAAGGTGCTCAAATTTGAGCGCATCGCTAAAATCGTCTTTTCGAATCGGCTGGTGCGTAACTTGTTGGATTTTGTGCCGGGATTAAATGCTGTGAATCAACTGGGTAAGCTGTATTGGCACCTTACTCAGGTGGGTCCGAAGTGCTTTGATCATATTGTGTTGGAAGCGCCGGCAAGTGGACACGCTTTGATCACATTACGATCGCCGGTGATTATCAGGCAGGTGTCGCCTCCGGGCCCGATGCGCCGCGATACTGAAGCGATCGTCAATCTTTTGCGTAACCCCGAACAGACCCAAGTTCATGTCGTGACTTTGGCTTCATCCATGAGTTGTAGGGAATCGGTTCAACTCGCAGCAGCTCTGAAAAATCGTGCCCAGGTTCCGCTTGGGTTTCTTTGGTGCAATCGTGTTCCCTCAGTCCCGCCGGAAGGTGACCTGCCTCCAGCACGCGGCGAGTGGGCAGCGTTCCTGCGCACGGAAGTGGATCGAGCGCGTGCCGACCACGAGCGTTTGAATTCCGCAGTTGATCAATCCGGCCTAAAGCGTATCGATCTTCCGGAGTTTCCCGGGACGGGTCGAGCGGTCGTCGCTCGGTTAGCCGAGCATTTGAGAGCAAGGGTTTGACTACCAATTTAACCATTGTCTTAGGTCCCGGTGGGGTGGGTAAGACGACGTTATCCGCCAGTTTAGCGCTTGCTGCTGCGCGGCGCGGCGAAAAGACGGTTGTGGTGACCGTCGATCCCGCGAAACGGTTAGCTCAAGCCTTGGGCAGTGAGGCTTTGCCCCACCAACCCGGGCAGGTGGCTGCGCAACCAGGATTTTATGCGGCGACACTCGATCGAGCAAAGGCTTGGGATGAGATGGTCGGTCGTTGCGCGGCTCGACGCCATATGAAGTCGTCTAGCGTCGAGCGTTTGTTCGCGAATCGATTTTATCAACATTTACGCGATGAACTGGGTGGCAGCGCCGAGATTATCACGACCGATTATTTGGCGCACCTGCTCAAAGCGGGTGGGTTTGACCGTATTGTTTTGGATACGCCGCCTGCTAATGATGCGCTCGGCTTCCTCGACGCGCCCGAGCGTTTTGCCGACTTTATGGACTCTCGCATTTTAGAGTTGTTAATCGGCAAGGGAAGTTTTCGTTTGTCGCGAACCTTAGTGCTCAAAGTGTTGTCCCGTTTGACCGGCCGACAAATGCTCGATGAGTTGATTGAGTTCTTGAGTTTGAGTCGTGACGTCTTGGAGTTTATGGGCGACCGTGGGCGCGAGGTGATGGAATTGCAGCGACGACAGCAGACTGAGTACGTGCTGGTTACCGCACCCGATCGCGAAGGTGAAGTGGCTGCCAAGCGTTTGGTCGCTGAGCTGACAACTCGACGGCTCAAGCTCGGTGCTGCATTTGCCAATCGCATGGTGAGTGCGCCTCCTCGTATCGACTGGGCAACTGAACCGAACGCGGCGTGGAAAGCTTTTGGTCAGCAGCGGGCGGACATTCGCACGCTGCAGGCAGAGCGCGATCAGAGTCGTTTGGAGCATTTGGCTGAGCATTTGAGTGGAGTGGCGGTCCATCCGATCTCATGCTTGGATAAAGAACCTCAAAGTCTGAGTGATTTAGCCGCTCTGTCGTCCCAGGTACCGGAAGAATTTTGGAGTTGATGATGCGTTTGGGATTGTCGGCTTTAGCACTCATAGCGATGAGTTGTACAACGACGGTTAAGCGCCCGACGAACGAACAGCACGTCAAAAAGGTACAGGTCACTCGGCATCGTTTTGCTCCGACTCATATTGTTGGTCGGCCTGTTCCTAGTTCAGCCGGCCGAGCGAAACGAGCGATGCCTGACCCGCTTGGTGGGTTGTCAGCAGCAGCACTTTATGAGCTCGCTAGCCGAGCGCAAGAGGAACAACACTGGTCGAAATCGCTCAGCATTTGGAATCGTCTATTGGCCGAGTATCCGAGCGCGGTTCAGCGCGTCTTTGCTCTGTTGGGTTCGGCATCGAGCTTACAGCGTTTAGGGCGTTGCGGTGAAGCCCTGCCTCGCTTTGAAGAGGCTGTGGATATGCTGGACCCGGAAGATGATGCTGAAGATTATGTCGATGCGCGGTTTGCCATGGGGTCGTGTTATGCTGAAAAGCGAAACTATGATGAAGTGATCGATTTGTTTACTGCGCTGCTTGATAACTTCGCGATGCCTACTGAAATGCGTATCGCAAGTTTAGTCAGCCTTGGTGTCGGTTTGTTTATGAACGGTGAACTCAAAGAGGCTAGACGACGTTTTCAGGCAGGCATCGATGAGCATAACCTCAAGAAACAAAGTGAGTATCTCGATGATCGTTATTACATGGGTCAGGCTCATTTTTATTTAGGGGAACTGCACCGTACGGACTTTAGAAAGGTGGACCTCGCGACAGCGAAGACATCCGAAGAAATGGCTGAGCTTTTGGACGATAAATGTGATCATTTACTCGATGCTCAAATGAGTTATGTCCGAGCGATTCGAACTCGACACTTTGGCTGGGCGAGCGCTGCAGCTCATCAAGTCGGGACCATGTATGAGGGGCTCTATGCACACATGCAAGATTTGCCACGTCCCGAAGATCTGACGGAGTTACAAAGCCTTGAATACAAGCGTGAGCTGACGAAGAAGGTCGCTGTTTTGTTGCGCAAAGCGATCAAGATGTGGACCTCTGCGCTTGAGTTTGCTGCCAGGACAGGCACCGACAATATTTGGGTCCGTGAAACGAAAAAGAAATTGGCTCGTGTTGAGAAGCTCTATTTCGACGAATATTTGGATCCGCGAATTGAGAAAAATCTGGATGAAGCCTCTGATCGAGAAGCCGAAGCCGAGCAGCTAGCTGCACAATCAGTCACCGATTCGGATGTCTCTAAAGAGCCAGTCGAAGAGACGTCCAACTAGCAGTCAGTGACCGTCTTTCATACATTCTGAGACGCAGACCTTGTGCGCTCGAGCCGAGCAACCCAGCGCGTCCGCCGTGGTCTTCTTCTGCACCGCTTCGTTGATGCACTTTTTAAAATCGTCATAGCTCACCCCTTCGACGTATGACGTCGCGAAGGCGAATTGCTTGGGTATTTCGTTGCTTCCAAACCGATCTCGCAGCTCGTTGAAGCTCATGTTGGCTACCGTACATGCTTCGTCACATCCGGGTTTTTTCGTGCTGTTTTGAGGGCAGCCAAGGCTTAGGCTAAGCGAGAGTAAAAGGAGACTTTTGGTGGCGAGGTGATGAGGCATTTAATCAGAGTCCTGGCGCTGTTATTGGTAAGGGCTACCCGATTCGACTTGCGGCTCCAAGGTGGCAAGTGCAGGAGGTGTCTATGACCACTTATCTTGCGATTGACCTTGGAGCGAAGCGCAGCGGGATGGCTTGGTGTACTCAAGCCGGTCTCGTTGAGCCTTTACCCACCGTCGATCGAGGCGCTTTGGAGCATGAGTTAAACAAGCAAGTGCTTGTCCTTGAGGTCGATGTTTTGGTTTTCGGATTACCCTTACGGCGAGGTAAACTTGGGGAGGCGGCGAGAAAATGTCGTCGCATCGCTTATGCGTTGGCAAAGGCTGTCGATCGTCCTTTAGTTTTTGTCGACGAAGCGGAGTCAACAGATGAGGCAAAACAACGGTTTCCGACTTTAGATAAAGATGCTGCGGCTGCCGCGCTCATCTTGTCGCGCTTTTTGGCCGATGGTCCGTGGGAGCCCTCGAGCGGGCGCGAAGGGTAGTCGATAGTGAAACGGGTACTTTTGATATTGGCGGGGTTGATGGTCCTCGGTGGGGGCGTAACCTTCAAACTGATAATGGATCGAATTGATTCAACACTGAAGGCGCCAATGAGTGAAGTGCCGAGCGATGAGGTACTCGAAGTCAAGAAGGGAACAAGTCTTCGCCGATTGCTTGGCGAACTCGAAACGCGTGGATTGGTGGGTAGTGCTCAAGAAGCCTACTGGGCTTTGCGTTACGAGCGCTGGCGGCAGGGTGCCGTGCCGATGCCCAAGGCTGGCGAATTTGAAATCCAAACCAGTTGGTCGCTGATGGAACTGCTCGGGCATCTCAATCAGGGCAAAGTGAAAACCTATACGGTCACTATTCCCGAGGGGTTGCGGGTGGGCGAGATCGTTGCGCGGTTGGGTGCCCACGAATTACTTGATGAAAAGAGACTGCGTGGGCTGACACGAGATGATGTATTTGCTGACCAACTCAAGCTGCCTCAATTTCCCCGACGAGTGGTCGGTCATCCGAATGCCGAGCGCTTCGAAGGTTGGCTTTTTCCGACGACATACACCTTTACGCGCACAACCACCGAGCGAGACCTGATCAAGCAAATGGTCGGGCAGACCCGCGCCGTGCTCGAAGAGCCGGAAATCGTTGCGAAAGCCAAAGCGTTAGGTTGGTCTCAAGTTCAAGTTCTAAGCATGGCGAGTGTGGTGGAAAAAGAAACGGGAAAAGCGAGCGAGCGACCTATTATCTCCGGTGTCTTTCATAACCGTCTGCGGCAGGGGATTCGGCTCGAAACCGACCCGACTATCATCTATGGAATTGTAGGTTACGACGGCAACATTCGTCGCAAACACATTCGTATGCCTCACCCCTGGAATTGCTATGTTCATCATGGATTGCCGGCGACGCCGATTGCAGCGGCGGGCCGAGCGGCAATTGAGGCAGCGGTCAATCCTGCGACGACCAAAGCCTTGTTCTTTGTGTCGCGAAACGATGGCAGTCACGTCTTTTGTCCGACCCTTCGTTGCCACCGGCAAGCGGTCAACAAATGGCAGATTCAGTATTTTAGAAAGAAGAGACGCTGATGATTGGGCTAAGTGTTTTCATGGCGTTGGCAAGCACCAGCGATGGCGGTTCGCCAACGGTTCTGGATGCAGGAGCGAACGCAGCTGAGTTGCGGCGTATGATGATCACTGTGCGTGTCGGGAAGAGAACGTTTGGCGAGGTCTTAGACGATTTGGGAGTTCCGGGTTCTGAGGCGCATCGGCTGATTTCGGCGACGCGAAAAACGAAAGAACGAGAACAGGGCATTGATTATCGGCGATTACGCCCGAAGGATTTGGTGACGCTTCGCTTAGTCGGGCAGCGCGTTGAGTTTATTGAAGTGCGCCGAGAGTATGCGACCGAGACACCTGATGTTCGGCGAGCTCAAGCTGGAGCAAAGGGGTTTGAGACACGCCAGGTTGATTTTGCCGTCGACATCAAGCTCGCGCTGGTTCGTGGTAAAGTGAAGAGTACCTTGTCTGAAGCCGTCGATGACTTGGGTGAGTACCCTGTTTTGATCAACAACTATGTTGAGCTGTTTGGCTGGGCGATGGATTTTTATCGTGAAACTCGCGTCGGCGATGAGTTCACTGTTTTGGTTGAAAAACTCTACCTTGATGGTGTTTTTGTTGGTTATGGTCGTTTACTCAGCGGCATCTACAAAAGCGGGTTGCATGGTGAGATGACCGCTTTTCGCCATGCGCTGAAAAAAGGTGGGTTTGCGGTGTATGACTCGACCGGGCGATCCATGCAGCGGGCGTTCCTGCGCAACCCCGTTCCGATCACTCGTATTACCTCGTCTTATGGTATGCGTTTTCATCCAATTCTGGGTAAACGCAAAAAGCATAACGGCGTTGATTATGGCGCACCGACGGGCACTAAAGTGTGGACGGTGGCGCGAGGGCGAGTGAAGTATGCTGCTTGGGCAGGCGCTTCAGGTAAATTGGTGATCGTCAGCCATGCCAACGGCTATGAGACGATTTACGCCCACTTGAGTCGGATCCATGTGCGCAAAGGTCAGTACGTGGCGCAGCGTCAGTTGATTGGTCGAGTCGGGACGACCGGTCGATCGACCGGGCCTCATCTGCATTACGGGATGAAGCGACATGGTCGTTATGTCGACCCATTGCGGCAGCGGTTCGCTCGAGGCGCTGCGCTGCCTAAGGCGAAGAAAGCTCAGTTCTTGGCGCGGGTGAAGCGTGAGTTGCCCATGTTGAGCGGCATTGAACCCCTTCCAAAAGGTGCTGTAGACTGGCTCGGTGAAGCCTTATGAACCGTGTGATCTTTGTGCCGATCGCTTTGGTGTTGAGTGCCGCCCACTGCACCTCGCAATCGGCAAAACCGGTGAATTCAAAAATTGAAAAGCCAGCACCGCCTCCGATCAAGGAAATTGAAGTCCCTGTCGGCTATGAATTGCTTCATTTTGGACGAGGTGCCGAGCTCCGAGTGTTGATCAAAGCGCTCGATCCTGAATTGGTTAAAAGATGGAGTCAGGGTGATTTGATCGTCTTGCAAGGTCAGCAGGCAAGATGCTCCTTTGTGCGC
>CACGMS010000012.1 GCA_902574205.1 uncultured Candidatus Hydrogenedens sp. | reverse complement strand
ACGGAACGAACGATCAGTTGAGAATTGTAGCGAGTCGTGACCTCGGACTCGTCCACGGCGGTGAAAATCGACTAAGTCAAGTGACAGGACTTGTGATCGGTAATGATGGATCCATCAACCATCAACTCGAAGGAACAGACTGTGACGCCTTGAGCGGTCGATCCTTTTCGGCGCGAGTTCGAGACAACCGAGAACCCGTAGAGTGTGAAGCAGCATTGGTCAGTGTCACCGCTGAGGTTCGCTACACGCCTGCACCAGGAGTACGACAAAGAACGGTTCAACTGCTTCCTCTTGAGGGTCGTTTGCGCGCCTGCGACCCATGAAACGGCGAGTCGACCTCTTAATTTGTCTGCGCTGCGGCCACTCACCGCTTGAACGTCAAGGTCCTCTTGCTCGCTGCTCTGACTGTGGCCGCGCCTACCCGCTAAGACGTCCGGGTCTAGTGGATTTCTTACCCCAAAGCGAAGACGATGAACGCCGCACCACGCGCCTGATTAATCCGAAACATTGGTGGCGAAAGAGTCGCGAGCTTTACCGGACACGACTGGCTCCGCCTGACGCCGACTTCCATCGCATTATGAACCAAAACTCTGGTGGGATTGTCCTGCATTTGGGCTGCGGTTCGGGCTGGTTACTCGATGAACTCGCGCAACATCCATGGCGACTGCGCATTGGTGTGGATCGAAAGCTGGGTCGTCTGCTCAAAGCGCATCGTCTACCCAGTGCAGGATCGAACTTACTGCTGATCCGATCAAGCCCCTACCGTATCCCCTTACTTGAGAAGACTGTCGATACCGTTTTGCTGCAAAATCCTTTTATCGAATTTAAGGATCATCATGCTGCAATCTATGAAATTGTACGCTTACTTGCACCAGAAGGGCGTCTGATTTGCCGCGTGGAAACAGACCATGAGGAACGCCTTCGTCAAACGCTCGGGGCAGCGGGCTTTGCTTATTATCGAATTGGAAACTGGTGGGTGAGCCGACGCATCGAGGCTCAGTCTGAACCTTTAACGGAACACGCTCTGTAAACGACTGCTGGCGGCGTGTTTCGCCAGATCACTTGACTGACTTCTACCTGATCAAAATAGCTTTCAAGTAAGCGATGAAACCGCTTACCGGCTGGCATTTCTCGACCATGGACATAAGCAAAGGTTGTAAAAAACCCATCGGCGGCAATAGATTTGGAAACTGAGTCGAGAATACTTCGCTGTAAATCCTCACTAAAGACGGTAAAAGGCAAACCGCAGATAACCGCATCAAACGGCTTTAGTCCCTTGGTCAGCGCATACTCATCAAGCTGTGCTGCATCGCCGTGAACGAGATCGAGCTCGGCATAACGCTTATCGAGTAACCGGACCCAATGCTCATCTTTTTCCACGGCAACAAAACTACATTGTTCCTTCTTTTTTTCGATAATTCGCTGGGTCACCACACCGGTACCGGGTCCCAACTCAGCTAAGGATTGAGCCGTCTCAATACCCACATCTCGTGTCAGTTCAGCAACGAGAAATCGTGATGAGGGTGCGATGGCTCCCAAGACCTTCGGCTTGAGACAAAACCGCAGTACGAATCTCAAATAATCGGTTAGTTGGCTTGCCATTGATCCACCGAACGCAGGCGTTCACGCCTCAAGATAAGGCGCCCTACTCCACGCGGTGCCCCCTCATGGGGTAACAAATCAACGAAACCTTCATCAAGGTCACTCGCCAAGTAGCCTGTAATTGTGCGCCCATCTTCGGTGACAATCCTTCGTCCTGAGCCTGGCAACACGCCACCATCCGAGCGAAACATAATCGCCTGCACACGACGTCGAGAAAAAACCGTACCGTCCACACTCGGCTCAGGTGCCCAAAGCACGTGACCCGTAAGCCGGCTGCCATCATTGAGAATGACCTGACCTCGGCCGTGAACGGCGCCAGGTAAAATCGGCTCGCCAGCCGCCCCAGGCTTTGGTTGACCATTGCTGATAATCTCTTGGCGGTACAGTTCAGGGAAATCATCGAAAAAATCGCACCCATCGAGTGGTTCACCGCGCAGGGCGATCACTGGGTTGGCGTCACGTTTTTTTTGTTGTGCTAACAACCGGCCTAAACGGCGATACTCTTCCTCTTCAGCCGGTTCGAGCAGGCCGCCTTTGCGTTTAGCAGCGAGGGTTTTAAATCGCTCAATTTTTACCTGAAGTGGTTTCATGGACGGCGGCGCCAAAACACCAACACTGTCAGACAATGGTGACTCGAATCTGAACTTTGACGAATTTCTGTATTCACAACCATCAAGTCAGGGTGCTCGATGAGAAACCGAGTCACACGTTCGCCTATCTTCTCACGTTCTGACGCGAGTGTTGCCGAAAAGATTTCTAAGCCGTCATACATTCGCTTCGCCTTGATCGAGTACCGACAACAATTCCGGCTCGGTCAAAATACGATCACTCGATTTCGCGGCGTCGAACAAGGCTTGCTCTGTAGCCTCGCTCGATTCAATTCCACGCGCCTTCATCCAGTATCGAACATTACTCATGCCCGACATTGGACCGATTTCGATGACCTGTTCCATACCAAATTGACCCGCAGGAACGCCCGAGTAGACTAAATCGGCTAAATCCGAATCCCCTCGGTCTAAAGCTTTGATGATGGCTGCGGCATGAACGCCAGTCGCGGTACGAAAAGCATCTTCGCCAAAAACAGGATAATTATACGGCAAGGGCACGCGACACGCTTTGGCAGCCAGACGAACAAAATCACCCAAACAACTCAAATCATGCGGCCACAACCCCAACAACTTGAGGTTAACCAGCAGCTGATCGATACTCGTATTACCCACCCGCTCGCCAACGCCGAGCGCGGTTCCATGGATACGCGTCGCGCCCGCTTCGGCAGCGGCTAAGGTGTTTGCCAGTGCCAGCCCGCGATCGTTATGCCCATGCCAATCCAAACCAACATGCGCGCCTGAGCACTCGATGAAGTCGACGGTGAACTGAACCAACTGGCGCACCCCGTGGGGTGTCGAATGACCGCAGGTATCACATAGAACCAAACGCGCCGCGCCTGCCTCAATAGCGCGATCAAACATCACACGTAACTGATCGGGCCGACTGCGCGTGGTGTCTTCCGTGACATACGCCACGGTCAATCCTTGATCGACGCCAAACCGAATCGCCTTTTCGCTGATGTCGGCAATGCTCTCCACCGTCCAATTCTCAGTATATTGGCGAACAGGAGAGGAACCAATGAAGGCATACACTTCAACGGGGTGCCCGGTTTGCTGTTGGACATCAGCAATCGGCGCAATATCGGCTTCAAGTGTACGCGCTGCGCAGTAGGGAAGAATCGATAAGTTCTCATCTCGAATGAGTTTTACGAGTTCCAATACGTGCGCTTTAGCTCGCTTGCCTGCACCGGGTAAACCGACATCGACGACACCAATTCCCATTTGATCCATCAATCGAACCAATTGCTTCTTTTGGTCGAGGTCAGGGTCATTAACCGTTGGGCTTTGCACCCCGTCTCGTAAGGTCTCATCGACCAAGATAATCTCTGTTTGACCGAGCAAAGACGACTTGCGTCGTAGGTTCCAATCGAAAATGAGTTCGCTCATGCATCCACCTTGACGATCACAGCAATACCCTGACCACCGCCGATGCATGCACTACCTAGACCGAAACCTCCACCTTGCCGCCGAAGCGAATGGATCAAGTGCGCCGTAATCCGTGCGCCGCTCGCTGCAAGCGGGTGCCCCAAAGCGATAGCTCCACCGCATGCGTTGACTTGGTCTGGATCGATACCCAAGGCTTTCGCGCAGCCAAGAACCTGAGGAGCAAAAGCTTCATTGATTTCGATCAAGGACATATCATCCAACGTCAAACCGGCGCGCTCGAGCGCTAGCTTTGAGCTTTCTACCGGGCCGAGTCCCATCACCGTCGGGTCGCAACCGGTAACGCCCCAGCTTACTAGCGAAGCAATTGGGCTGAGGCCTTTGGATTCAGCATAGGCAGCGCTACTCAGGACCAAGGCACCGGCGCCGTCACAAATACCCGAAGCCGCACCCGCATGAATCACGCCATCTTTTTTGAAGACTTTCGGTAACTTGGCGAGCCCTTCAAGAGTGGTTTGAGGGCGAGGGTGCTCATCCGTATCGATCACACGTTCACCTTTACGACTCTTGACGGTCACCGGCGCAAGCTCTGCAGCGAAATGACCGGCTTCATGAGCTGCTCCCCAACGCTGCTGACTCGCTAACGAAAAGGCATCCACCTCGTCTTGCGTGACGGCATAACGCTCGGCTATATTCTCGGCGGTCAAGGCCATAGGCGTGTCGCAATACGTGTCGGTGAGACTCTCCCAGAGCATGTCTTCCATTTTAGGGCTTCGACCCAATGGCGTCCCCCACCGTGTACCACGCTGAACATAAGGCGCCTGACTCATACTCTCCGAACCGCCGGTCAAAACCAACTGAGCCTGACCCGTCAAAATCTGTTCCGCTCCAGTCACAACCCCTTGAAAGCCGGATCCACATAATCGATTCAAAGTAATGGCAGGCGTTCGCTCAGGCAGACCGGCATGTAAGCCGACATGGCGAGCGAGGTACAAGGCATCAGCGCTGGTTTGCAACACGTTACCGAAAGCAACATGGTCATAATCAGCAACATCGGCGCCCGCCTCAGCGACAGCAGCCTTTGACGCGATCACACCTAAATCGGTGGCGCTCAACGCTTTTAAAGAACCGCCAAAAGCGCCAAAAGGTGTCCGCTTGGCAGAGAGAAAAACAATCGCATCCGTCTGGCTCATAATAACTTCCTAAATCACAAATAATAAGGCGTCGTGTCGTCCATGGGCATTCGCCCATAACCGGCAAACTGGCGGCCGTCGATAGCGACCTATGGAGTTGTCACATCAGCGGGCTGGCGCGGCGCAATACTGTGGTGACCAAAAGCCTCTTCAGCAATGCCTACGATCGCACTAAAACTCGTTCCTACGCTGCGCTGAAACGCACTGCCATCACTCATCGACGGCCACAAGCGATCAGTCACGCGCAAACCGCCATCAACCATAAAGGTACCATAGTCACGACAGTCGTCATCACCGTCGACGCAAAGTTCGCCATTGTCACTATCGGCATTGGGCTGAGTGACCGCTACATTCTCAACGCGCACCAAAACACCTTCCCATCGCTCTGCGGAAGCGTGGTTGTCACCATCGCTCGGTCCTGCAAGCTCAGCAGCCATCACCGTTGAAGGTTCGGGTAGCGTACCCTCGCCAGTCACTTCAACCTGAGCATAGACCAGCTGAGACTGACCACGAAACTCAGAATAAGTGCCTGAAACATTGACCGTCGATCCTGGCTGAACAGCAGGCAAGGGGCTTGAGCCAAAGAAGACATAAATCCCCGAGTGCGCCCCTCGTCCTTGCTGAATCCACATCCCGCGATAACGCTCTTCGCTTGAGTGCGTCATCGCCGTTACGACTGCTTCTCGAATTTCTACGAGACTATCCTCTGCGACCTCGCCGCTTTGGATCGCTTGAATCGTCGTTGAAAAATCGGGAGCACCTCCCACAACCACTAAATCGTCAGCACTGCGCGGCAGCAATTTTCGTTTGGCAAAGCTCAAATGTGCAATACCCGTCACCGACGCAAACTCGGTACCAACCTGACGTAAGAAGTAACGACCACGGCGAAAATCAGGAAACAACTCATCATCAATGTACAACCCATCACTGACTTCAATCTGGCCATAATCCGTACAATCATCCGCACCCCTTGCGCAGGGCTGTCCGCTCGGATCATCAGGGTTGGCATTGACGATGCTCACATCATCAGTACGCACCAAAACACCTTCAAACGACGGCGAGGTCGCCAAATCCTGAGCACTCACCGCAAAAGGCTCTGGCAATTGACCATCACTCATCGCCGTAATGGTCGGATACTGAAGCTGTTTGAGCTCATTGTAGATGGTGAACGTGGCGGATAAATCAATCGACTTGCCCACCGCAAGCCCCTCAGTCTCAGTCGCTTGCGAGCCAAAGACGAAAAGACCCGAGTCAGGACCACTGCCTTGCTGAATCCACAAACCTCGGCCAGCGACAATACCGGTCACCACCGCCGCTTCAATCTGCACCTGAGTATCAACACTCACGCTGCCGCTGCGTAACTCAGTAATGGTGGTCACCGTACTTACGACCCCTGCATCCACTCCAGAACCTTGTCCTGCGTCGATGCCGGGAATAGATCCTGCATCCATCCTCGGATCCTGCCCCGGGTTACTCATCGGACAACCCAAACCGAAAACTACGATCCATACAAAGCGTTGCATCACGACTCCCTACACCTTAGCCCGGAGTCAAAACCGCATCATAAGGCGCGGCGCAAGCAATTCAGGCAGCGGATACGATCATCAACCTATCTAAAGGCGCCAACCGCCACTAAGCGCAAGGGTTGTTCCGGTGACCTGATCAGCATCATCACCGAGGAGATATCTGACCGTAGCGACCAGCTCATGTTCATTGGCTGTCCGGCCAATAGGTACCCGATAACGCTCTACTTCTTGAGCACTCGCGTCATGTAATAATCCTGGCGCAATCAGATTGCAGGTCACGCCATAAGGTGCCTCGATTTGGGCGATCGAAGCCACCACACTCGCAACCGCGGATTTGGCGGCCGCATAAGCCGCTAAATTCGGCTCAGCTCGCACCGAAGACAAACCCGCCAAGCCAAAGAGGATCAATCGACCGCGGCGCTGACGCAGCGGCTGTCGCGAGAAATGATAGGCATAAAATGCCGAATCTAGATTACTCGCCATCACCGCTCGCCATTGCTCAGGATCGCAACGCTCAAGCGGCTCATAAAGAAAATCACCCACGGTGTGCACAACGGCATCCAAACCCGTCTCAAAGGAAAGCATCAAAGCCTCCCATTGCTCTGGATTGGTCACATCAAGACGGTATGAATCGTGATCACGTCGACTGCCGATCACTTCATAGTGATCGCTCAATCCAGCCAAAAGGGCGGTACCGACGCTTCCCCCGGCGCCGGTAATCAGGACTTTTTTCAATCCTGCACCACGTCATCAATAACCTGCTCAAAAACGAGCCGCACGTAATCACCCAAGCCATCGCCTACCAAACCATAATCACCGATATCGCCAGCGCACATTTGCTCAGGTGTTCCATTGTCATCCCAATCGGTCGCCGACGTGGTCTGCAAGCAATTCAAGACATGTTCAGAATGAGCTCGAATCCCACGCGCCACCGAGTCATCTGCCGAAAACTGAGCATGCTCCTCGATCGTTTTGAGTAACTTATGCAATCGATGCGAGTGATCCTCTTGATTCACGCAAAGCTTTGCCATGGTGGAGGAGTCACGACGTCGCGGCCGCTCGCCGACTTGCGTACAGTCCGGGTTGTTCCCTAACCAATTAGGGTCAAGAAGACCCTCAAAATGATCGCGAAGACGCGACGCTTCAAGGGTCATTGATCCCGCGCTGGCTTTGAGCACTGACGCCTCACTCGAATCATCCATAGCGATATCGACTGCGCTGCGCCGCAAAAGATAGACTCGGCAGCGCGCATCACTACGCCACTGCTCAAGCAAAGCACGTCCAGTTTCACCAGAAGCTTCTTGAAGCGCAGTAAAGTCCGCGGCTCCCCACACCTCGGGCGGATCACTGCACAGCACCGTTCGATCTACGGACGATAAATCAGTCGAACACCAGCAAAGAAACGGCAACACACCCGTTAACAGAACACGTTTCATAAGCCTTGGCTCCAACTCCAATAAGCGGACACAAACAATGCTGCTGAAATTCCCATGCTCCATCGAGCGATCCCCACCGCTGCGTCCGAGCGGTCAGCGTGAAACGGACCTAAAATTCGATCACTCGATTCGGCCAACGCAAGCTGACCTGAATCGTTAGCCTGCAGTTGATACCACCCTGCGGTGAGTAGACCACCGACCCCAGCAAGCCCTAGACTCAACCCCACCAGCGGCACATTTTTAGCGCGAAGGACCGACAACTCGTCTGAACTCGGCGGAGGTCCTCCTAGTTTTTGGCGAATCTTAGCGGCTGAGACACGCGCCAGAGCGGTCAGCGCAGTTGGCTCCGCTTCCACCGTTTCACGCAACAACACTTGGAGGTTATCGTTGTTCGAATCGATCAGTTTAAGATTCAAAATGATCTGATTCTTAAATTGAGCAATCGAGCCGGTCAAAACGTATCGCGCCTGCCAAGCTTTTGCCAGATCAAGTAAGCAATCACCCTGGATGCATCCTAACGCGCTCTGACTGGCTTTGACCTCGACCGTTTTTCTCAAGTCTGCGGCGGAGAGCACCTCCACAGGCGCACCGGATAAAGCAGTGACCACCGCATCACCCAAGGCTTCTAGACGCGCCTCATCAAGGTCGGCACCATTAACTAAATCCAACACGATAATCTTTGGTTTTTGCTTACCCTCAGGCGCCAATTCCACCGGAGCAAGCAGCAACACACTCAACAGTCCAAAAGACATCTTATGCGCCTTCGTAAATACTGGCAATTTGAGACCAGTTGGGTTGTTTTGCTGCCTCAACCGCAATAAATCTAGGTTAAAGGAGTCGTCATGACCCAAGAATTAATTATCGACTCCACGCCGGTAAGCCCCTTTGAAATGAATGCTTATGTCTGCGGTGATGCAGCAACGAAAGACGGTGTGCTGATCGATGCAGGTGCTGACCCGGATAAACTTCTTCACATGATCGAGCGCAGCGGTTTGACGATCCACGCTATCTTGCAAACGCATGCGCATCTGGATCATGCCGGCGCCATCAAACCCCTAAAAGACGGTCTCCTTGATCGACCCGTTTACGTCCACAAAGAGGAGATGCCGATCTACAACAACGTCGCCCGCTCGGCTCAAATGTATGGGTTAGGCGGGTTTCCTCAGCCGCCTGCGCCCGATCACTTCGTTGAAGATGGTCAAATCCTGACCTTTGGCAGTCTGTCCTTTCGTGTCTTATTTCTGCCCGGTCATACGCCTGGTGGTGTCGCTTATATTACAGGTAACCATATCTTCGTCGGTGACACCTTGTTCATGGGCTCTGTCGGCAGAACGGATCTACCGCTCGGAGATACCCCAACGCTTGTTCAAAGCTTACTCAAGCTCATGAACGAAGAGGATCATATGAGGGTTCATCCCGGACACGGCCCGGAAACCAGCATCGGGCGAGAGCGACAAACCAACCCCTTTGTCCAAGCCGCCTTACGCGGTCAAACGTGGATGTAACTAAAAGCGCTGTACCAAAGTTGCGCTCAGACGATTAGTCGTATCATCCAATCCAAGCTGACCCGACGAGTTACGACCCCAACAATAAAGCTGCGCCGACGTCGTTCGAGCACATCCATGATCAAAACCTGCAGCAACCTCAATGACATCTTCAACACCTCCTACGGGGACAGGAGCAAGAATCTTGGGGCTGGTTTGACCTTGTCCGCATTGACCCGAATCATTGGCACCCCAGCAACGCACCTGACCGTCAGTCGTTGCGACCACTGTAAAATGGTGCCCAGCAGACAAGTGGGTCACTTCTCCTGCGGAGGGCACAGCAACCGGACGAGAGGCATCTTGATTGGTACCGTTTCCGAGTTGACCAAAGAAACCATAGCCCCAGCAAGCCACTTGCCCGTTGGTATTGGCAACGCAGGTGTGACTCTCTCCTGAGGCTGCCTGAGCCACTCCAGTTAAGCCAACCACTAGACCCGCCGATGGCCGCACACTTTGTCCCGGAACGCCGTCACCCAGTTGACCCGCAGTCGTTTGTCCCCAACAGGCGACTTGCCTTGTACGGCCTACACCGCACGTATGACGCGCTCCTGGTGCCAAATTAATCGAGGCAGCCAAGCCATTCACCGGACCTGGCGCAATTTGATCATCGAAGTTTTCATTGCCCAGTTGACCGTATTGATTGTCGCCCCAACAACGGGCTGTACCATCGGCTTGCAGCGCACAGGTATGCCAATACCCTGCCGCAACCAAGGCCGCATTTTGTAAATTTTGCACTCTTTGTGGACTGCGACTGTTCTCGCGCGTGCCGTCACCAAGCTGGCCGTGATCATTGGCACCCCAGCACCACACTCGCCCCTGCTCAGTCACCGCACAACTGTGCAAGGCACCAGCTGATAGATGCCGGACATCGCTAAGACCTGTGACCTGTCGCGGGCGGCCTACGACATCACCGTCACCGCCAACCTGACCTTGGTTGTTTAGCCCCCAACACCAGATGCTCCCATCAAATTTCCGAGCACAGCTATGCCCTTGCCCAAGACTCAATTTGACGATTTCGGCACGACACTGTGAACAGCCATCACCTGTTTCTAAATTGCCGTCATCGCATTCTTCACCGCGATTGACCTCGCCATCGCCGCAGCTCGGCAATTGGCATTCGCTCGTGCACGCATCACCGGGCGGATCACAGGCTTCATGACCGTCATCACCGGGACTAAGATCAATTCGCACATGACCGTCACCGCAGCGAGCAAGTTCACACGCCGATGTGCACGCATCCAAATCTGAATCGTTACCATCGTCACAAGGCTCTGGACCTTCATGAACGACCCCATCGCCGCAGCGCGCCACAGTACATGCGTTGGTGCAGTCATCGGTATCTATATCGTTTCCATCATCGCATTGCTCGTCATCGTCCACTTCACCATTACCGCAACCTTCAAGAGCACATTGCGCAGAACACCCGTCCTCGCTCACGGTATTGCCGTCATCACAAGCTTCACCGAAATCGACGACGCCGTTACCGCAGACTTCAATACCGCACTGGTCGTTGCAGCCATCGCCCACTTGTCTATTGGCGTCATCGCACCCCTCATAACCCGTTTGATGCGCTTGTAAATCGACTCGGAGGTGACCATCACCGCATCGGGCGGTCACACAATTTGCGGTGCAGGCATCATCATTGGATCGATTGCCGTCATCGCAGTCTTCGCCTTCGTCCACGCGACCATTACCGCAGCCTTGCATGATGCACGCGTTGTCACAGCTATCGGTGGGATCGGAATTTCCATCATCGCACTCTTCATTGGCATCAACCGTCCCGTCTCCACAAAAGGCAGCAGGAACAACCGGATCGTTTCCACAACCCGCTACGACAAAGATCAAAAGCCAAAGCCCACGCATCATATCGACCTCCCGATCACCACATCCTGTTCCACCAATTCGGCGTCACTCGTGATTCCCCTCTTTACTTTGTGCCCTAAGCACGCTTTGCGGCAAGGGATCCAAGGTCAAGGAAAGGAACTGGTATGATGAGTATCGACCAAATCACGGTCTTAGGTGCGGGAACCATGGGTCATGGAATCGCCGTTAATGCGGTAACCGCAGGCTATAAAGTCATCCTTCATGACATTGATCAACCGGCCATTGATGCCGGTCTGGCCCGCGCAAAAGCCTTTCTTGATCAAGGGGTTGAACGGGGAAAAACAACAAAAGAACAAAGAGATCAGGCGCTCCAACTGCTTTCTGGCGAAGCCGACTTTAGCGCCGCTGTCGGTCAGGCGGACCTTGTTATCGAGGCAGCCCCAGAACACCTCGAATTAAAACGAAAAATATTTAGCGATCTGGGCCAATCGTGTCCCAAACATACCCTTCTTGCATCCAATACCAGCTCGTGCTCGGTCACCGAAATGGCGATCGCTAGCGGTCGCCCCGAGCAGGTGATCGGGGCGCACTTCTTTAATCCCGTACCGATTATGAAACTGCTTGAGGTCATCGTCACCGATTATACCTCATCCAGCACCAAAGAAGCGTTATTAGAATTTGCCAGTCGCCTTGGGAAAACAACCGCGGTTATCAAAGACTCTCCCGGCTTTGCAACGTCTAGACTCGGTATTGCTATCGCACTCGAAGCCATTCGTATGGTCGAACAAAATGTAGCTGAACCGACCGATATCGATACCTGTATGGAGCTCGGTTACCGCTTTCCGATGGGACCGTTACGACTCACTGACCTAGTCGGTTTGGACGTTCGACTCGGGATCGCCGACACCATTTATGAAGCGACTCAATCGCCCGTATTTAAAGCGCCTGAACTGTTGCGCTCAATGGTCGCTTCAGGACAACTCGGCCGAAAATCCGGACAAGGTTTTTACTCTTATGACTAACACCGACGTTGCGCGTCGACTGCACTCATGTCAGCACCGCGTCCAAGCCAAGGAGATCAAGTGATGAGCTTTCCTGAACATCTGATTATTGGTGGAGAAAAGGTCAAACCCGCCAGCGGTGCGACCTTTGAAACCATCAACCCGGCAGATGAATCCGTCATCTGTAAAGTCCCTGAAGCCGGCGAGTCTGAGGTTGATCAAGCGATCGACTCTGCGCGTGAGGCTTTTGATGATGGACGCTGGAGTGACCTACCCCCAGCAAAGCGCGGGCGCGTTTTGCGCAAACTTGCTGGACTGGTGCGAACGCATAATGCCGAATTAGCACGCCTTGAAACGCTCGATGTCGGTAAAACCGATTTTGATGCGGCTAAAATTGAGATCCCAACGGTTGCAAACATCCTTGATTACTATGCTGGCTTTACCGACAAACTCACGGGCGACACGCTACCGAGCGAGGCAGGCGTTTTAAGGATGACCCTGCGCCAACCCATCGGAGTGGTCGGTGCGATTACGCCCTGGAATTTCCCTTTGCTCCTTGCCACTTGGAAGTTTGCGCCAGCATTAGCCATGGGCAACTCACTGGTCCACAAACCAGCTAAAGTGTCGAGCTTATCCGCGCTTCGATTTGGCGAACTCGCTTTAGAGGCAGGCATTCCTGCGGGTGTACTCAATATTGTCCCGGGCGCTGGCTCGGTCGTGGGCGACCGAATCGTCACACATCCATCGGTCAATAAAATTAGTTTCACGGGATCAACCTCGGTGGGTATTGGTATCCAAAAGAAAGCCGCTGACACGCTCAAGCGCGTGACCCTTGAACTCGGTGGGAAATCACCCAACATCATCTTTGAAGATGCTGATCTTAAGGCCGCTGTACGCGGTGCCATGACTGGGATTTTCTATAACAAAGGCGAAGTCTGCGCTGCGGGAAGCCGTTTGCTGGTTCAGCGCTCAATCTACAATGAGGTCTGCGCAGCCGTAGCCGAACAAGCCGCTAAATTTGTACCCTCAGCACCGGTTCCCGGCGATCCGCGCTCGGCGCGTATGGGTCCGGTTGCATCCAAGGCGCAATTTGATTCCGTACTCAACCTGATCCAAGCCGGAAAAGACGAAGGCGCAAACTGCTTAACGGGCGGGAGCGCACACGATAACGGCACCGGAAAAGGCTATTTTATCCAGCCGACGGTATTCAATGATGTCGATAATGCCATGCGAATTGCTCAAGAAGAGATCTTTGGTCCGGTCTTGTGCATTATCCCGTTCGAAGACGAAGCCGAGGCGGTCGCGATAGCCAATGATTGCAGCTACGGTTTAGCCGCAGCGGTTTGGACACAAGACGTCGCTCGAGCCTTACGTGTCGTACGGCGTGTAGACGCGGGCACCGTCTGGGTGAACGCCTACAACCTCTATGACCCATCACTCCCCTTTGGTGGCTTCAAAGCAAGTGGTTATGGCCGAGACTTGGGTGAGGCTGCTCTTGCAGGTTACACCGAATCTAAATCGGTTTGGATCAACCTAGGCTGAGTCGATGAATGAACTGCAGATGGGTATGGAGGCTTTACGCAGTGGCGATCTTAAGCGTGCGCGCTCGCTCCTCGCCGAGGCAATTGCAAAGGCGCCATTAAACGCAGACGCGTACGAAGGTCTCGCTACGGTCTTAGAACAACAAGGCCGAATCGAGCTTGCGCGAGACCTGTGTGAAACCGCCTTAGGTCAGCTTCCAGAAGCGCTATTCTTGCACCGAAAAGCGGTCTCGCTCAATCTAGAACTTAACGACCTTGAGAGCGCTGAGCGCGCGGCGGAACGCTTTGTGCTCGCCTTTGAAGACAACAGTGACTCGTGGCTTGCCCTTGGCGATGTCCGCGCCAAATCAGGGAAAACCGACCGGGCGTTACGTGCCTATCAACACGCGCAAGAGCGTACTGATGACGATTGGCGTCCATGGCATCGCATGGGCCTTATCCACGAGAAAAAAGAGGACATACGAAGCGCCTGCGTCGCTTTTCGCAACGCCGCTCGAGTGGCGCCAGAAAATCACCGCCCGCTTCGTGCGTTAGCTCGGATGTTGAAAAAACAGAACAAACCAGAAGAAGCGCTCGAGGTTTTCAACCGGGCTCAAGCGCTCGCGCAAGCCGAGGCCGATCAAAACACACACTAAGCCAAAAGCCTTGTTGTTAGATGAACAAGGCACCTTTATGAGATCCTTATGAAAGTCATCGAACATCTCGCTCAATCCAAAGAGCCACCGATTAGTTTTGAGATCATTCCACCGCGCCGCGGGGGCAGCCTCCAGTCGCTCATGAAACTGGTGTCCGAACTCGCCATTCACAAGCCACCGTTCATCGATATCACCAGCCACCCGGCGGTGATCTCTTATGAAGATACGCCTCAAGGGTTGCGCCGAGTGGTCAAGCGCAAACGACCTGGAACACTTGGTGTCTGTGCATTGGTTCAGCATAAGTTTGGAATCGACGCAGTGCCGCATGTGATCTGCCGCGGGTTTACCAAAGAAGAGACCGAAGACTTTCTCATCGAGCTTCATTATCTCGGTATCGATAATGTCTTGGCGATTCGTGGTGATGACAACGGTTACGACAAGCCCATCGCTGACGGTCGCTCAAACAATCCTTTTGCACGCGATCTTGTCGAACAACTGAGCGAAATGAACCACGGTCGTTATTTAGATAGAAACCAAAGCTCAGATCCAACGACCTTTTGTATTGGGGTTTCCGGTTATCCTGAAAAACATTTTGAAGCGCCCAACATGACCGAGGATTTAAAAAACCTTAAAGCGAAAGTGGATGCTGGCGCCGAGTACATCGTGACCCAAATGTTCTTCAATAATGAGCATTATTTTCGCTTCGTCGACGCCTGTCGAGAGGAAGGGATTACTGTTCCAATCATTCCGGGATTAAAAATCCTTTCGAGCGAACGTCAGCTCTCGATGCTCCCCAAAACCTTTTGGTGTGAATTGCCAGAAGAACTGGTGGCTAAAGCGCGCTCGGTCGACCCCAAAAAGATTGTTGAAGTCGGTATTGAATGGACCGTCAAACAAAGCAAGGAACTGCTCAAGGAGGGGGTTCCATCGCTGCATTATTACATC
This sequence comes from uncultured Candidatus Hydrogenedens sp., assembly GCA_902574205.1. Classification (GTDB taxonomy): domain Bacteria; phylum Myxococcota; class UBA4151; order UBA4151; family UBA4151; genus CACGMS01. The sequence continues at coordinate 21,716 of CACGMS010000012.1, read as the reverse complement.
ATGCAAAACACCCGATCTGTGGGCGAAGTCCTCAAGCAGCTCAAAAGCTAGCGATGACCGCCGCCGCATGGCGGTGCTTTGAGGGTCACCTCACCCTTTGCGGCATCGTATTCAACGGGCGTTAAGCACTTCATCTGTAGGGCATGAACGGGACCAGCCATTTCCTCGGCAAGCGAAGCATACACCAACCGCTGACGAGCTACTAAACTGAGCCCGTCAAAAGAATCAGCCACAATAACCAATCGAAAATGACTTTCGGTCGCTGGTCCGGCATGACGACCAGAATCGTTATCAATGCGTAATCGCGTCGGCGATAAGGACTCTATTAATTTCTCTTCAATCGTCGTTTGAATACTCATTAAAACTCCATGGAATCAGCAGGAACCAAAAACGAAGCGATAATCGTTCGAACGCTACCATCGGCAAATCGGACTTCCACTTTGGTCTGCAACCCCGAGCCACGCAACGACTGAATCACACCGCGACCAAAACGCTCATGCTCAACCGGGTCGCCTGGAACAAATACGCCACCTTCTTGGTCACCATAATCAACCTGAGCGAGTTCATCGTAAGCAACCGGCTGAGCCGATTTTCTTTGCGCTTGAGGCAAGGCTTGAACCTGTCGACCATCAAGCGGGTGGTGCGCATAACCACGAACGCCTTCTCCCGCGATGTCTGTGATAAACCGACTGGGTCGACCGGGGAGCGTTCGGCCATGGTGCATACGGGAGCGCGCCCAAGTAATCATGGCTCGGTCGCGCGCTCGAGTCAGGGCGACATATGCCAGGCGTCGTTCCTCTTCGAGTTGATCAAAGCGTCCCCCTTCAGGATCGGGCATGGGAAACAAACCTTCCTCCCAACCCGGTAAACACAAGGCGCTGAATTCAAGTCCTTTCGACGCATGAATGGTCATCAAACGCACGCCCTCACCTCGACCTAAGTCAGCACCTCCCGCCAGGCTCCATGCTTCTAAAAATTCAATCAAGTCACCCTCAGGACCAGCAAGGGTTGAAGCGCTATCAAGCAAACTCAGTAAATTCGCCTCGCGATCATCCGCACGCTCGGGTTCACGCTGGCAAACCCACTCCAAATAGCCGCCATCGTAAATCACCCGCTCAAGCCCTTCGCGAACACTTGAAGGCACTGGATCAAGCACTTCAAGCAAACGCGAGATGCCCCGTCGCGTGCGTGCGCTGAACTCATCATAATGCTGCCTTAAAAAGGGTAAAAGAGGTCTTCCTGCTGCAGATGTCTTTATTTTATCCACGGCCACTTTACCCAACCCACGCGTTGGTCGGTTGATAATCCGAAGCAAATCTAGGTCTGAGTCAGGCTGAACCCAAAGCCTCAAAAAGGCCATCACATCGCGTACTTCTCGGGTTTCAAAAAGAGCTCGACCGCCAACCAAACGGTAAGGCACTCGTGCCCCGGCTAACCCGATTTCAATGCTTCTTAATTGGGCATTCGTGCGCGCCAAAACAGCGAGTTCGCTCGCTGGTAAACCGGCATCGATCCACGAGGACAGTTGCCGCACCACTTGGCGTTGTTCTGCGCGATCATCGGCAACAGCAGTCACTTCCAAATCATCGCCTTGACCGCGATTACCAACCAGTACTTTACCCAAGCGGTCACGATTCTTTCCAATCAATCGATTGGCCGCATCAAGCACCGTTTGAACCGATCGGTAATTGCGCGCCAGGGTGACTCGGCTTGCACCTGGATAAGTCTTCTCAAAACTGAGCATCCCGCTAACATCCGCTCCGCGCCAGCCGTAAATACTTTGGTCATCATCGCCCACCGCAACAACCCGTGAACCGTGTTGAGCAAACCCCTCAAGGAGCCGATGCTGCAACCGATCCGTATCTTGAAACTCATCGACCATCACCTCATCAAAAGGAGGGAGGTGACCGGCTTCAACGAGCGCGACAAACCCCTCAACCAAGCCTTGGAAGTCGACTGCACCCGCTTTAGCTAACGCCGCGCGGTACTCGGTCAAACGCGCTTTGGCGAGCTGACCTGCGCGATCCCATGTGGGGATCGCAACCTGCGGATTGAGGCGCAATCGCTCCATCGCTTTGATCAACGCACCAGGTGTGACTTGGTCAGCGCTCGACAACAACCCCGAAACCAGGCTGCGCTGATCGGCGTCATCATAGATTAAGAAGTCTGCGGGCCAACCTATTCGTGAACTCAACTGCCGCAAGTAACGCGCCGCGACGCCATGAAATGTACCGCATACGACCCGATCCGCTTTGCTGCCCACCAAATCTTTGAGACGCTCTTTGAGCTCGGCAGCCGCTTTGTTGGTAAAAGTAATTGCCATGAGCCGATGGGCAGGCTGTCCTTGCTCCAAGAGACTGCCAAGGCGATGCACCAACGTTCGAGTTTTACCCGTACCTGCACCAGCAAGGATCAAAAGATGACCGTCTCGGTGCTCGGCGGCTAATCGCTGTTCGTCGTTGAGGCCATCGAGAAAGCTCATGGCGGCTACATCTCGGTTTTTGAGTGCAGACTCAAGCTTTGGATTGCATCGTCACTAGCGATCTATCGCCAGTATACCAACCAGCTGACCATACGAATACGACCACCTGTCCCAGGCTGCCCGCGCACATCGGACCAATAGCGTAAGGTTTGTGTACTTCCCGGTATCAATTCATCGGTGAGATCGATCCGCCACGGCCGCACCTCTTGCCCCGGACACCAACCCGCACGACCAAATGGCCATGTACCAAATTGATTAGGAACGACCCCTTCATTGACCGCCATCTGACATCCTCGCCGCGCGTCGGCGACGCTATGATCCTTTTCGTGAACCGGTCCCTGACCGACTTGAATGCGATGGTTGTGCGCACAAAATTCCGAGCAATTCATAGCACCTGACATGCCGTGTCCGGTAATGTGCGCAACAAACTCGACTCGTTTTACATCGGCCGGAACCGTCACCTCTTTGAGCTCTTGGGCATCGTTGTACCCTTCACCATAGCCCCCACCCGTCCACATCGGAACCACCGCATCAGGTCTTCCAAATTGTGGTGTCGTAGCGCTCAAACGCAGCTTGATCGTCAGTAGATACTGTTTGCCATTGGTACCCACCTGGAAGCGCATACGTCGCTTACCGCCTTGCTTGAAGTGAGCGAGCATCGGGGTAATGTCATGGACCCATTGACCGGGCCGTTTATAGGTCGTGATCCAATAGGCAAACTCGACCTTATCTGGACAATAACCGATCCGACCAGACTCTTCGAGTTCGCAATACTCCGTGCACCCGTCACCAGCGATCGTGTTGCCATCATCACAAGCCTCTCCTGCTTCCTCATCAAGCACCCCATCACCGCAGCCCTCTCGAGGCGTCGTTCCGCATAAAAACAAGGGCGCAGAATAATCCCAAGGGTTGCAGTTTTCATGAGTGTGATCCGGGCAATCCATGAGCATATCGATCGCCATGGTATCAAACGCGTCGAGCGCCTCGGTGCTCGGCAACTCGACCTCAAAGGTCGTGCCACCGCCCCCATGCACAAGCCCTTCCGTGAGTACAACCTCGGTGATGCCCTCTTCGGCACTCAAGCGTTGCTGGCGATCAAATTCAAAATTATACCCTTTGGCTTCTTCAGCGATCCAGCGGATATCGACGTTTGAATCCTGCATGGTCGGGTCACGCAGTAAACCATGCTCGCGCAAACGCTGCGCTCGATCGATGGAAAAGGTAAAATTGAGAAAGGACCGTGGCTCACGACGAGCCACATCCCCAATCGGCCCGCTCAAGAATTGAACCGGCTCCATAATGTAATGGATTCGCCCCTCCCACTCGCTCCGTTGAGCGGGACTCAACCGACCAAGAGCAGCCTCGACAACACCTTGCGTGTTGCGGATCGAATCCAGAGCCTGCTGTGACCCGCCGGCAAAGCTACCAAAGAAGACGTGACTGTTGCTGGGAAGCTCAGCTAAAAATCCACGCATGTCGCTGTTGATCAGGCTTGTTGTGTACTGTACCGCTCCGTCTCGAAGGATAAAATGGTAGCTATCACAACCATTAAAGGCTTGGCTAAAATGCCAAGTACGACCGCCATTAAGCGGTAAGGAAAAGTCCCCAACCTGATCAGTCACTAACGACGGAGAACCCGCTGCGGAGTCAAAATACACCTCACCGCAGCGCACGGGGTCGCAATCATCGCAGGCATCTCGAGGTTCGTAATTCCCATCATCGCACGCCTCATCACCGGCAACAATTCCATCACCGCAGCGTGGCTGACAATTGTAACACCCCTCCTCTTCAGAACCTTCACACAACTCGCCATCTTGAACGATACCATCACCGCAACGAGCAGCCACGCATAAGGAAGTACATGAATCGGTATCGACTAAGTTGCCATCATCACAAGCTTCACCGGCTTCAACGGTACCGTTACCGCACAGCGGCTCCGGCGGCGTTGCGCTGCACGCTGAACACATCACAACGGATAAAATAAGAAAGCGCATGATCGTACTGTGCCGCGCCAACGAGCGAGGGTCAAAGTCCCTGCGCAACGGTCACTTTTTAAAGCGCTTTGTGTAGCTATGACAGTAGGGCGCTTTGCCTGTTCGCTTGTAATAATCCTGATGATAATTTTCAGCCGGCCAAAACACTTCGGCAGGCTCCACTTGGGTAGCGACTTTGTATCCAAGACCTCTGAGTTCGCTCATCAGTTGAAGGACGGTTTGCTCCTGCTGCGAATCGGTCACAAAAATGGCTGATCGGTACTGCGGGCCAATGTCTGGACCCTGGCGATTCACCTGCGTTGGATCATGAATCTCAAAGAACTGACGTGCTAAAATTTCGTAGTTTGTTTTCGTGGGATCAAAGACCACCTTCACCGTCTCTGCATGACCGGTCGTTCCCCGTATGACCTGCTTGTAGGTAGGTTTATCAACCTTACCGCCCATGTAACCCGATTGAACACTAAGCACACCGGGCATCGACTCGAGCAAATGCTCAACGCCCCAAAAGCATCCACCCGCAAAAAAGGCTTCTTGAGTCGGTGTCTCACTAAAGCCCAACGCCACTGAATTGACACAGTGCCTGGTATTCTTTGTCGTCATCCCTTCGCCGCGAAAGACGTGACCCAAATGACCGTCACAGCGAGCGCAGCGAATCTCGACCCGCATCCCATCCGGCACTTCTTTGATTGCGCCAGTTAAAGCCTGATCAAAACTCGGCCAACCCGTTCCTGATTTAAACTTCGCACCCGATGGAAAAAGCGGCGCGCTGCAACGAGCACACGTGTAGGTCCCCTGTTCTTTATGGTTCAAAAACTTGCCCGTAAAAGCACGCTCGGTTCCGCCGTGTTCAACGACTCGTTGCGCTTCGCTTGAGAGTTTGTTCCAACCCTCGCGACTTTGTTCGCCAGCTTCCAAGCGCCCCGAGCAACTACTGGTTGCGAGCAGCACCAACACAAAGACCACTCGCATCGCGCACCTCCCATGAACACCAACACCTGATGGCCATCGTCATTCCTTGACAACATCGCCTAGTCCGACAGTTTGTCCAGTGATAAGGCGGCTGTGAATTAACTCCAGTCTATCATCAAAGGCACACAAAAATCATGACCTCTTCCACTCGGCCCTTAGAACCGCTCACCTTTCCTTGTGGTCTGACGCTCCCTAATCGCTTGATGTTGGCGCCGATGACCAACTGTCAAAGTCATCCTGACGGACGGCTCAGCGAGGACGAGTACCGCTGGCTGACCATGAGAGCAAAAGGTGGCTTTGGTCTGACCATGACCTGCGCCAGTCATGTGCAAAAAATCGGTCAAGGCTTCTCGGGTCAGCTTGGAATTTTTAGCGATCAACACCTCGACGGGCATCGACGCCTTGCCCAAGGGATTCAAGCCCACGGCAGTCTAGCGGTCGTTCAGCTGCACCACGCAGGGATGCGCTCACCTAAAGACCTAATTATTGAGCAACCCGTCTGTCCCTCACCCGACCAAGACACTCAGTCTCGAGGGCTCAGCTTGAGTGAAGTCGAGCAATTGCGTGACGACTTCATTGCTGCCGCAGTCCGTGCACAACAAGCGGGTTATGACGGAGTCGAGATCCATGGCGCTCATGGCTATATTTTATGTCAATTCTTGAGCGCTCAATACAACCGACGAGACGATGACTACGGCGGCTCTTTGCAGAACCGCTGGCGCCTGATCATCGAAATCTTACGTGGGGTGCGCTCAAGCTGTGGACCGGATTTCTTGATCGGTCTGCGCCTCTCACCCGAGCGCTTTGGAATCCAGCGATCACAATGTGTGGCGCTTTGCCAGCATGTCATCGATCATGCGCTCGTCGATTTTCTCGACATCTCACTTTGGGACGTCTTCAAAAAACCCGAGGGAGCATCTGAGCATGATGAAGGTCTTTTGCTTGATGATTTTACGGCGCTCGTGCGCGGCGATGTGCGACTGACCGTAGCAGGTAAAATCATGACCGCTAGCGACGTGCAATGGGTGCTCGATCAAGGCGTCGACTTCGCGTCCGTCGGTCGCGCCGGAATTCTCCATCACGATTTTGCCCGCCAAGTGATCAAAGACCCCGATTTTGAGCCTAGACCTACACCGGTCTCAAGGCAGGTGCTGGTACAAGAAGGCTTAGGCGAAGCCTTCATTGAGTACATGACCCGCTGGAAAGGCTTTGTTGAAGAGCCCTAGGGCATCTCGCACTGAGCACTGCATCCGTCACCGTCGACTTGATTGCCGTCATCGCAGGCTTCAAGCTCGCTGCGCACCCCATCGCCGCAGACACTTCGACAATCCATAGGGCAGTCATCATCATGGCGCAGGTTGCCGTCATCGCAGCGCTCACCGTCATCAAGAATTCCATTACCGCACAGTGGAACCGCACGCTGTGGCGTCCAAACGATAATCTCATCGACTTGCTTGAGCACTATGGATTCATGGTCGCCGCCATCAAAGACGTCGCTGGTCGTGTGGACACCAGGCAGTGTCGTGCGCGTCAACTCGTCAGCTTGACGTCCACTCAAATCTAAACGCATCACGCGGTTGCTCCTGCCGCTCACCAAAACCCCTCCGCCTGGAAGGCTACCCCGTGTCACCGGGCTCATCCGATGTACACCGCCATGTATACCCCAAGCTTCTCGAAGCGGATAACGCTCGTTTGTTGAGCTAAACCATCGACGAAGAACGGAGCCATCAGCAGGGTCAATAAGCAAAGATGCGGTGTCGTCGAGGTTTCCAAGCAACATGCCGTTATTCAAAAAACCGAGGGACGTGAGACTTCGGTCTGCACCTAGGCTCTGTCCTGGCACGTCGACTGTGCGGTGACTTTGGTCGCCAAAGGTGTATATTCGAACAGCTGGTGGTTGTGCGCGCCGGCAAGCTAAATGGGCACCATCCTGGCTATACGAGCAGTGGCCTCCTTGCCGCCAGTTGCGAGCCGGCTCCGGTAGCAAGTTGAACTGAAGACGCTGCTCAAGCGGCGCGTCGAGACGAACAGTAACCACCCCAAGCCCTGAGCGCGTGTTGACGAGAAATTTCGATCGATCGGCGCTTTGCAGAATATCGTAGCCATGGACAGCACCGGCATAGACTCGGTTGGAATAGGCTTGAGTGGGTTGATCAATATGCCGCAAAACAACGTAATCGCCTCTGTCGTCTACATGCGTGAGATACACCTCATCCGTGATCCAATGCGTTGAAAACAGCAACCCCACCTCCTGACAACCGTCTGTCTCTTGTGCATTGCAATCGGCCCACGGATACTCCTGAACTGGCCCCCTCCAGCGCATAAGACGGCGATAAATACCCCTGTAACCGAGCGGTTCCAACCACCAATCAACCGATGGACTCAAACTTGTACCTCGAGCTTCAAATCCATGTAAAGCACCGAAAGGCTGACCCGTAGCGGTATCATGTAAACTCATCCCACCTTGCGATGTCCGCTGCGTATACCGATTGTTGGCGAGCAATCGAATCACACCGCTGTAGCCGTTCGCTGAATACAGTTCAGCGCCACCTCGAACAATCGAGCTGCATTGAGTCTGTGCAATATCATCTCCGCAATTGCCGAGCCTGAACTCAACCACCTCATCCCAGGCTAAACCATCGAGATTATGCCGCTGCCAATCCGGGTAGGCGTGCATGAGTCCGGCGCGACCTCGGTTACCTAAAACCACCAACCGACCGCCTTGGCTCAAATTACCAAACCGGCGGAGCGACCAGGTTGAACCCGAAGGTCGGTAACCGTAATATTGCGGTTCTGGCGTCGCACTGTAACTGACTTCCATATAACGGCTGTTGTCGAGTGGGTCTCCATCCATATCCACGCTGTAGGCTCGCCTTGAGCGCGGCAGGTTTGGATCACAAAAATCAAGCACGGCTAACGCGGTTTGACCCTCGCCTATTTGCCGCAAGCGGCACCCCGGCATGGTCCCGCAATACCTGTTAATCTCTTGGGTATTCGAGATGAACCCGCCGTTTGCGTCACCAAAGACGGCATGAAGGCAATTTTGCCCGTGCTGATCGCCGCGTGGCGATCCAAGCAGCATCAAATCCTGAACCCCATCGCCGTTGAGATCGTCAGCATGGCATAACGACGTTTCCCAATGCCAAACCCGGCTGGTATAACCCTTAATTCCAATCGTTAGCGCATCGATGCTTTGCGGAAAAACGGTTCGACGACTCGTTTGAGGCGCTCCTGTTGTCCAACTCGCCACCCACGCTCGATATTGATGCAGATGCCGCTCCGGGTCGTTGGGATCATTATAAAAACTATAACCACAGGCATCGGTGCGTACCCGGTCATCGTCAAAGCGCTGTGTGAGCACGTCAACCGCCATCGGATCCTGATGGTTTTGCGGTGCATTGATCGCTACGCGCCGCTCGATTCCTCGCGGAATAGGCCGCGCCCAAATCGGTAAAATAGCGCTGGTAATCGCTGGTTGACCAGGCGTGAACAACCTTAAACCAAAGCGACCGGGCGTGCGCAAATGCTCACGCGGAAGCTCAACGATATAACTGGCTCGTGTGCGCTTGATCAAAAGGCTTGGACACTGTGCCTCTTCGCCGCACAGGACGCGCGGACTCGGTAAAAGCGATTCATAGGTCCCTAAATACAGCAGTTCAACAACCGTACAGCGATCCCGCTCGGCGCAGAATCCCTCTTCATCGCTCGCCTCAAGAGGTAAAACTACGCCTTGTGCTAACCCCCCGCGTAAATGCCCCACTTCCACTCCGGTCCAATCACCAACGGTCGGAAAGCGCACCACTCGGCTTTGTAGGCCAACGGGCTCAAACACAAAATCACGGACATCGATGACACCACCGCCCACATCAAACGTGGCTAAGGGGGGATCACCTTGCCAACTGCGCGGTGAAAATACGGACATTCGACAAGGAATACGGGGATCAGCGCCGCCGGCTATTCGAAGCCGAGTCACCCCTTGTGCATCGAGAACAAACTGATTGCGATCGGCGATGCAATTGTCGGGATTAGCTCCGAGCAACTCAAGCCCCGCCGGGTTGCCAAATCGATCACGAACCCGCAACTCAACATGGTGTGAATTACTCGCATCAAACACTTGGGGGTGAACGTAATGCAAAGGACGTGAAGCCAGCGCTAACTGCGCACTCGCCGCACCGGTCAACTGCCCTTCAGCATCGATTAACTGAAAGGTCCCAAGACTCGGTAAAGCGGATCCTTGTACCAAACGCAGGCGTTGGCTCACGGCGCCGCTTCGAACCTCCCAAAGACAGGTGCGAGCTTGATCTCCAGCACGCCACTGCGCACCGACATCACCGCCTAAAAACAAAGCCGCTGACTCACCGGTCGTTCCCAAGTTCTCACCTTGATTCGGCCTGCTGCCACAGCCTTGCGGTTGATCATCGATCAAATTGATCTCAATGGATCGGTTGCGCAAAGCGCCGCCATTGGCGTTGACCACTTGCAGTTGAACAGGGTCAACCAGCAGTGCGCCTGCATCGAGATGCAGACACGGATCACCTGCGCAGAGTGCAAGCGCTTGACCACCCTGACTCAGCAAAATCCTTCGACCATCGCCAATACCAATACCTGCGACCAGTTCAGTGGATTGGGTCCAAGGAACACCTTCACTGTCTTGCCAGCTCGCCTGAATAGGCACACGAATCGTGCGCTCATCATCAAGTCCTAAGACGCTCAAAATTCCGATATCAAATTCACCGAACTGATCGGTTCGACCGGTCATTGGAGCCATCAGTAAATCGGCTGTTTCCCCGACACTGATCAGTACATTTGAAATCGGGTTGTCCTGCCCGTCATCGACGCGCACCGTGACCGTAGCGCCGCCTTGACCGGTCAACAATTGCATATTCTGCCCACGCACCACTCGAACCCGTTGCGGTGTACCGCCAAGCACATGAATTGGGACGAGCGTGCGCACAATGGGGTCAAGAGCCGCAAAAACCTTTAATTGCAGCGGGTATTCAGGCTGCGTTCGCGCACCGATGGGACGCACTTCAAAGATCACCTCTCCTGAGGCGTTAGTTTGAAGAGTTTGGGTCGAGATAAAATCTTCACCCCTTTGAAAGGTGAGTCGCCCAAGGTCTGCTTCACTGAGTGGCTGAGCGGTCACACTCGCCTCAGGCACCGGAAAGCCATTGCGGTCGGTGACTCGAAACCTCAACCGTGAGACACTGCCTGCAATGATCGAATTGGAATCAAAGCGTATGGGTACATAGTCGAGTTGGTCGGGGGCAGCGGTTTCAAAGGCAACAGGGATATCGATTTGAATTTGAGGTTGATCAACATCGATTGCGCGCAACAACAAAACCTCGTTGACGCCAGGCGGCTGCGATGGACAGCGCGCCGTAATCTGCGAAAAACCGTCACGATCGGTTGACGGTGCGCTTGCGCCAAACAAACCTTCGGCAATTATTTGTAACGACGCATTAGCGACACCTGCGCCTGTTGCATCGACCAAGCGAACCTGAGCGCCGCGCACCGTATCGGCAGGAAAGCAGACCGCTTGACCATCAAAAATAATCTGTGTGGCTAATCGCTGATAGGTTTTCCCACTCAGAACCACCTCCGGGAAAACATAGGGGTCCTCACCGATTTCTTCGATACCAACGGCCAGAGTAAATCGCCCCGATGAAGCGCCCGGAACCAACTGGGTCACAAAGCGCCCCTCCTCGTCGGTTATACCCTCGACTCGCTCAACAGCGTCGGCACCTAAACACGCAGCAAGGGAGCAACCCAAGGGATTTGAACTACCCGCCCCATCGACAACGCCAGTATCGCTAAACCCCGCATCATCCAGCGAGCCCGAATCGTTAGCCAGCGCATCAGGTCGTCGTTCTAAGGCATCAGTAGTTACCTGTGCGGCATCGGACACCCCAGCAGTTGCATCCCTAACGGTTCCGGCGTCACTTTCCGCACGAGAGGATACTGCTAAACTCTGTACGGACAGGATGATTCGACTATTTGGCACCGGGTTATCGTATTGATCGAAAACCGTAATCACAAAGGCACCGCCCTCGGACTGACTTTGGGCTAAAATTAACTCGTCGCGCACCCAAGGATCGGGCAACGTTCCATTCCAGTTCCGAGCAGGCAGTCCCGGCGCCTCAATGATCACGCGACGGCGATCGCCCAGACCCACCACAAGATGCTGATCAGCAAAGGCTTCAGGGTTACGTAAAGCCGTGGCTCGAATCACCCAGTCACCCGGTTCTGTACCCAAACGCACAGCCAAGCGGCACCGTCCAAGCTCATCGGTAATACACGAACTCCCTTGGTCTAAACCCAATGCTCGAGTGTTCGCCTCGCGGGCGTTTGCGAAGGTAAAGTTTACGGTCTCACCGGCAAGTTCAGTTTGAGCTTGCTCACTCGATGAACCCCAAACCAAAACCTCAAGCTCAACCCACTGCGTTTGGTTGGGTACTTGCCAAGCTTCATCAAACAATAAGTCCGGGTCTGAGACCCTAATCTGCAACCGATCTGGTACCAAATCAGCAGAACTCGGCACCGGTAACTCGGGTAAGTTCCCAGCGCCATTACAGCCGAAAACTAAACCCATGAAGAGAACACCGCCGAAAAGAAAACGCACGAACAACTCTTTCTCTCTGTTTCGCTGAGTAGACTCGTCGAGTCTTATCGATAATGCAAGACATGCCAGCCAAGGGTCTGCATAAAGAGGCAGGAGATCGATTCTGGCTACCAACTTTGCACCTGCAGTCTACAACTGGTGGATCGCCATGTGCGTTCTTGGTGCTCTAAACATTGGATTATTGATCGGCCTTTATCGCTGGGTCAATCGACAAGCACCCAGCCGCCTAGAACAACTACAGTTAATGCTCTGTGCTACCTATACTCTAGGCTGCGCCTCCCGCTGCTTTGTTTTGCGCAGTGACGTCGCCCGCTTTGCCATGTTTGATTCATGGATATCCACGGTCTTGGTTGGTCGAACGATCGCCACCATCGCTGAACTCGCCTTTGTCGCTCAATGGGTCGTCCTCTTGGTACATCTCGCCCAAACCACTGATCGAGCTGCACTCAAACGGTGTGCTCTACCCATTCTTCCGCTGATCACACTCGCCCAATGCTGTGCCTGGTATGGTGTGCTCACCACCAATTACCTCGGTCAAACAGTGGAAGAGAGCTTATGGACCCTAAGCGCCCTGCTGTTCGGATTCGGACTGTGGCTTTGCCGCAACGAAGGCACAGCTCTGCTTCAGCGATGGATTCGCTATGGAGTGTTAGGATGCATCGCTTATCTGCTCTTTATGACGCTGATCGATGTGCCCAACTACTACCGACTCTGGCAGGCTAAAGAACAAGCCGGTGCAACCTACCTGACTCTAAGTGAGGGGTTTCGAGACATCCAAAACATGATCATTACCGGCGCCTGGAGCGACTGGCGTTACCCCATGGTCTGGCAATCACTCTACTTTAGCCTAGCGGTCTGGGCGAGCATGACCTTAGTCATGATTCCCATCAGACTGCGCCAAGAATCAGCGAGGACCACTTGACCACCATGAACGCTGCGCTGTGCTCGCACTATGGCGACGCAAGCGCCCTCACCGTCGGCGAAACCAACATTCCCGACCGCCAAGCGGGCGAATTACTGATTCAAGTCCATGCCAGCTCGATCAATCCGGTCGATTGGAAGATTTTACGTGGTGATTTGCGCGTGATCTTTGGTCGCAAACCTCCTCAAATTCTAGGTGGTGACTTTGCAGGGATCGTTCTTGAAGCCGATGAAAATGATCGCTTCAAAGTCGGTGACAAAGTCTGGGGGCTCACCGAGATTCGAAAGCTCAACTCCACACCAGGAGCGCATGCCCAGGTCACTCGCTGCGCCAGCCATCTCGTCGATTATATGCCTGCTAACTTGAGCTATACCGAGGCGGGCACCTTACCGCTCGTGGGACTCACCGCCTACCAAAGCCTTGTGCACCGGGCTCAGCTTCAAGCGGGCCAGAGTGTGTTGATCAACGGCTGCTCGGGTGGCGTCGGCAGTATCGCCATTCAACTGGCCAAAGCCCTTGGCGCTCACGTGACCGGCGTCTGCAGCGGCGCCAACCAAAACCTTGCTTACGAGCTCGGCTGCGACGACGTTATCGACTATCAACGTCGTGATCTCATCGCCTGCTCTGATCAATTTGATGTCTGGTTTGACGTCGTCGGTCACCGCAACCTGCGCACCGTTCGGCATCAAATCAAACCAAATGGCACCTACATCAATATCGTCAAGCTACTCAGTACTAGTCTCAGTGCGCTGCTCAATCCACTCCGTAAACAGTCGAGTCACGCAGTCTTTGTAGCACCCGATGCAAACGACCTCGCCGCTCTTCGCGGTCAGATCGAAGACGAAGCCATCAGGGCGGTTATCGATACCGTTTATCCACTCGATGACATCGCAAGCGCCTTGGCGCACAACCGAACGCATCGAGTCGTGGGTAAGCTCGCCATCGCGATGGCTCACACAACCAACGCCTAAAAATTTCAGCGTGTGGTGGGCAGAGGCAAAAAAGTCTTCTACTATCGATGAGATCAAATCATCAACCCTCCTGCAAAGGGAATAAGTCATGCGATCAATGCATCTGAGCTTTGTGCTCTTCGTTGCCTGTTCTGCCCAATCGCTAGAACCTATCATCGAAGCCGGTCCGATGGACACGAGCAGAGCGACCGACGCGACCACTTCCAGTCTCGACGCCAGATCACCGCAAAGGGATATCGGCTCGGTTGATTTAGGTGCTGCGGATACAGGTTATACCGACGTAGGTGACTCACCTCGTGACAGCGGGATCGAACAAACATTCGGCGGCGAAGGTAGTTGTTTGCTGGCGATTCAGTGCGCCTTTCAATGCAACGATGATGACCAGTGCATCAGCGATTGCTTAGCCACCGCTCTACCTCGAAATCGGGAAATCACCGAGCGTGCGATGGCGTGCGCTCGACAAAACGCGTGCAACGATGCGACGTGCATGATGAGTCGGTGCCCCGACGAGTCACGCGCCTGCGGCGAAGCCGGCGGAAACGCGCCTGTCCCGCCTTCAGGAGACACCGGCATGCCTGCGGGTGACTCGTACAGTTGCGCCGACATGATTCGTTGCGTTAATGCCTGCGGTATCGACACCTTATGTTTTAATGACTGCCTCAATCGCGTCCGTGAAGACAGCGCCCGATTAGCGGCTGATCTGACGCGCTGCATGATGGACGCTCGGTGTCTCAACATGCCTTGCGGACAGCAAGCCTGTCCTGATCTGTATCAACAATGCATCGATGATGACTAAAAGGTTCGTTACCTGCCTGGTTGCCGGCGCACTTTGCGCCTGCGCCAAGCTCGAACCCGAAACACTCAACCACCCAAACGGCGTGTTAAAAGCCCAAGGGCAGCTGCGTGACAGTCAGCGACACGGTTTATGGGTGTCCTGGCATGCAAACGGTCAAAAACGTAGCGAAGGTCACTACGATCAAGGTCAACCAAGCGGTCGCTGGACCTATTGGCATCCGAACGGTCAAAAACGAAGCGAGGGCTCGCTCAAACGGGGTAACAAAACCGGCGTATGGACCAACTGGCGAGCGAACGGAAAGAAAAGACAAGAGGGCGAGTATCGAGCGGGTAAAGCAATCGGTGTGCATACTTTTTGGTATGCAAGTGGGATGCGATGGAAGACGGAAAGCTACCGAGGATGCGCACTGCATGGACCGCAAAAATTATGGTTCGAAAACGGTCAAATGCGCGCCCAAGGACACTACGACAAAGGGAGAAGAGAAGGACCCTGGACGATGTGGTTTAAAGACGGCGTCAAACGGAGCGAGATTCGTTTTGTTCAAGGTACCATCAAGCCGGGTGCTCAGTACTGGAACACGCAAGGCGAGGTCACTGACTCCGATACCTCGGCGCACGTCCTTCACCCCTCGCTCAAGCTCCCTTGTTCGGATTCAAAGCCTGCTGAATAGAAGCGATTGATACCGAGCTAACTGATCTGATCTTTTGCTGGTTATCCCATCGGCACCCACTGATCTCAAATCCAAGCTGACGGATCGTCATTCGCTATTGACACCAACGCACTCTTATCGTTTATCAGTAATGAGAATCAATATCATCTGAGGTTGTTATGGCACAGCACGACGCATCCCCACCTTGTTCTGGAAACACAATACTTGCTGATGATCATGGGTTTTTGGTGACCCAGAGTTGCGCAGGCAGCATCCTACTTCGAGTCGGCTTTGTGACGCTGCAATTGCCGCCGCATGCCTTAGAACAACTCGGCGTCACCTTGGTGCGTGCCTCGATGAAACTCCATCGAGAACACACAGCGAGCGATACGGCGAATCAAACCACTGATAGTCACAAACAGATCGTTCACTAACCGCGTAAAGAACGAGTTTCAGAACCGCACGACGGCCGACTTAGGGCTGTTTAATTGGCCATGGCCATTCCCACAGGCTCCGTGTTTTCGCCTTTTTTAGCAGCGGTAATTCGACCAATTCGATTTTAGCCCCGTTTATCGGTCAGTTGACGTTTCCCATCGATCAGAAAGGTATGTAGAGGGATCTTATCGTTATCTACTCATTAGTTGATTATTGAATTCAGAGGAGACCGACATGTCAATATTCGCTCATTTCGTTCGACTGACCACTCTAGCTGTAGCTCTTGCAGCTTGCTCCGAAGCACCAGCTACACAAATTCAACCCGAAACCAACGATGAAAACTTTGGTGTTCGAGCCATCGACCCATGGGCTGATGAGACGCCCGATCAACAAGAACAAGAAGAGCCGCAAAGCACGGGGCGGCGCGTATACGTACCTGAGCCTTCGGCCGATCGCGGCGAGCGCGGCGACAACGATGCAAACGGCAACAACACCGAACAAACGCCAGAACCCACACCAGAAGACCCACGCAACGAAGATAGCGATCCAGCTAATCCTGACAACAGTGATGATAACAACGACCCTGCACCGGAACCTGAGCCAGAACCAGAAGATCCGCCTGCAACCGGTATTCAAGGTGTTTATCGCTTCAATGACCAACAGAGTTTACTGTATGTTCAAGTGTTCAAGGATAACTCGACCCTAGGTGCTCGATTTGCACACAACCATGCGATCCGATCCACCAACTGGACCGGTGTTCTTGAACGAATCGGAGCAGGTACCGACTGTCGAGTCAGCCTGGAGTTACCCGTCGAAGGGCTCGTTGTTGATGAGCCACAAATGCGTCGACGTGTCGGTTACGACGATGATATTGCGGACAATCAGCGTGCGGAGATCCGAGGACACATGCTCGCCGACAACCAACTCAATATCAATGAACACTCGACGATGACCTTTGAAGGCACCCAATGCAGCGGAGCAGATAATGATCGCGGCACCTTAGCCATCGACGGTCGTCTCACGATCCGTGGAGCTTCTAAAAATGTACGTATGAACATGCAGTACCGCTTGATCAACGGCACCTTATACCTTCGCGGAGAACTCGGCATCACGCATAGCGATTTCGGATTCCGTCCCTACTCGGCATTTGCCGGTTCCGTTCGCAACCAAGAGAATATGACCCTTGGTTTCGACTTTCAAAGTATCCAGAATTAGGAGCAGCAACCATGTTTACCGAGCCTAAAAATTTATGCGCCCTGCTGATCCTCGCGGCAGCCTGTGGTGCTCCTGACGCCGGCGTCAGTGATCGCAACTTTCAGCCGATCGCCGAAACCACTGACGAGCGCCCTGTTGAGACCAACGAAGAGCCACGCCAAGAGACGAGCGAATTGCTTGTGCGTATCAATGGTACGACACCCACGGAAGGGCGCTTGAGTGTTGCTATCTTTGCTGGTCAAAACGCTTGGGGCTGGACCTTAGACGTACAAGAAAATGATGCCCCCCTCTTTCCCGAGATCGTTAACTTTGCGAATCTAGAGCCGCAGATCGTTACCGTTCGTGCCGTCCTTGATCGAGCACCCTACGATTGGATCAACCCTGGCGCCGAAGACCTTTTAGTCAGCGGCACTTTAGCGCTCAACCTCGGCGCCAACAGCATCGATCTTGCCCTAGCGCAAGCGCCAGTCGCCCCCGAACAACCAGTCCCCAATACCGAAGAAGGTATTCCGGTTCGAGTCGGATGCAACTGCGATGGACTAACGCACGCAGAAATTGCTATTCTCGACAGCGATGGCGACGTCTTACAAACCGAAACGCTTATCGATCCCGAACTGCCGACCGACCTGATGATGGAAGCCCTTGAGCCCGGTCGTTATACCGTGGCTTGGCGAACCGACGATTATCCCGACTGGATCGGCGAACGGTCGTTCAACATTCCTCTGCGAAATGCGCCCCTCATGGTGCTCTTTGCCCCAAACCGGCCCGAAGCTACCGATCCAGAAAACAACGCAAACGGTGGTAGTAACCCACAACCAGTTGGTGACGACTTGGACAACGAACCCGAGCCAGAAAACAACCCCGAGCCGGAAAATGATCCAGAGCCCGAAAACAATCCGGAGCCTCGCAATGAGCCTGAGCCTGAGGCTGAAAGCATGCTCGAGCTTCGTGAAACGGAAGACTTTCCAAACCGGGCTGAACAAGCTCAACCGATCACGACACGCAGCCGAATCTTTGCACGACTTGGTGGCGCTCGCGACTTCGACTGGTTCGTCTTTGAACAAAACGAAGACGGCCCGC
The DNA here is from genome assembly GCA_902574205.1 of uncultured Candidatus Hydrogenedens sp. Classification (GTDB taxonomy): domain Bacteria; phylum Myxococcota; class UBA4151; order UBA4151; family UBA4151; genus CACGMS01. Next base: position 3,581 of record CACGMS010000012.1, on the reverse strand, counting down.
TAGTGATTGAAACTATTGGAAACACAGACACCCGCTGTCAGTTGACTCGAGACAGTGATCAAGCTTCTGCTCAAGATGATGATTCGGGCGAGAACAGCAACTGCCGTTTGGCGTTTGAAAACCTTGCTGCGGGAACCTATCGCTTGCGTATTAGTCATTTCAGCTGGCTCGGACGTGGAGACTACACCTTGTTGCTCAACAGCGGTGCTGCTAGTCCGTAAGCCCATGATTCGTATCACTCTTGCATTCTTCGGTCTAATTCCGATGCCGCTGTTGGGCTGTTCCAGCCCCAGCGGAATCGTCTATGGCGACCAAGTCCTTGCGGGAATCGATATGCATTTGCACACCGGCGAGTGGGACAAGATTCCCCCAAGTACCCAAAACTACTTAGCTGAGCGATTCCCGTTCCCGCTCAACCTGAACCCAGAACCGCTTGCTGAGGATACACTTTCAGCACAAGGCGTCGTCGATCAGCTCGACAATGCTGGCCTTGAAAAAGGGGTGGTCTTTGCCGTGTATGCGCCGCACAGCGTGGGCATCGCCACCAACGCTGAAGTCATGGAATTACTCGATGCTAAACCGGACCGTCTTTGGGGTTTAGCAAGCCTGCGCGTTGATCAATGGAATACCGAAGCTGAAAATCAGCTCAACAACTTACGCGAAGCGCTGAATCACCCGCGGATGATCGGTATTAAATTGGCGCATGCGCACATGCACATTCGCTTTGACGATCCGCAGTACGACTCAATTTACGCGCTCGCTGGAGAACTCGAAAAACCCGTGTATCTTCACACTGGTCCATCGCCCTTCAATGGCACATTGGCTGACCCACCTTATACCAACCCCATCTACCTTGAAGAGTCGATCAAGCGCTTTCCGCAAACGACGTTCATCTTAGGTCATATGGGGTTTGATTTCCTCAACAAAGCCGAAGGCAACCTCGAAGAATGCTTGGCGCTTGGCAAACGCTATCCCAACGTCTTCTTTGAGCCGAGCGCCTTAGGTTCTGGCGCCTCGGACCCGGATGGAACCTTATACACCAAGGTGCTTCGCCGGACCAAAGAAGAAGGCCTGATCGATCGCATGATCTACGGCAGCGACGGCCCACAATTCCCAGGGTTCTTAGCCGATTACGCCACTCGAACTCGTGATGCGATGAAAGCAGCTGAGTATACAGCGGACGAAGCACAAGCTGTGTTCAAAACGAATTTCGAGCGTGTGTTTGGTTTGAACCCATGATCACTTGTGCGCTCTTAGCGGCAACGCTCAGCGCGCCCCAAGCCATCTCGCCCGCACCCGTTAGCGTTCATGTCGCTGCAGGTTTTCCATGGACAGGCATCGCCGTTGAAAAGTCATTTGCATCGAATTTTAGCGCCACGCTCGAAGCTGAGACGGCTTTGGGTCGACGCTGGGAATCGCGCCTACAGCTAAACAAAGACTGGCCTATTCGCACGTCGTGGCGGCTTCGGTCAGGACTTGGTACCGGCTGGGTTTATCAAAGCCCATCGGTTCCGCGCCAAGGCGTTCAAGTCGTCGCGCGAGTCGAAGCGAGCTATCAAAGCACCTACTCACCTTTTGTCACGCTTGATTACCGCTACCTTATTGGCTTGCGAGAGCTCGCCATCCAGAGCGCTACGGGCGATCGCACCGAATGGGTGACCAACCCTTACGTGTCCATCCTCGGTCAGGTCGGCGTGCGTCGTGCCATCTCCTCTTCACTTGAACTTGATCTGCGCATGATCTTTGGCGAAATCGATGAGGTGTTCGCCATCCCTGGGGCGCTGCTTGGGCTGCGTTGGAGTCAACGATGAAACGAACCCTTTGTTTGCTCCTCTTTGCGTTAGCTAGCTGTCTCGACGCTGAGCCTACAGCTGAGGTGCGAATCCTCGGCGAGGTTCGCTCGAATCAAACAGGCCCCATCGAGCTTTGGTTGATGCATCGGTCCTACGGTGAGGGCATTCTCAAGACGCAACTCGCGATTATTGGCACCTTGATCCTGGACCAGCCAGGCCCCATCGACTGGCAAATACTGGTTCCGAGCGATGCAGGCGAAGGGCTCACGCTGTATGCCTGGCAAGATCACAATGATGACGGCGCGCATTGCCTACCCGGAACAGACATAGAGTCAGCCAAAACGCTCGTTCTCGCTCCGGCAACAAACTTTACGATCAACACCACCATCGACCTTGAGCCGTCATGTGATGGGCCGAGCTGGTCGACTTCGAGCACGCCATGAGACGACTTGTTTTACTGGCACTCATCTGCGTCAACAGCGGCTGCGCTGACCCTTGCGTCTCAACCTACCAGCATGGGGATGAAGCCACTATCGAGCTCGGAACTATGCGCTTTAAGCGTCAAGCATTTACCGACGGGATCTGTGGACCAGCCTTCGTTCGAGTCGAAACACTTAAAAACGACGGACCCATCGAATTAGTGGTCTCGAACTTTCATAAGCAGGTCGGCTTTACGGTCCCCGATGGCTCGTTGCGCGCCTTTACGCTCGCTGACGATCTATCCGGATGGACACAGCGCTCTGTTTTCGAGCCGGTCGACGGAATTAAATGGCCCAACGCATCTCGAGTCGCTGACCTGAACCAAGACGGCTTGAAAGACATCGTCGTCGGCACCGGATTTTTGACCTGCCAGCTCGTGCCTTGGACCGCCCCTTGTGGTGGTTTGGTCTGGTTTGAACAACAAGCCGACGGCTGGAAACGCCACGATGTGGTGACCCCTGGTCTTGATCTTTTTATTCATGAAGGTCTGCCGGTAGACGTTGATCAAGATGGCGATTTGGACCTCATTAGTGTCCTTGAATCGATGAACACGCCCTTTGGTACGGACTACGCCGCACAGGCTGTTTGGTACGAAGCGATTGCGCCCGGACAATTTGCTGCCGAACCCCATTTCATCGGCGAGGGCATGGGCAGTCTTGTTGAGACCCATGACGTCGACCAAGACGGTGATTTGGACTTGGTCAGCGGCGAATACTTTGCTGGCTTAGGCGCGTCTTATACATGGATGGAACAAGTGAGTGCTCCGAGCGCGGAAACGCCGGCGGGCGTCTGGAAGAGACATCTTATCGATGAATCGAGCGGTCCAAGCATTCAATTTACAGTGATCGATGATCTCTTTGGGGACGGTGTGATGCGCGGCGTGGGTAGCAACCACACCAATACCGTCAGTGTCGCTGATGACGAGCCCTCAGAGATTGCGGTGTACACACCCACAGCAGACCCCAAAGCTCCATGGATTAAACAAGTCATTAGTGAAGGAATTGTCTCACGCCCAGGAACAGGAACCGCTGCCCCTGGAATCTTTGGTTACGGCGATGCAGACAACGACGGCGATATTGATTTGATCGTCTCAGGTGACGGCGACCCGCGCATCTTTTTGTTTGAACAAACCAGCCCCGGCAAATTCACCCAGCACACGCTAGAAGAGAGCCTGGGTCAGGCTGGCGGCATGTTGATCAAAGATCTAAACGGCGACGGTTTAAATGAACTCTTAGTGACAGGTTATGAAGACAATGTTCTCTTCGTTTACTCGCAGCTTTAGCCTGTTCATCACTGCCAGTTGGGGAG
>CACGMS010000011.1 GCA_902574205.1 uncultured Candidatus Hydrogenedens sp. | reverse complement strand
ATCGGCTGCTTCATCCGAATTTGAATGCGATTCAAATCGCGAAGTGGTCGAAAACCGGTCTCTTCCAAGAAGGTCTTTAACCCCTTTGGTGCCGTCTTTAGATACGCTTGAACGGCTCGCTTGACCGGTTTAGCCTTTGCAAAATGAGCAACATCGATATCACCATCGATAATAAAGACTGCAGCAGCGAGAACCAGACTGTTCATGTTTTCTCCAGCGCTTGACGCCATGAATTGATCGACGATTTGAGCGCCTCTTGCGCATATTCAACGCTGTGGGCGCTGCGATATTCGAAATACGTCTTAACTTTCGGTTCCGTCCCTGATGGACGAATCAAGACGCGCAAACCCTCCGCAGACGCTCCATAGTTCAAGGCAATTAGATTGGCAGACAAACTCGGCTCCCACGGCGCACCCTCGTTGAAGTCGTAGCGCTCAACAAGGGTAAGCCCGTTAATCTCTTGTGGCGCATACCGTCGGGCTTGATCAACCGCTCGCTCCATATCGGCTGCGGCATGAGCGCCCGAGAACCGCTGAACCCATTGATCAGACACGAAGAACCCGATCTGCTTATAGATCTCGTCAAGACGAGTGCGAAGGTCTTTCCCTCGCTCCTTGAGCCAGCGCGCACCGTGCGCAAATGCCAAGGCTGCGCTAACCCCGTCCTTGTCTGCAACGGTTTCACCGATGCAGTAACCCAGCGCCTCTTCGTATCCAAAGATGAAGTTCTGATTCGGTCGTCGTCGCCGCTCAGCCATAATCCATTTAAATCCCGTGAGCGCCGATGCATAGGCATGACCTTGCGCTTCAACCCATGCGCGCAGCGCCTGAGAAGAAACGATCGACGCCGCAAAGATAGCTGGAGGTCCCTCATAAGCCTGCAAACAATGATCGCCGAGCAACAGCCCGATTTCGTTTCCGTTGAGCAGTTCAAAGCCGGGACCGCTCGGCACAGCAACCGCTAAGCGATCAGCATCAGGATCGTTGGCAAGGACCAGATCAGCATCAACCGATTCGGCAAGCGCGAGCGCTAAGTCCATCGCACCATCTTCTTCGGGATTAGGAAAGGCGACGGTTGGAAAACTCGCGTCTGGCGCGTGTTGCTCGGCGACGGGGTGCACCTCGAAACCTGCCTCTTCGAGGACGGCCACTACCGATTCACCGCCCACGCCATGCATCGCCGTATAAACGACCCGCATCGGCGTTTTGGGCGAACTGACGCGCGGGGTCTGTTCTCCGACAGCTTGCCAATATTTAGCTAACTCAACCGACCCCAAAAACGATAACGCAGGACCGGCTGCTCGAGCATCTAAAACCGCCAAATCAGCGGCTTTACCGAGGGCATGTCGATCAATCGCCTCAGCAATTTCGCTATCGACCGGAGGTATAATTTGAGCGGCATGGTCCCAATACACCTTGAATCCGTTGTCTTGGGGAGGATTATGAGATGCTGTCACCTGTATCCCCGCCAAGGCACCCAATTGGCGCACCCAATAGGATGTTGCGGGGGTTGGACCGGGTTGATCCCAAAGATAGACGGCCACCCCTCGGGCGCGCAGGACCGCTGCCGACTCATGAGCAAACTGATCAGAGCGATGACGAGCATCGTACCCGATGACCACACCACGACTCAGATCAGCCTCGGAGGCGATCAGAACATCGGCTAGTCCATGACATGTCTGACGAATTACGGCGGTGTTCATGGCACAAGGGCCCGCACCGATCGGTCCACGAAGCCCAGCTGTACCAAAGCTCAAACGACCGGAAAAACGCTCTTTTAGAAACTCTTCGTCGGAAGCCTCTAGTGCCCTTTCGAGCTCGGCTCGATCCACCGGATCAGGATCACCTTGTAGCCAAGATTCGACTTGCATGCGCAACTGATTGTCCACGTCCACGCTCTCCTTCACCGCTCACGCTTTTCAAACCGTCGAAGGTCGCGCAAGGTTGCCGCCGATTTAAGGAGAGTCTCCTGATGCGACGACCACCACTGGCTGCAGCGTTGTGCACCTTAATCATCGCCTGTGCGAGTACGCCGCCAAGTCTTGATGTCGACGCAAATGAACCTCTTGATACAGCGATAAAAAAGCCTGTTCGACCCGTTCCAAAACCTGGTCAAATCTTACTTGACGGGCGCGTGGTTACCGTTCGCTGGGGTGACGGCGATACGTTCAGTCTTCGTTCCCTCACGGGAAAAAGAAAGAACGCCCGTCTGGCCGGGTTTAATGCTCTTGAATCCTATGGCCCGGTCCACCGATGGGGCGACTGGACGCATGCCGAATTGTATCAACTCGCCAAAGCCGCCGGCGAGGTCGCCGCTGCACGCGGCTGGACATGCGCTACGCTCCCTGGCGGTGGCGGTTATGGCCGGCTCCTGGTCGATTGTCCTGATTTGGAGCGTACCCTGATCCAAAAGGGGCTTGCGCATATCTTCTCGATCAAAGGACCCGGCGAACCCGATTTGGTAGCGCTCCAAATCGATGCTCAAAAAAACGGCGCAGGGATTTGGGCGAAAGGCGTTCCCGCTGGTTTAGTCACCAGTTTACATAGTGCAGACGAACGGTCCGATCGCCGCCAAGCTTATGATCGTGTCGTGAATACACAAACGGGTGAGGCACCGGCCGTACAACACACAAAAAACTACGAAGTATGCCAAGAGGTCTGCCATCAACAAAGCTGTATGATCTATGTCCCTTACCGAATGCGCTATGGCGCAAAGCGAGCCACTTGCCTGCGCTAAGAAAGGGTGAGCGTGTACGCCGTCATTCGCCCCCTCCTGTTTTTGTTCTCTGCTGAACAAGCCCATCATATTGGACTATTTTTAGCACGTTTCGTTGCTCCATTGAGTCGAATAATTCGGTGGCTTGTCATGCCCGACTGCAGTCGGCTCCAACAAGAACTCCTCGGAGGTCAGTGGGCGCATCCGATCGGTCTGGCTGCCGGGTTGGATAAAGACGGAAGCGCCGCAGCCGGCTTTGCCGGGTTCGGCTTTGCGGCGATTGAAATTGGAACCATCACCGCCCACGCTCAGCCAGGAAACCCAAAACCACGTCTTTTTCGGCTCAAAAATGATCGAGCCATTATCAATCGGTTTGGTTTTAACAACCCGGGCTGTCAAAGCGCCTCAAAGACACTTGCTCGGTACCATCTACCTTGCCCGCTTGGGGGAAACTTAGGCAAATCCAAAATCACCCCTAATGACGACGCACTGAGTGATTATTGTCAAAGCGTGGCGGCGCTTGGTCCTCATGTCGACTATCTGGTGATCAACGTCTCAAGCCCAAACACACCGGGCTTACGCGACCTCCAACAACTCGATGCATTGCGCCCATTAATCATGGGCGTTCAACAAGCGATTAACGAGCTAAAAAGACCCGTTCCGCTGGCGCTCAAAGTGGCGCCAGACCTCGCTGACGAGGATCTCCAAGCCATTGCTGAACTCGTCGTTGAAACCAAACTTGATGCATTGATCGCAACCAACACAACAATCGCTCGAGCAGGGTTAAGCGCATCGAGTCAAACCATCGAATCGATGGGTCCTGGCGGCTTGAGTGGTGCCCCCCTGCAGCAGCGCTCGCGTGACGTCACAGCCCTCTTGGCGCGTCAACTCAATGGTCGCGTTCCACTGATCTCAGTTGGGGGTATTGATAGCGCAGAAGAAGTCTATCGACGTATCCGGCTTGGGGCTTCAGCAGTGCAGATTTACAGCGCGATTATTTATCAAGGACCTTGGCTAGCAGTGCGCATGGCTCGAGAATTGGACCGCTCCTTGCAACGAGATGGCTTTAGCCATGTTCAGCAAGCGATAGGGGTGGATCTTTGACGCTACATACTGTTCTCGAACTCGGCGACCCGCGCTTAAGAGCGCTCAGTTCCGAGGTCCCTCAAAAATCCTTTAATTCGACTGAACTAACGAATTTAGTCGATGATTTAATTCAAACCATGCGCGCTCGAAACGGCGCTGGAATAGCGGCGCCACAAATAGGTATTGCTCAACGGGTCTGTATTATTGAAGTCAACGACAACCCTCGCTACCCCTATAAACCGACCATTCCTTTGACGGTCCTTGTGAATCCCGAACTGCGTAGCCTAAGTGATGAAACGATTTCAGTTATCGAGGGATGTTTATCCGTACCCAACCTACGCGGCCGGGTTGAGCGGTCAGCGCACGTCGAAGTTCGAGCATATACAGCGCAAGGCGAGCCATTTACACTGATCGCTGAAGGGCTTACTGCCGGCACCCTACAACATGAACTCGACCATTTAGACGGGATGTTGTTTATCGACCGTATGAAGGACTCATCAACGCTCTGCTCAACAGCAAGCTACCAACAATTTGTTGCCGCCGATTTCGCTAAAGAAGCAGCACAGATTAATGCACAATACCCCAAACCCCTAGAAACTCTTCAGGGCCATGGCCCAACGATCTAAAATTAACTATTGAAAATCCCAACTATGGAGCGAACATGAAATTCTTTATCGATACAGCAGATGCCGACGAAATTCGCCAAGCTGCAGATCTCGGACTCCTTGACGGAGTGACCACCAATCCAACGTTGATTAAACGCGCCGGTCTAGTGCGAGAAGATGCCATCAAAACCATCTGCGGTTTCGTTCCGGGCCCGGTCAGCGCTGAAGCTCTTGGTCCCGATGCCGATACTTTTATCAGCGAAGGACTTGAGCTGGCAAAGATCGCCAAAAACGTTGTGGTGAAACTGCCAACCAATGAGGCTGGTCTCAAAGCCTGTAAAGCGCTTTCAGATCAAGGAATTGACGTTAATATGACGCTAATTTTCCAGCCTGTTCAGGCCTTACTCTGTGCACGCGCTGGGGCGCGCTTCGTGAGCCCATTTTTGGGACGACTCGATGATGTCTGTTCATCGGGAATGGACTTGATCGAAGAGCTCAGAGTCATTTTTGATAACTACGGTTTCGATACTGAAATCTTAGCTGCATCGATTCGAAGTCCGGAGCATGTCAAACAAGCAGCTCTGCGTGGCGCCGATGTCTGCACCATCCCCTTTGGGGTAATCAAAAAGCTGCTCAACCACCCACTAACTGACAGCGGAATTGCTGCTTTTGAGCGCGATGCGGGGCTCCACTAGGCCATGCGGTTTGTCGGGCTCGGCATACGCGCTGTACTTGCACTTGTACCGGCGATTACCATTGCCGGTGGCATGTTCGCGCTCGGGCTCTATCAGACCTACCGAGAAGGCCTTCCAGTCGTTGACGATGCGAGTCAATACGACCCGCCCGCAATTACTCGATTTGTCGCGGCCGATGGCTCGATCATTGGCGAGTTCGCTCAGCAGCGTCGAATCGTCGTCCCCTATCGCCGAATTCCCCGACAACTAATTCAAGCCTTTCTCGCGGCAGAAGACACCAACTTCTTTGAGCACGACGGAATTGATCCCAAGGGGGTTTTGCGCGCCGCTATGGTCAACTTGCGCGCTGGGCGTGTGCGGCAAGGTGCGTCAACGATCACGCAGCAGCTCGCCAAACAAATGCTGGTGCGAAAAATCGGTTATGCCAAAGGGACTGAGCGTGGATTGGGTCGAAAAATACGTGAAGCTATACTGGCTCGCAGACTCGAATACACGCTCAGCAAAGAAGACATTTTGTATCTGTATCTCAATGAGATTTATCTGGGCGCCGGGGTTTATGGCGTCCAAGCAGCGGCTGAGAGTTACTTTGCTAAAAACGTTGAAGACCTAAGCCTTGGGGAGATGAGCTTGCTCGCAGGACTCCCCCCTGCGCCCTCGAGGTACTCGCCGATCAAAAACCCGAAGGCGGCGCGCACAAAACAAGCGTATGTGCTCAGACGGATGGTCGAAGAAGGCTATATCTCGGTGGATGAAATGAAGGCTGCCAAAGCTGAACGCGCCGAGCAAAAGGTACAAAGCAAAGAGAATTTATTCGCCGATGTGGCTCCTTATTTTACTGAGCATGTCCGCCGAGACCTTGTCGAAGAATTTGGTGAAGACCTTGTCCTCAAGCAGGGTGGCTGGCTAATTGAAACGACCATCGATGTTTCGCGTCAGCGCGCCGCACGTTCAGCACTTAAAACTGGTTTGGATCGACTGGATCGACGAATGGGCTACTGGGGGCCCATCGACCGTGTTGCAGCGAATCAAATCGAAGCCGCAGCACGTGCCTTTCAAGAGGTCAAATTAGGTTCAGAAACAGCTAAGGTTAACCAAGAATACATTGCCGTGGTTGAGCGTGTTGCTCGGCGTTATGCGACCGTTCTCGTCGGTACTGAGCGCTACCCTATTTTACTCAAAGAACACCGCTGGATGCGAACGGCTCGGCGCAACGCCCTGTCTAAATCAGACTATCCAACCGACATGGCAAAGGTCCTAAACCCAGGTGATATTTTGCGTGTCATCTTACGTGAAGAAAAAGGGAAAGTGGTGGCGCGCATTATCCAGGACCCGGTCGTTGAAGGCGCGCTGGTTAGCCAAGATATTGAAACCGATTACGTGGTTGCGATGGTCGGTGGATATGACTTTGACCGCAGTCAGTTTAATCGTGCTTTTCAAGCCTGTCGCCAACCCGGCTCATCATTCAAACCGATTATCTATTCAGCTGGCCTAGAAATGGGCGGTCGAATTCGTCGAGGTGCACCCGTCGAGGTGGTCACCCCAGCCACCCTCCTGAGCGACACACCGATCGTGCGCCATGATTGGGACACGGGTGTGCGCTGGAAACCCAACAACTACGACTCCAGTTACAGTATGGATGTGCCGTTACGCACTGCGCTCATGCGATCCATGAACTTACCCACCATTGATTTGTTCGAGCGAGTTGGGGCTAAAAAGGTCGTCGAATGGGCGGGCACACTGGGTATCAAACAAAAGCTTAACGTAGACGCCTCGATTGCTCTGGGTAGTCATTGCGTGATCCCTTGGGAATTGATTCAGGTCTACAGTCTCTTTGCACGGCGTGGACGGACGCCGAGATCGCGCTTTATCACCCGTATTACCGACGCCGAAGGCACCGTCCTGCGAGACCAAGCGGACTACCGCGACGTCTGGGCTAGCCGAGAAGATCGTGCCGATCGCTTAGTCCGTGAGGTCGACGGCTTGAGCGAGCCAACCATCTCACCGGCACTGGCGTATGTAATGACCTACTTACTGCAGCAAGTGGTTGATCGAGGCACCGCCACACGAGCGCGCATTGATGGCGTCCCGGTTGCAGGAAAAACGGGGACGACCAACGACAGTCACGACGCCTGGTTTGTCGGTTATACACCGCGTTTAGTCAGCGGCGTCTGGATCGGTTTTGATCATAATGACCGGCCACTTGGTCGCTCAGAGACGGGTGGTCGAACGGCGGCGCCAATCTGGCGCGATTACACCAAACAAGCCATCGCCGATTTAGAACCAGGGCGCTTTAAAATACCCAAAGGTGTTGAGTTCGCCGACATCAACCCTAAAACTGGGGAACCCGGTAAAGGTGTACGCGTACCCTTTATCGCTGGAACCGTGCCCAAAGCGCGCCTGCGCGCCCCGCAACAAAGCGAGTCCGTCGGTCTTAGCGATGAGCTTTAGCGAGAAACCTCTTTACCGAGGCAACCAGCCAATAATAACGCCAAAGTAATGGTCGAGTAATGTAACTCAGCCAACGCACCAAGCGCCAAGGTATCAAAGGCATGCGCAGGCCAAACCGATGAACGCCAACGACCGTACCCGTCACTTCGCGTCGATGAATCCAGCCATCAGCAATTGCTGATGTATCGCCTCGCGTATGCAACTCATCGCCGCTAATTTCGATTACTCGATGCACAGCAGACGGCATGTTCGGACGGTCAAAGACAACAATATCGTCAATCCTGACCTCTGTATTCGCAACAATAATTAAATGATCGCCGGGTAAAAGTGTCGGAAACATCGAGTATCCTCGCACTCGATAAATCACACTCAAGGCTATGCCGACCGAGAGACCGCAGCGGGTTGATTGACTTCTTTATCGCCTTTGGTCTTTTCCACTTGGATCCGTCGAACGGCTTCTTTGAGCGCATAAGCAGGGATACAATGCGAACGAGAAGCTTTTCGCCAGTCACCGCGTTCACTGTACGAGTAACCGGGACAGAACTTACAGTATCCTTGCGCTTCACAACCACTGCATTCTTTATGGTCTTTGTAACTCGAGTCCCGAAGCGGCTGGACCGCTTGACCGGACCATATACTGGCTAAACTCTCTTCATGAATATTACCCAATATAAGCGGGAAAACCTCGCAAGGCGTCACATTACCATCGGGTAAAATTGCAGCCAATCCTCGACCGGCTTGACAAGGCACGTCTTGATCACCGGGTCGCGGATAACTTTCAGGAACGCATCCTGAATGCGGCCCATGATTGAGCACCGCCATGCGGGCGCGGATGAGTGCTTCACCCTGTGCTTGTTGCTTTTGTGGATCCAAAGATCCCGTCAATGAAGGCCCCATTGAAAATCCAACATTCACGGCTGATTTCTCGACCAACATCGATAAGGTTTCAGGGACATCCTCGACATTATTTGACGTCACCACCAACGATGATTTCACCCTAATGCCGACGTTTTTTAGAGCCTCTAACGCCGCAATTGTTCGACGGTGCGAGCCGGGAACACGGGTCACGGCGTCATGTTTTTGCGGATCACGACTGTGTACACTCAAATCCACGCGCTGCACACCGAGATCAGATAATCGCTGCGCTTCGTCTTGATCAATATGCATACCATGTGTCTTGAGCGTCACCGCAAACCGGCGCTCTTGAGCCGCTTGCAAAATCGCATGCAAATCACGCCTTCGGTACGGATCACCTCCAGTGACAACTAACCACACAGCGCCTAAGTCGGCTGCTTGATCAAGGACAGAAACAATCTTTTCAAAACTGAGTTCGGTCCTTGGTTTGTACTTTGAATAACAAAAGGAGCAGGCCTGATCGCAACGATCGGTCACCATGATACTCAGCGCACTTAATCGAGGTGGCTTCACGTGTGTCACGCCAACACCTCACCGAGTAGACGGCGCGGAAAATCCCTCATTTTCGACCAACTCACTTCGTACATAGGTGTTGCGCTCAATACCGCGTCAAACCATTCTAAATCAGGGTTGAAATCATCGCCTTGGAGTCGAACGGTCGTGTGCACAAGGCGGCTTGGCGCCTCCGCCCCTTTGAGTTGACGCAGCATCATCTGATCGGAGTTTTGAACACCCGGAATAAGAATCGCTCGAAGCTTTCGTTTACGCGTATCAACGGCTCGAAGCTCACCCGGAACCGGCGTTCCAGCAACATAAATTCCATCATCTTCGACCGAGGTTAAAATCACTTCATCCCCAAGTTGTTTAGGGCCCAGTACTCGACTCAACGATGATTTCCCTGCGCCGCTCGGGCCGGTAATCATAATGGCTTCATCCTCGTTCAAAGCCACCGCCGCGGCATGCACGACACGCCTTTGACTCTGACCTCTGCAAATCGCTACTAAACCACCCAAAACACTATAATGAAAGGCAAAGGGAACCCCCCAACGACCCAGCCGGTACATACTTTCTAGTACGTTAAAGCTTACTCTTTTCTCGCTGTGATCAATGACTAAATTATCTAACTGAATACCGCCCGTTTGCCACTGTTTACCATACAATCCAGACGCTTGCTCACAAATCGATGTCTCAATCAGCCAGTCGTGTTCACCACCATCAGTTGATTGGTAATCATCCAACCACAGCTGGGCGTCTGCAACCGAGTCCTCGTCCGCTCCCAAAAGCCGAAGCCGAAGGCTCAAATCACCAACGAGAAAAGGTTGGTCCTCAGCAAAAAATTTCAGGCTGACCAGCGACTGGCGTCGTAGCGAGGACATCTTGAACAACTATTTCTTCTCCAACGATATGTGGCTTGATGTATGGTTTACGAACGTCTTTGTTCTCTTGAACGCCCTTTAATTTGTTTGATTTATCACTCATTGATTTATCCTAATGTTTGAGTATCACGCTTCCGTCTGCATTACGCACGATAATAGCAAAATCTCGTTGTTGGTTATTATCTGCATCCCCGTAGCATACAGGGTGTATATACCCTACACCGTCATCATAGGCTCGCATGGGCGTCGCCGTTAACGCGGCATGGTCAAACAACCATGAGTAATTTTGACCTCCGACAAAGAGTTCATCCTCCCCGTCACCGTCAATATCACAGATGCTCATTTCGTCGATAACACCAAAGTAGTTGGTATCAACGCCAGGCGGTCGACTGATGATACGATCAAGAGTTGTATCGAGCGCTTGACCGCCATGATAGACATGAACCTGATATCCAAATCGCGCCGTAGCACCTAAAATATCCATACCACCGTCTCCGTCCACGTCGCCCACAGCCAAATAGATCCCCACTCGGCGACCTGTTGAACCAGGAATCAAGGTCGCGCTCGGGTGCGCTGACGTTAGCGCCGAATCTGTGATCGGCCCTGCAATCACCAAAAATCCACCATCGATACCGTTGTAGCGCCACATACCAGTCACCAAATCCGCTTGGCCATCGCCGGTCACATCTTTGCCGATGATCACATTGGTTCCTAATCGACTCCCCGCCGGACCCGTAATAGTAGGAACACCTGCAGTGGTTAGGTTCCCCGTCAGGTTGTCACCATCAAAGACCCATATTTGACCCGCCTGACCCGAGGCGAAACCGGCACCAATGGCTAAATCAACCGTACCATCACCAACCACTGAACCACCTGCCGAAATCGCTGCACCAAAGGTGCCTGTATTTCCGGTGCCGGTGATGGTCGCCACCGGTGTTTCAGACACACCATTAGCTGAGCCTCGATAAATATAGACCTGCCCATTGAAACCGGCAGGTCCAATCGCTCCCACAGCTAGATCATCAAAACCGTCTTCGTTGAAGTCGGCCGCTGCACAAGCAAAACCGTAATAATCACCCGCAGCATTACCGAGACGGCGGGTAAGCGTAGCATTCTCCATGTTCGCGTTACCCATCAAAATCCAAATCGCACCCGTATTGTTGGAATTCTTATAGTCACCAAGCACCAAATCGGCACGATTATCGTTGTTGAAATCACCAGAACACGAATCATAACCAAAGTCAGTGCCAGAGCCCGCCGCTGCTTTAATTGACGAATTGAGGGATAAATCGACAGTAGCTAATGCCCCGCCTGCTACCGCCGAGACATTACCCACATCATCAACCGCTCGAGCGGCAATGCGCACATTCGCATTATCAAAGGGTAAACCCGCAACATCGACTTGAAGCGCATTGCCTGGAGCTACGGGGTTAATCGCTTCTTGGACTTGGGTAGCGGCTCCAAAGTTATCCTCATTAATTACATTTTCGCTGTAACGGACTTGATAACCAGCGACCACGCCTTGATCGGCATCATCGCCTGACTCAGACCAATTCAAGCGCACAGTCCCCGAGCGATTGTTTTGAGGCGTTGCGGTGATCGCTAAATCATTCGGTGCAACAACATCAACCACAGCTTGCAATTCGACGCTTGCAGTATTCCCCGCCTCATCAGTAACGGTAAAGGTGATCTCATGAGTAACCCCAGTTTGAAGCGTAGCACCGGTGATGGTCACCACACCGTCTGCGTTGACGGCAACAGTACCCAACGTTGCCGTCTGCGTTGACTGAGCACTCAGTGTCCCTCCAATGGCTCCAGTGATCTGCAACCCAAAACTCGTATTGAGCGGAGCACCTGCTTGTTGATCATTAGCAACCGCAAAAGTTGCTGGACTTACTGCTGGTGAATTCAAAGCAATGGTTGGTGCTGTGACGTCAACAATAACGCTCAGGTCGGTTTGCGCCGTATTATTGTTCTGAGTCACCGAGGCTCGGATCGGATGGGTCCCCTCAGATAAGGTCACGGGTCCAATGGTCACGCTGTTGTTGGCAACCACACCAGTACCAATAGCGTTACCATCATCTGATAACTCTACCGTTTGACCATCTGCATCCGAAGTCAGCACAAAGGTGTATTGAAACCCTTCGGCGCCATCGACATCATCACCCGAATTTAGTCTCGCTGGATTAACATTCGGTGTTGTAAAAATGAGGGTTGGCGCCTGCAAGTTAAGGTTGATGACGACACCAGCGCTTGTGGTTTCGTTTCCATTTGCATCGGATACGACAGCGGTTAGTGTTTGTGGTGCACCTTCAAGTAACGTACAGCGCATCGTTAAAAGAGCGCCACTCGTTACCTCGCTGCAGCGCTCACCGCCAACTGTACTTCGAACACTCACTTGTTGCCC
This sequence comes from uncultured Candidatus Hydrogenedens sp., assembly GCA_902574205.1. Taxonomy (GTDB): domain Bacteria; phylum Myxococcota; class UBA4151; order UBA4151; family UBA4151; genus CACGMS01. The sequence goes on along the minus strand of CACGMS010000011.1, from coordinate 25,651 downwards.
GTTTTCGACTTGACCCGTCGTGACAGAAATATTCGTTTGAAAACCGATCAAACCCTCATCGACGTCATCGTTATCACCAAGTTCTGTATTCGCCGCCGGGCTGGTAATTGCAATTGTCGGCGCCTGTGAATCGACCGTCACACTAACGGCAGCACTCGTTGTCGAATTACCCGCTTGATCCGTCGACACAGCCGTTAGCGACACCGACCCCTCTGGTAGGGTTGCAACAACCGAACCGGCTCCGCCTTCGATCACATTCGTCCCGAGTTGCGCATCGTTTGCATTGAACACAATCGATGTACCTGCCTCAGCATCGCTCGAAGCGGCGACCGTGAATTGCAGACCCGGTGTTTCGTTGTCCCCGTCCTGATTCGCCAAGAGGAATGCCCCGTTAGCCGGCGAGGTCAGGGAAACAACCGGAGCGACGGTATCGACGCGAGCAACCTGACCAATACCCGCGGCGCTGACATTGCCCGCTTCATCAGTGGCCTGAATCGTCAGGGTATGACTGCCGTCGGGAAGGCTGATCGATGCGGTTGCCGCACCATTTTGCAACACCGCCGAACCGACCACAGTGTTTGGTGCGGGATTATTACTCACTACACGCACGACCGAACCGTCTTGACCACCAGTTACGGTGGTTGCGCAGGTCCCCTGCCAACCAGCAGCTTGCCCGTCACCATCCTCGGCAACATTAAACGTGTAGATCCCGGCGTTTGGTCCATCGTCCCCAGCAAAGACGCAATCGGTCGTTGTCGGCGCCGTAAGATCAACCGTCACAGATACAGTTGCGGTCGCCGTGTTAATCCCATCGCTAGCACGAACGGTGATCTCGCGCGTCCCCTCTGTCAGCGGGACATTGGGAATAGAAGTAAAGTTTCCAGCAACCGCCCCGGTAGCCTCTTGTACTCCATCAACCAAGACCTGAATTTGTGTTCCGTTTTCGACCCCTTGGATCGTGATCGACACGTTAGTTTGAAAACCACCGAGCTGCGGATTCGAATCGTCATTGGCTCCAAAGAGTTGGTTGTTTCCAGGGGTAAAAATAGTCAGCGTCGGCGCGCTGCCGTCGACGCGTACATTGGTCGACTCAGCAAAACCTGTGTTGTTGTAGTTATCCACACCTGAAACGCGCACGGTGTGTGTTCCATCCGCAAAACTCACATTATCAAACTCAACGCTGCCGTTACCAGTAACATTTCGTTGTGCTACATTTTGTCCGTCCACCTGCAGCTGTGCCACACCTACCGCTCCACGGGCGGTCGCCTGCACATCGTACTGTACATTCGGACTTGCTTGGTTTGCATCGTCATCAGCGGATAAGATTGCGTTCGTAACGGGTTGATCGATCACCACCGTCGGCCCAACGCGATCCACAACCAAGGCAATACTGGCTACCCCTTGATTGCCTGCCAAATCAACGGTTGAGACCGCCAAGTTCACGGAGCTATTCGGATCGTTCACTTCATCGGCAAGCGCCAAATTTTCAAACGTAAAGCTGCAATCATTCCCTGCAGTAAAGCGAGTCCGAACCACATCGTTTTGACCAACATTACCGCCGGTAATCGTCAATAAAGCCGTGGGATTAACCCCCTCAACCGTGCACACACCGTTCGCTGCTGCCGACACGACAATATCTTTTCTGTACTGGTTATTGAGCGTCGAATCTGGCTCATCCGCCAGCGTGTACACATTCTCGCCATTGACCTGCGGAACTCCTGTGAATGTGAGCACCGGCGCGGTTTGATCGACAATCACTGTTGACGCCGCCGAGTTCACCGGGTCGCGACCCTGGTAAGGACACGTTGCCACCAACGACCAAGAGCCTTCAGCAGCGAGGTTGAGCGTTCCAAAATCAATCGCTCCATCGCCTCCGGCATTCGCATTAGCGGAGACATCTTGTTGCCCTTGAAGGCTCGCTACTAGCGAACACGTTGCGCCGTCAGCGGCATTACTGGACGCCGTTACCGCCACTTGATTTGCATTGGTTCGAGACCCGTCTGCGGGGGCTAAAATCCGGACAAAGGGTTGACCTGTAGTGACCGTTAAGGTCGCCGTTGATGATGCTGTGTTGCCCGCATTATCGATCACGGTTGCCGAAACCGTGTTGACCCCCTCAAGCAGTGTGAATCCGTTGTTGTTGTTATTAAAGTTCGCTACTTGAGCGCCATTATCATCTACCGTTACGCCGTTGATCAGCGCACCATTCAAGCGCAAGGCAACCAATTGCCCAACTGGCTCATTGCGTACGACCACGCGGAAACCATATTGGAAGCCGTTGCTCACATCAGCTCCCCAATCCAAATTGATATTCTGTGTGGCATTAAGGATCCCGTCAGCAACAATATCGCGCACACTGCCTTCGGCGCTCCCATCCAAACCAAGCAAGGTCACGACAGGAGGCGTCGAGTCCACAGTCACACTGATCGATGCTTGAGTCGCCGGATTACCTGCCGCATCGGAAACATCGGCAGTCAACGTGTACGTCCCATCTCGGTCCGCCCACACGACATTCTCGATCAAAGCTCGACCGTTTTGATCAACGGTTGGTGCCGGATTAAGCGCCGGAGCACCATCGACCGAGACCGAGACCGGCTGACCGACCTCTGCATCGGTAATCGCGAGTTCAATATTGGCATTTCCTGCATTGATGACCGACCCGTTTGTCGGGCTCGCAAAAGCAATCGTTGGCACCGTACCATCGACATTGAGGTTGAGCGGATCAGAAGGCGCCGCTCGATTGCCAGTACCCCCACGAGTCACCGCACCGGCACGGATACCCCACTGCCCATCCGGCAAGGTTAGGCGTACACCACCAACACCTATGTCGCCCTCTCGCGCTTCGGGCTCAGCAAGAGCACTCGCAACCCAAGGCCCTGTGGCGTTACCTTGATCATCCAAAGTTTGCAGTTCGCAAAACACTCGGGGATCAAGCGTCGAGATGGTCGAAAAATTCTCGATCGAGACATAACAGTCAAGTTGAAAACCTTCGGTTTGCGGGTCGGCGTCAGCGTTCGCCAGCACCGCACCCGATTGCGCTGGCTGAAGCAACGTCACCACGGGTACTGTGATGTCCACTTCGACCTGACGCGCAACACTCGTTTGATTACCTGCTGCATCCGATGCATAAACCGTCACGGTTTGATTACCCGCCGGCAAACGCACATCCATTGTTGCAATACCAAGCTCATTCGGAGCGGCTGATACCACGCCGGCTTCGTCATCACCCACCCGGGCAAAGACAAGGGCAACATCGGCATAGTCAGTCAGTCGTACCTGCACTCGATAGGTCAACTCATCGAGCGGGTTCTCGTCTTGATCGTCGGCAGCCGTAAGCACCGTTGTACTGTCAGCAGCTAGGCCTACCACCTCGATCGATGGCGCGATGGTGTCCACCAGATGAACCTGAAGCAAGGATGTGCCCTGATTACGAGAACCCGACTGATCCGAAACCACAACCGTAAAGCTTTTCAGGTCTTGGTTGTCGCTGCTTTGGGTCAGCGCAATACGTACGGTACCCGTACCATCTTCACCGATCGCTCCTGAAAACGAATCCGCACCGACGGGAATCGTAACTGTCGAGCCTGAACCACAACGTGAGGATGCAATGACGATGTCTACATCGGCAACATCTGGTGTCGACGGATCCGCATCATCAGCCGCTAAAATCGGCACGCCATTCGCGGGAGAAGTAACCGAGACGTCGCAACGACCGGTATCAACAACGAGGTCAAGACTCGCCGTTCCAGCTTGGTCCTGACCCAACACAACATACGTCGTCAGTCGAGCTGCGCCTTCGGGTAAGCTCACATTGTTAAACACGACTGAACCGGCTTGTAGGGTTCCGGACAAGGCTGAAGCAGCGCCTGCTACATTCAAACCGACGGTCAAACCATCAACAACACCTTCACCGTCGCACGCCACCCCGACATGGGTTTGAAACCCTGCGTTGATGACATCAAGGTCGTCGGTCAACGTTGCACCAGAGTTCAGCGCCGGACCGTTCGGCGCTTGGGTAAAGCGGCAAGCTGGACCACCCGGCGCAACCACAGAGAAGTTGGCGGTGGTTACCTTGTTCGAGCCAAAGGTTTGAGTCAGCGTCGCTTCAATCTCATTGGTTCCACTCACCAACGTGATGGCATCAAACGACGCTGATTTCGTGGTACCGTTACCGACCAAAACCGCTTCCGCAGCCACTCCATCGACGTCGCTCTTATTGATTAGACTGACCGTGGCTGCCGTATCCGTTGCGTTGAGTCCGACCGCTCGAAGCCTAAATGCCACTTGGACTCCCGGCGTATTCGGATCGAGATCATCCGTCACCTGAATGCGCGAGCCCGGGTTTGGCGAAACAAAAGCTAAACCCACAATGTTGGTCGGTGTTTCCTCGCAGGCACAACCGCCAAGACTAAGGGTTCCAAGTAAAGCGGCGCCTGCTAAAGCGCGAATGGGAGCAAGCCGAAGCATGCGTTTCTCCTTCAATCCGCCCAAGCGATCAATCCACGCCGATGCAAATCCTCTGCAAACGCGGTCAAATCAGTTGAAGCGGTTTCTTCTGTCACATCAAATTCGTCACTAATCGCCTGAGCGATTGACTGTAGTGTAGCCTGACCATCGAAGCGTTCAAAGGCGAAACTTCCAACCTCGCTCAAAGTACGTAGTTGTGCGGTTTCACCGGTCACCACCAACACCTCACCATCATAGGCTCGCCAAGCTACCCCATCAGGGATCACCGGCACGCGTTGGTGGGTATCGTCAGAATTCATCACAATAGGTCCTTGCTACGCAAGGCAGAACCCTGCCCGACACCTCACATGCTGTCAAAGCCGCAATGCACTCTCTAACGAGCTCCTAATCAAGCGCTCCACGGCGTCCATATTGGGGGTCCCTGACCAAAGCTTAATCAAGCGACCATCGGGACCGATCAAAGCCAAGGTTGGATAGACGGTAATTCCGACCGCATCAGACCACGCACCTCGATCGACAAGCACCTTCAACTTCGGTGCTCTTTCAGCTTTGTATTTTCTCACTTTATCTAACAATTGAGGGGTGGGTTGACCACGCCCCTCAACGTTGACCAGAAGCATCTCAAATTCAGGGTCTTTGATCGACTCTTTGAGTTGATTGAGCTGTGGCAATAAACGCTTACAGGCGCCGCACCAAGTCGTCCAAAACTCCACCAAAGTAGTCCGGCCACGCAGGCCCTTTGGGAGCCAATCCGAAGCATCGATTTCAGGGGTCTTTACTAAGCGATCAACGAGTAGGTCTCCGGCAACCGCAGGGCGCCAACTCGAATGCGCTCGCCAGGCGACCGGTGCAGAGCACAGCAAAGCGATGATTAGACTCACTCGAAAGGCCTGATGCAGCCGTCGTGTTCGATCCTCGCTTGAGCGGCTATAAAGCCACCCTCCCCCCCCCACAAAGAGCCACAAAGATCAGGGCGATTGTCCAGTGCTCAGGGTGCCATCGTGTCAACTCAGTCACGCCACGATAAACAGGCACGTAATCAAAGACCCAAAGCGGCAAGAAAAAGGCATCTCGGGTCGAGGGTAAACTGGCGAAAACATAGGCAATACGCAGCCAAATTAGACCCAACGCATAACCTAACCAAAGCGGCGTTCCGGCTGCAATTAAGCGATCGATCCGCGTGGCTTTCTCATCCGATTTGACCCGCGTTAAGACGCTGAGCAACAGACCCAGAACAGCCAAGACCACTAAATCCGTGATGATGGGATAGACCAAACGCATCACGATGCCCTGAACCGGTGCAAACCAATCGCGCCGAAACAGAGCCGAGAGATAACCAATTGCCGCGGCTTGAACGACGGCGTTAACCGCAATTAAATCAATGAGTGCTAACGGTAGCGGGGCGGCGCCTTTTGGCTTATCGATCGTACGTAAGATGGATTTAAACATGACTGCCCCTAGTACCTTCGACCCCAATCACCCCACCGTTGTCCAGAAATATGGTGGATCATCGTTGGCTGACGCGCACGCTATTCAACGCGTCGCCGATACGGTTGTCGAGCGTGTCCGCCAAGGAAATAAACTGGTTGTTGTGGTTTCTGCGATGGGTGGATCGACCAATGCATTGATTGAGCTCGCAGGACAAATCTCGGACCACCCGAAACGTCGGGAACTCGATATGTTGTTGTCGACCGGCGAGCGTGTGACCATGGCTTTACTGAGTATGGCGATCGCTGATCGCGGCATCGAAGCGCTAAGTTTTACAGGATCGCAATGTGGAATCATCACCAACGACGTCCACACTGATGCACGCATTATTGATGTTCGACCGATCCGTGTGGAAGACGAACTCAAACGGGGTCGCGTGGTCATTGTCGCTGGTTTTCAAGGCATGAGTTACAAACGTGAAATTACCACACTCGGACGGGGTGGATCCGATACTACGGCGCTTGCCTTAGCGGCTGCTCTGGGTGCTGATCACTGTGAAATCTATTCTGATGTTGATGGTGTTTTCAGCGCTGACCCGCGCTGTGTCAGCGATGCTAAACTCCTCGATGAAATAGGATTTGGTACACTAGAAGCCCTGGCGCGAGGTGGCGCGAAGGTGCTTCATGCCGACGCTGTCGCTTGGGCTCGCCGAGCAGGAATTGCGTTTCGGGCGCGCAAGACTGGAAGTCAAGACACTGGAACCTTGGTTGGAGCGGCAGGTCTTGAGGGCATCGTCGGCGTCAGCAGCAGCGCTCAACGACGTTTTCTCCCGCCCGATGCGTCACTCGATAACCTCCATGGATGCATTATCCATTGCTCTGATCAAGGAACCGTCATCGATAGCCAAAATCTTCACGGAGAACTCCCAGGAGTCCCATGCCAAACGCTTACCGCCGCAGGTGAAGATCTCCTCAACGACCCAAAATATCTACGCAATTTTTTGGCCTGTATCGAGCCTTGCTTAGGTTGGTGGGCTACACCTTTTGGTCTTCATGCGCGCTTTGGTGAGCACGTTGATATCACGGAGCTGACGCGTCGCGCTCATGCGACCTTGGTCTCGTAAACCAAGCATAGATCACGCCGAAAAAACACACCCAAAAGAACCAGTCGCCCAAAGCTCCGCGCAAGGACCAAAGAGGACCCGGCATGCGATCGATCTGTAAAACTCCGGCTCGGTAAGGTGGAAGGCTTTTGAGTAGACGCCCATGCGGCGAGACTAGGTAACTTAGCCCATCCTGGCCGGCACGAATCAGGCTTCGACCCGTTTCCAGTGCGCGTAATCGACTCTCTCGCTCAAAGGCACGCCGCGGCGTACTGCGACCCACGCCTGCATCATTGGTCAAAACCAGCAACCAAGTCGCCTGTGGCTTGCTGTAGCGAGGATAAACAGACTCGATGCACAATTGCACCCGACCCCCAAAAGGCAGTTGAGCGAGGTCGGCAGACATCGCTTCAAATTCGCGCTCAACGACCGGCACGACTGTCTGCTTTGTCTGAAAAACAGGTTCGCTTGCCTCACGAATCCAAACCATGGCCGTATTTCGTAATGCGCCATCGATATGATGATTCACACCAGCGACCAGACCATGTCCTCGTGCATGAAGAGCCCGATAGGCGTCGGTCATCGCCCCCTCGCCCCAGGTCTCACGTACAGCGGTCTCCGGAAAAATCAGCAAACGTTCAGGCGACTGGTTCTGGGCAACCGTCAAATAGCGGTCTCGAATGAGCGCCTCAGCGGGAGGATCCACCGCAGCCTGTCGATAAACCCAGTTAGGCACACCGCCTTGAATCACGCTTGCGTTGATTGGGATCTCTTTACCTTGGGAAGGACGCACAGCCTCGTGCAGCATCGTGGCGACAATAACCACGCCAATCCCACGCCCGACCGCTCGCCGCCATGAAGGTTGCACCAACGCATAAGCAACGAGACCACAAAGTGCCGTCAACAACGCGCCGCCGCCCCACGCAGCGGGCCAAGAGAGCCACCAAACCGCAGCTAAGTCATGACCACAAGATAAAGGAAGAGTCAGCACTGATGTCGTCCGTAAACCCTGACCAATCACGAGTACAGAAACGGGCAGAATCGGACCCCGACGCCAAGCGACTGCCCAAGCCAAAAAACCACGAACCAAACCGGCTTGAAGTGCGAGCGTTACCGGAATCAAAAATGTATAGTTGGAAGCTCCCCACATCGTCAGGAAAACTTCGGCAAAACCACAGATAAACCCATGGCTAAAGGCACGCTCCACACGCAGCGATAAAGCCATCAATGGCGCAAGCGCAACCAATGCTAAAGGCCCCCCTAAATCATGACTCAAAGCCAGGGGAAAAGCGCAGCAAAAAGCCAACACATAAGTCATCGCAACGGGCCCCACCACGGTAGGCCATAGAGTGATGTATAGCGCTCACGTGGCCAAACCCCAGCGCCCTGATTTTCGACGACAACCTCAAGTCGGTCGCTGCGCTCGCCCCATAAGATCATCCAACGGCCTTCAAACCGGATCAAAGCTGGCGCATCAGGACGGTCACCAATGCCCTGCTTCGCATGGGCTTGACCAATTTCGTCCAACCACGACCTCGGGTCTGACTCCACGGGCCAAGGGCTCACTGAGGCACACTCAGTCCTACACAAAAAAGACGAACCTATTGTTTTTTGCATCGACTCGCGCTGCAATAAACCATCGACCAACCTTGGTGCTTCAAGCCCCGGCGCCGCGCTAAAATTGGTGCGGACATCACCGTTTCGCAGAGCGAATAAAATGCCGCAAACCAGGCACAAAACAAGCACAGTAAAATCCGAAGGGCGCATCACCGGTTGACATCCATGCCCAAGTTGGGTTGCTGCGCATCGGGACCATCGAGGAGAAACAAGGTGACCGTCTCGTTTATCGCTGCACCGGCCCAAGCCTCAATGGACTGGGGAGCCATGATCGCGCACAGCGGTCCGGTTGGCATCATGGTGATGCTGAGTTTGGTCGCTATGTCGGTCGCCTGTTGGGGTATCATCGCGCTCAAATACAACCATCTTCGCATAGCAGAACACCAGACCCGAACGTTTTTAGACTGCTTTTGGAACGCAAGCGACCTTGAGGTCGTGTACCAACAAAGCCAAACACTTGAGCGCTCACCTGTCGCTCAACTCTTTATCGCCGGTTATCGAGAGTTGGGTCGTGCCGGCGGCGAAGACGGTGGCAGTTTTGCTATCGAACTCGGCAGCTTCGAGAACATCGAGCGCGCCCTGCAACGAGCGGCTTTGGATGAACGCACTGAACTCGAACGATTGACCAGCTTTTTGGCCACGACGGCCTCGGCCGCGCCCTTTATCGGTCTTTTCGGGACCGTCGTTGGAATCATTCGTGCCTTCCAAGACATTGGCATGCAAGGCTCCGCGAACCTCGCCACCGTAGCGCCCGGAATCAGCGAGGCGCTCGTGGTTACGGCCGCGGGTTTAGCTGCCGCCATACCGGCTGTGATTGCCTATAATTACTTCTTGAGCCGCATTCGTGTCTTGCGCGCTGAGATGGAAAGTTTCGCGAGCGACTTTCTCAATATCGTCAAAAGACACTTCTTCAGTTAGAGTGTTCACTGTTCGCTAACACAATCCCGGGAGTAAGCGATGAACAAAACCGATCTTATTCGCTTTGTAACACAAGAACTCGATGGGCGCATTAGCCAGCGTTTAGCAGGCGATGTTGTCGATGCCGTCTTTAAGGGTTTGGCTGATGGAATGATCGAAGGCGGCGACGGCAGCACCGTGCGCATCAACGGCTTTGGTACGTTCCAGGTGCGCACGCAAAAGCCGCGCATTAGCTACGGGTTCAATCTCACCAAAGGTGGTGGTAAACCCGTCCATATCGAAGCGCGCAAAACAGTTCACTTTAAAGCCAGTGATCTGTTGCGCGCCGAGTTACGCAACAAATAAAAGTTTCGGCTCGATCACATTTATAGACCTTGGCGTAACTGAGCACTATCCGCGCGCAGTAGTTGGATTTCTTCGACCAAATCCGAAACCAAGCGTGAAGGCATTCTCCCATCAGTAACCAACCGAATTTGAGCTTTCGCATAAAGCGGCTCGCGACGAACCAAAAGTAAGCGCAATTGAGCAAGAGCCGTTTCGCTGCCTGACATCGGTCGATTATCACCTTGGTCCAAAACACGAGTCCAAAGGGTTTCGGCACGAGCGCTCAGATAAACGCTCAACGCGCAGCGCAGAATGAGATCGTGACTTTGTAGGTGCTCGACAACACCTCCCCCTGCGGCGACTACAGCCGGCTGATCTTCAACCAGTAATTCAGCCAAACACTGATGTTCGATCTGTCGATAATAACGCTCACCGTAAACGGATATGAGCTCAGCAACAGGTAGACCTGAATACGCTTCAACCCGATCATCGAGTTCAACAAACGGCATCGCCAACCGATTTGCCAACTGCCGGCCAATCGTTGTTTTACCTGCTCCTCGAACACCCAATAAAAGAACTAAACGACGGTGGCGCTGCTCAAAGCGTAACTCAAGTTCACGCGCAACATTTTGTAATTCATCAAAAGTTCGGCGTTCTAAAATACGATCAATACGCTGGCGCGGTCCCCCGGCAAGCGGCTTCGGCAACAAATCAAAGACACTCAACTCAAAGGCTTGAGCAAGTTGATCCAGTGCCTTGAGCGTCGGGTTGGCGCGACCACCTTCGACTTCGATAACATATCGTGAAGACAAGGATGCGCCTGCGGCAAGAGCAAGAACAGACCAGCCGCGCTCTTGCCTCAAACGACGAACCCGACGACCGAGATCCTCACTGCTTACGCCAATAGGCATTATAGTTCTCACTATACGGATATCAAATGCGCTTCATAATGCTTGGTAAACCCCTCCTTGTCGAGGCAATGAGCCATAGTCATCAGACACACGGAACCCGAATGAGCATTACCTTTCAGCGCCATCCTTCTACCTATAACCATTGGTCGCTCGACGTTGATGGAGCGATCGCGACGGTGACGATGGGGGTCGACCCACAACAACCCCTCAATCCCGGCTATGAGCTCAAGCTCAACTCATACGATCTCGGCGTTGATATCGAGCTCGCCGACCTTTTGATGCGACTTCGGTTCGAACACCCCGGTGTGGCGGTGGTGGTTCTACGAGCAAATGACGACAAAGTGTGGTGTGCGGGTGCCAATATTCTCATGCTCCGATCGTCAGCGCATCACTTCAAAGTCAATTTCTGCAAGTTTACCAACGAAACACGCTTCGCCATCGAAGATGCTCAGAACCAATCTGGTCAACACTGGATTGCCGCCGTGCGGGGTGTCTGTGCAGGCGGTGGTTACGAACTCGCTGTCTGCGCCAACGAGATTCTTCTTGCTGATGACGGTCGCTCGGCTGTGAGTCTACCAGAGGTCCCATTACTTGGGGTGCTTCCCGGCACCGGTGGTCTGACCCGGGTGGTCGACAAGCGAAAGGTTCGCCGCGATCACGCCGATGTCTTTTCAACACTCTCGGACGGCGTTCGAGGAAAGCGAGCCAAAGCGTGGCGACTGGTCGATGAAGCGGTCCCTCTATCTCGTTTCGAAGAGCGCATCGCCGAGCGTGCTCAACAGGCTGCGGGTTCAGCGACAGGAACCGAACAAGGCATCGAACTGACCGCTCTTGAGTTTAATCACGACGACACAGGGTACCACTTTGAATTCGTTGATCTTCAGATCGAGTCGCATCGCCGGTTAGCGACACTGACCATGCGCTCTCCCCATCAAACAGCTGATCAAATCAATGACCTGACGGCTGAAGCAATTCGTGAGCTAGGCGAGAATTTCTGGGCCCTTAAAGCCTATCGTGAGCTCAACGAAGCACTGCTTCATCTGCGCTTCAACCATATCGAAGTGGGAACGGTTTTGATCAAGACTGAAGGCGATATCGACGCCACCCTCGCGATGGATACCAAGCTCCACGAACTGAAAGAGAACGATTGGTTCATCCGTGAAGTCGTACTTTATATGGGCTTTGTTCTGCGCCGGTTGGACCTGACCGCTCGATCCTTCTATGCGCTGATGGAAGAAGAGAGCTGTTTTGCAGGCAGCTTACTTGAGCTCGGCTTAGCAGCGGATCGCAGCTATCTACTCGAAGACGAAGCAGGAGAAAATGGTATCGCTATTGGAGCGCTCTCAAATGGCAGCCTGCCGATGTCCAATGGGTTGACGCGTATCGGCTGTCGCTTTCTTCACGACCCCAAAGCGGGTCACGCACTCGCCGAGGAACAAGGCCGTTATTATGGTATCGAAGCCGAAGAGGTCGGCTTAGTCACCTTTGCGCTCGACGACATCGATTATCCCGACGAAGTCCGCCCAGCGATCGAAGAACGAACAAGCCTGTCTCCTGACGCATTGACTGGAATGGAGGCGAACCTTCGCTTTGCTGGTGCAGAGACGGTTGAAACAAAAGTGTTCGGTCGACTGTCTGCTTGGCAGAACTGGATCTTTCAACGCCCGAATGCAGTAGGAGAAACCGGAGCGCTTCAAAGCTTTGGTGAACCCACAACACCCAAGTTTGACTGGAGGAGAACCTAATGGTCGCAACCACCGTAGATTACGAAGCTCGTATCCCGAACAACGTCGGATTATCGTCGGATCGACGTCTTCAGCGCGCCCTAGAGCGTTGGTTACCGAACTACATCGACTGGTGGCGAACCATGGGGCCTGAAGGGTTTCAAGACGACAACATCTACCTGCGCACCGCAGTTAGCGTCGAAAAGTCCGGCTGGGCGCATTTTGATTACGTTAAAATGCCCGACTATCGCTGGGGTATCTTTCTTAACCCAACGGAAGAAGATCGAAAGATCGGTTTTGGCGATCACTACGGCAAAGATGCCTGGGACCAAGTTCCGGGTGAGTATCGCAACGCGCTGCGGCGTATCGTCGTGACCCAAGCGGACACCGAACCTGCCTCAGTCGAACAACAACGACTCCTAGGGCAATGCTGCCCATCGCTTTATGATTTAAGAAATCTGTTTCAAATCAATGTCGAAGAGGGTCGACATTTGTGGGCGATGGTCTATTTGCTTCATTCCTACTTTGGACGAGACGGACGTGAAGAAGCTGAAGAGTTACTTGAGCGGCAATCCGGTGACCCTGACAAACCACGCATCTTAAACGTCTTTAATGAACCGATCGAAGACTGGCTGAGCTTCTTTTGCTTCGCTACTTTTACCGACCGTGATGGAAAATACCAACTCGGCGCGTTGGCTGAAAGCGCCTTTACACCGCTCGCGGCAAGCACGCGGTTCATGCTCACTGAAGAGGCACACCACCTGTTCGTCGGTCAAACGGGGGTGGAGCGAGTGATCACACGGACTTGTGAGTTAATGAAAGGCGACCGCGATCACGATGTCACGAAAGATGGCGCCGTACCTCTGGAGATCATTCAGCGCTACATTAACCGATGGTACAGTCTGAGTTTAGATTTGTTTGGGTCTGAGGTGTCGAGCAACGGCGCCACCTTCTTCGCCAACAGCCTCAAAGGGCGTTTCCAAGAGCAGCGGCGCTGGGATGATCATATCGGGCTCGAAGGTTCAAAGGTCATGGATGTGGTGCGTGAAGGCACGCTCACCAACGAAGAAGTCCCCTTGCGCAACGCGATGAACGAAGTGCTGCGCGATGAATACATCAAGGATTGCCAAACCGTGATGACCTCGTGGAATCGAGCGTGTAAAAAGGCGGGCATCGCCTTTGAATTTACGCTTCCAGATCGAAAATTTCATCGTCACCAAGGTGAATATGCTGGGCATTTCTTCACGCCAGAAGGTGAACTAATCGATGAAGACCGTTTCGAAGCGAAAAAAGATGAATGGATTGCCTCAGACGAGGACAGAAACTACGTCAAGAGTTTGATGGTTCAAGTGACGACGCCTGGCGAATTCGCGCACTGGATCGCGCCGCCCAAAAGAGGGATCAACGGTAATCCGATCGAGCATGAATACGTCAAATTCAATCGCCACGTACGCGACTAAATCAACGCGTTGGTCAAAGCTTAGGGCATCGCCTCTGCACAACGAAACCCGATACTCGAACTCGGATTACGTCCGTTCTCTCGTACGTAAGCGGCGCCAAAATCCCCACGCAGAGTTCCTGCCATTCCCTCCTCAAAAGGGACGAAGGGGTCGTTGAGTGGTAACCCCTCAGCGATCTGGGTTGTATACACTTGAAAGCGATAACCATCGAGTGTCCACTCGCGGACATTACCAATCAAGTCACAAATACCCTGAGCATTGTTGCCGTCAGTTGCTGAACAAGGTGGTTTCCATTGACCCCTGCGCGCGCACAACTCGGGATCACGATCGCTATTAACCAGCTGCCGGACGGCATAACCACAACTGGGTGTCGGCGATACACCCCAAGGATATGGGTGCGCATCAGGCCCTCGAGCAGCAAACTCCCACTGCGCTTCGGTGGGTAGCGTTTTATCCAGCCAGTTGCAGTAAGCAAGCGCATCTGCGCGCCCAACCTGCGTGACGGGTTTGAGCTCATCACCCTGAAAACGCTGGTTTTCAGCTATTTCTTCAACCCAGCCTTCGGGACGTTGATAGTCGGGGTGTGTCTCTAAAAATTGACGGTAACGGCCAACGGTAACCTCTTTGCGATCCAATTTGTAGGCGCTCATGCAGGTTTGATGGGCAGGTCCATTATCCGTTGATGCGCCCCATCCGCGCTCAAAACAACCCGCCGGGATTTCGACCGGCAACAAATCAATGCGACAATCAGCGCCGCAATCATCGAGATCCAATGTGTTCCCATCGTCACATCGCTCATTAGGATACACCACGACACCATCGCCACATTGCGAGGTCACTTGCTGACAATCTGCCGAACAATAATCTCCATCTTCGGTATTCCCATCATCACAAGCCTCATATCCTTGATCACCAGGGTTGAGTCCCTCACGTAAAAAACCGTCGCCGCAACGATTAAAGACACAACCCTCAACACATGCATCATTATTGCTCGACTCACCGTCATCGCAAAACTCGTACAACTCATTGGTACAGCGACCCGCTACGCAGCGCTCACCGACTACACAATCATCTCCGCCGGGTCGGCAGACGGTCTCACTACCTAGATCGACATCGACACGAACAACACCATCGCCGCAGCGAGCGCTCAAACAATCCGAACTGCAGTTATCGGTCGGCTCTGAATTACCGTCATCACAAGCCTCGTAAAGCGGATCTAAGCAGCGACCATCTCGACACACCTCGGGACTTTCGCAATCTGAAGACGCTGAGCAAGGCGTCTGGCTACCTGGTGTTCGATCTGCACGAACGATGGCGTCGCCACAGCGATGTCGATCGCAAGCCGTCGTACATCCATCCTCTTGATTATCATTTTGATCGTCACAGCTCTCGTAGCCGGTTTCACCAGGCTGTTTATCCAGACGAATCACTCCATCGCCACATGACGCCTTTTCACAATTACCACGACAGGCATCCGCGTCGTTATCATTCGCGTCATCGCACTCTTCATCCGTATCTTTGACACCATCACCGCAGCGATCAAACGAACACCTCAAATTGCAGTCACTATCAAGAGTCGCTTCACACGCTTCATAATCAGTAACACCTGGATCCAAATCAATGCGCACCACACCATCACCGCATCGCGCCAACCGACAAAGATTCGTGCATGCGTCGGCAGGGTCAGAGTTACCGTCATCACACTCTTCACCTTCATCGATAACACCGTCTAAATTACACAACGGCAAATCAGGGATCGGCGTGCAATGAATCCAGAGGCAAACGATAGGCACCCAACGCATTAGCTTCATAAGTCACCCCAAGGGAACTTAAGCGTAAACCACGATAAAGCCGACACGCCGACGCCGACCAGGGCATAACCGCCGCCTTCAAGCCATTGACCCTGCTGCGCTTGCGAGCGACCAGAGCGCATCTGACTGAGCGCGCCATCGATCGTGCGTTGTCGATTAGCACGTTCGTATGTGACTACCGAATCTCGTGTAATCGCTGCACCTGAATATCGCGCCGCGACCCCTACACCCAACGCCGTCAGACCGCCAAAAAACAAGTACCGACCCGCGCTTACTCGATCATAAAACACGGCATTGACCAAACTCAGCGGTACCAAACGTCGAAAAACGACGCTCGCCTCCTGCCCATTCCGAACTTCAACCTCAAGAATACGAGGCGCGAAGCCATCTCGTTGTGCCTGCATTTCATAGAGACCTTGCGGCAAATTATCGATTACGACTGGCGTGACCCCCATAGGGACCCCACCGACAACGATCATCGAGCCCGGAACGACCGTAGATACCTTGAGTTGACCCCGTCGCGTCAATTGTGCGTTTCGAACTCGCTCGAGCTCATCCATTGCAACCACGACGCGACGGCCATAGGGATTGTACCCTTTTTTACGAACCTCCATCGAATAAATGCCGACGGGCAAATCCTTTCGAAGCAACGGTGTTTCACCGATTGGTCGGCCATCGAGATAGACGCTCGCACCTACCGGTTCTGAATTCACCTCAAGGCCACCGACCATCGCCGAATAGACAGGGTTCACTCGAGCGACGCCTTTATTCGCAACGGTAATCTTTTGTTTATAGGGTTGATGAGCCTGACTATCAGGCTCAACGACTACCTCATGATCACCCGGCTCGATCGCCACTTCCGCAGGCACACGAGCGATCGCTTGACCATCGACCAACAAACGACCGGGCTGACCGCCATCAGCAACAATCAAGCGTGCAGAAACGGCCTCAAGCTGACACTTAATCGTGACCTTTCGACCTCGACGTACGCGCACAAATCGCCGAATGGTTCGATGAAAAGGCGCCTGACAAGTCACCTTGGCTTTGCCCGGCGGTATCTTAAGGATAGATCGCCCTTCCTTAACTCGAACCTTTCGACCCTTCGCCGATGCGGTTAAGCCTTCGGTTGAACCGACGATCAAGACCTCACCAAAGCGCCGTCGAACAGGAAGTTTGAAACTCGCTGTTTTGTGCTCCACAAGCTTGAACTTAACGCGCTTGGATTGCCAGGTCTCATCCAAAATCTGAATCGTGTGCTTCCCGCTTGGTACTTCGTCAATCAAGAGCGGCGTTCGGCCGACCGGATCACCATCAAGCAAGACACCGGCTCCCTTGACCGTACTCGTCACCGACACTTTTCCAAAACGGGGCAACATCTCAGCGGCTACCTTCACCGTTCCGCCGGGGACGCACGTGATCTGTCGCCAAAGTCGATAATAGAGAGGGTGCCTAATCACTACTTTATGCGGACCGGCTGGACAGCGGTTGTAGGTCAATGGATTTTCGCCAATCCAGCGACCATCAAGATACACATCAGCGCCAGATTTAACCTTCATGTTCACCATCAAGCTCGCAAACTGAGGGCCTTCTTTTGCCGCCTCGGGACGATTCACCTTCTCTTCTTCGGAGCGTTTCGGTTGCAGCACCACAAAAGCCGCCTGGCCCGGTTCAAGCTTGACGGTCTCTGTTGCGTTTTGATGCCCAGGTAAAGCCACCTCAATCACATAAGTGCTGCCGCCATTTCTCTCCAATCGAAAGACATCGAGCTCAAGAACTTCTCCTGCCGCTTCACCGTTAACCTTAATCGACGCCCCAGTCGGTGCTAAGATGGAAATTGCGGCATCAAAAGCGGGCGCTGTTCCATTGACCATAGCTGCTGGCGGTAAGCCATAGACCGCGAGGCGTGCTTGCCGTCTAAGACTCCGCAGCAACACTTCGCCTAAAGCCCCGATAGCCGGATCTGCGCGCACCACAAAATCGGCTGAGCGATAACTTTTTTGTTGATTCACTTGGTGGGCAACAATCTGGACACGTAATCCCTTGTTCGGTGCCGCTGTCACTCGGGTTCTCAAAAACTGACCGATCGCTGTCTGATTCAGAGCCTTGTATAAGCAATCATCGTCAGTACAGAGCTTGGCCTCAGCAAAAAGCTGTTCATCATCAAGCTCCAAATCGCCCATGGTTCGCACGCGATACGAACCTTCTTGCTTCAGTGCATTCTTGATCACCAATTGCACTTCGACGCGCAGATCTTCCGGAAGTTCCAAATCCTCTGCGTAAGTGGGCTCAAGAAACAATAACCGCGGCGCATAACGCCGAAAAATCTCTGCCGCAGTGAGCTCCTCCTTGTCAGAATCGGCTACACCTTCAACAAATTCCTCGGTCGCGCCGCTCGACTTGTCCGTAGCTAGAGGCTCCTGTGCCAGAGCGGTCGCTCCAGCCAGAAGAAAAGCAACTGCGAGCAGAGGCTCAGCGCGCAAAAATCACCACTTCGCTTTCAGGGAGTGTATCCTGCAGATGAAATCTAAAACTACTCACCCAATGCCCTGAGTCATGACGTGCGGTGCGGTTCGAAAAACCAAAACTCCCCTCGTAAGGCTGGACATTACCAGCCAAGATCCGACCTTCACTAAAATTCTCCTCACCCACTGCTTTGGTGGCATAGCGCAACGTGTGATCGCTCGCATCTTGCCAGTACAAAGTAAGGGTTCCATCAGGTGCTAAATCCAGCGCCGTATCAGCAAGCACATGCACCTGTGATCGGTTGTCGAGTTGCCTTGCGCCGTTGTCCACAATTTGCTGACTGGTGACGGTCCCGTCCGGCATCGACCGTACATAAACCACTTCTTCATCTCGAACAAACGCCAAGTGACGATCGGCACCCTGAGCCTGCAGAGCAATAAATCGACCGCCTTGCGTTTGCACATCAATCGCCCGACCGTTCGGCTCAAGAATAACCGGACGGTCATTAACAACATCGTACCAAGCACCAAAGACGCGACCTTGATCATCGGTCTCCATCACGTTGAATGCGTTAACGACCACTTCACCACCTCGGGGTAGTGCCGCAATCTCAGTCACGCATTGACCTGAATAGCATGCGGCCCCTTCATCACAGCCTGGATCACAGTCATCGGTTGGCGTCACGCATTGGCGTGTTTCACCAATACAGGCTTGCCCTTCTGGGCAACCCCCCTCGCACGGCCACACTGAAAGCGGTGCCACCAAGCGCGGATCCAAAGACAAACTCCCATCCATAAAGCCGAAATCCTCAGCACCATTTGGCAGATCGTTACTGCCTGTATAACGGCGCCATTCAGCCGACTGGATCCCTTGATGATCGAAGCGGTGAACCGCAGTCATAATATGGGGTATCCCATTTCGATCCAGCGTGATCGCGTTGTGATAACCAAGCTCACCGCGCCCATCGAGCTCAAAGATCAAATACTGATTTGGTCGAGCATCCTCTGCGCAGCTTCCTTGTAAGCAAACGAAACCGGGAGAACAGCCATCGGCACAATCATCAGTTGGCGCAATGCAACGCCCAATATCGGTACATATCTCACCGTCATTACAACCCGCTCCACAAAGCGAGCGAGCATAGACTAAGCTCCGATCATCAACGTTTTGATAGACCATATGGACCGTACCATTATTCGCTACAGCAATTGATGGAAATCGCCCTGTATTGACTCCAATTGCCGAAACACCAAAGCGCGGACCAGAGGGTCCACCGGTCATGTTCTCCGCATCAGCAAGAGGCACACCATCGACCCACTGCCACGACAAACCATCCTCATTACCTAAGCCCACCCACACATCACCATAGGTGCTGTTGTACGCCGCGACAATCGCTCGATCGCCCTGAACCGCTAGGTCCGATTGAATTCCGGTAATACCGCTCGGCAAATGAGGCTTTTCGATACAATTACAGTCATCGCCGGAACGACTACATTGCGCCATCGACCACTCTCCTTCAGCGACGACCTCTGTGTCAAAACCCAGTCCGCATTGCTGACTACCGCAAGCGCCTGGATCATCGATGCATTGACCAAATTGCTCGTTCCCATCTTCACCGCAACAGACCGTCCCGGCAGCGCAAGTTCCACCACAAGGGTTTCGACAACGACAACCACGGGCGACACAAGCAGCAGTCAACCCTTCAGGGATCTCCACAAAGGCATCACTGCATTGCTGATCGTTCTCACAGGCAAAGGGGATACACTGACGCCAACCCGTCTCAGCATCAGCCTGACAGACCTCAAGCTTAGAGCTTTGTTCGCTGCATTGATTGGCACAGTCCGCATCGGTATCACATTGAGGAGGAAGGCACAGACCAGAGCGCGAACAACGAGCACCGTCAGGGCAGTCACTATGTTCTGCGCAGCGTTTGCAGTTCTCTTCAACGACACCCTTAAGACAGGTCGGCTGCCCCTCGCGACAAAGCCCATCGTCGCAAGTCTGACCAGCCGGACAATCCGCTTGATTGGCGCACTGGCGCGAAACTGGTGTTTCTTCACAGTTGCAACCACTGAGCACCAGAGCGAGACCGATACAAAATGTTCTTAGGAAGCGAATCACGTCTCCCCCTCCGGGGGGTGTTTACCCTGCCTGGCGCAGGCCGCCAAGCCGCCGACGACCTAGCACTCCGATAATTAGCAACCACATCAAAGGATCAAAGCCACCGGTTTGAGCACATGTACAGCCGCTAACTGGCGTGGGATCACCGGTTGGCTCGATCACCGGCGGCCCTGGTGGTGGTTCCGGTTCAGGATCATCCAAACGGCATTCCCCGTCATCATCACACCAGTGATCACGCGTCGGACAATCCGCAGCAACTCGACAACGGCCTTCTCGCGAGCGGCATATATAGTCCGCAGGGCAGACTCGGTTTGAGGTTTCTTCTGGGTCATTCAAACAGAACTGACGTTGGCGACCATTTGCCGAAATCGATCGACAAATTGAATCACCAGGACAACGCCTACCGACCGGACATGCCACTAAGCACACGTTCCGGCCATCGACAGGTGTGCACCAATTACCAGATCCACAATCACTGTGACGCTCACACGGCGCACAAGCCGCGCAGAAGAAGGGGTCTTCTCGGCATTCATAATCGACACAGGCATCACCTAGTGGACAATCCGAGTCTTCATCACACGGCCCTTCTTCCACTTCATTTGGAAAACAGACCGGGTTGTAATTCCCACGACCGGTCACTTCTTCGCAGGTCGTCTCACGACATCCACCGCGCCCTTGACGGGTACACCGACACTGAGGTGTTCCGCAGTGAAAGCCCTCGGGACAGTAACCTGAACTTCCCTCAATATCTTGAGCTTCGCCAGGATAACATGGACACGAACAAAAGGCGCGCTCTTGCTCGTCAAGAACACGAATACCTCCTGTACAGCGCTCATCGCCCCAACTGCTTCCGCACCCTGGAAACCCAGGAACACACAACTTGCCTTGATCACCCACCGGGGCACACATCCACCCACCGGGGCAGTCTTCGTTCGCTACACACGACGAAGTGCATAGGTTTCTAAAATTCTGCCCTTGAGAGACGACACGAACGCACTGCTCACAGGCTTCCGTGCACACGGCGCCCACGCGCAGGGGCTGCGGCTCTGGCCACTGACACGCCTTCACCCCTTGATCATCTTCTAAACACTCACTCAGCCCTGGACAGTCGCGATCTCGCTCACACGAGGTTGCACATTGATTATTGCGGCAGGTCGCACAGTCGTCTGTGCACGGCCCAAGCAAAGCGAACGATTGCGCCATAACCACCGCATTCGCAGCGTCAACCCGACCATAGCCAAAACCGATCGAGTGTCCGCGTTCATCGTAATCAAAAACCGCCTCCAAATCGACGCCTAGCCGGCGCGGCCAATTGACTTGATCGGCACGGATTCGTTCCGCCGAAGCTTGTAAAACGAGACGCACCTGGCGCGCCGTTAGATCTGGATTAGCAGAAACGATCAGTCCCGCGACTCCAGAAGCCACTGGACAGGCACCAGAAGTACCACCCATCTCCGAGTGAAAATCACCATCGTTGTATCCCTCGCCACCGGTCAGGTCAGTGGTACGCAAACCGGGCTCGCCATCATAACACCCCTTCGTCGGTGCCGAGACATCGATGGTCGGTCCATAATTGCTGTAACAAGCAAAATCATCTCTTCGGGTCGAACCCGAAACGGTCACGGTTTCCACATGCGAAGAATACGGATTACTCTCGGCATTGAGTAAGCGATCGTTGCCGGCAGCATAAATGAGCAGCATCCCCTTACCGCCACGACCCTGCGTCATGGCTTCTTCAACCGCTTGCTCTTCGGCAATCGCCATCGGGAAATAGCGCTCAATACTTGGTCCCCATGAATTATTTACGACCGCCGTATTTTGAGCAATCAACCAGCGAAGACCATCGGCATGACTGATCCGGCGCTGGGCAACACCCACCATACGGATCGTCACCAACCGACACTCTGGACACACGCCCAAGCTACCCAAATCATTACTACGGGCGGCAACAACCCCACTCACAGCAGTGCCATGACTTTCGCGATAAGGGCGCTCAGCAGGACAACTGCCTGCGCGCCCGCGGCCGTCGGCGCGCTCGATGCACTCCGGACTCGCATCGTTGTCGCCGTCAACCAAATCATAGCCCGCAAACACATCAAGATCGGGGTGATCACGCTGAGTACCCGAATCGATCACACCGACGGTGACCCCCGATCCTCGAGTCACATCCCAAGCAGCAGGCGCATTGACTGATCCGGCAATTCCTCCTCCTGACTGATGCCAGGTATCACCAAAGAGTGGATCCGATGGATCCCAAGTCGCCTTGGGATGAAAGATCCAATCCGGCTCAGCCCATGCAAAGGCTCCGCTTGCATGAAGTTGCGCTGCTAAAGCGATAGCATCAAGCTCAGTCGGTTTCCGAACACTCAGTACGGTCTTTAGGTTGGGGTAGCGCTGAGCAACAACTAGCCCAAAGCGCTTGAGTAACTTCGTTTCATGACTCGGTTCTCGAAGCTTTACGGCTACACGATCATCAACGTGAGTACGCCCATCCGGCGGTCGTGTCCAAACCGGAAAATACGATTCGATTAATCCTTTAGACCGAAGTGTGTTCGCCAGAGCGAACAAGGTTCCAAAGTTGCTCGACTCCCCGAGATCCAGCTCGATAAGGTTCTGCCGATTCGGCCAATGACCAGCTAATCCAACCAGCCAACCTTGATCGGCCAAGATTTTTTCCACTGCCTCAAGCCGATAGGTGGGACTTGGTCGAACCAAGATAAATCGTGCTGAAGCACGCATCGAGACCGATCGGTCCAAACGCTGATAGCTCGTATGCGCAAATCGCTCCGGAATCGCATCTGGTGCAACCTGAGCAACCGCGAGCAAACCAAACAGAATCAAACAGCCCCCTTCGCGCTGACGCACTCATCATGTGCCACAGGGTAGGCGAACTGTCGAAGTGACGCCCTTATTTTGCCCCAGTTAATTCGGTGATCACACTATTTTTCGGCACTTTGAACTCAAACGTCGCAGCCGGCAAACGGGTGTTGTAGCGCGAATTACGGAAGGCAAAACGGTTCTCATTCCCACGGTGGTCCACCACCACCGAATGGGTCACACGGTACGATTTTAGATCCACAGCCAAACGGACAAACCTATAATATCCCACGGGATTTTTCGGAACCAGCTTGAGCAATGCCCGCTTCTGGTCACTCTTGAGTAACCGCACAGTGTACGTTTCTCGTAAGCTTCCATCACCCCATAAAAATCGAAGCGCTGCCTTAAGGTCATCGCCATCATATTGACGCCGAACAAAAACCTGGCCGTCATCGAGTTGATGAATCCACAAATCCTTACCATCAAGCACAAAGCGCCGCGGCGTCGGATGATCATATCGCCATTCCATCAATCCAGGTTTAGCGAAACGAACGCTTCCGCTGCTTCGTTGTGTTTTTCGAAAAGCCTTGTTGCGAAAACTTTGCTCAAAGACCGCATCGAGTGTTCGAATCGAGTTGTAGCGTTGTTCGACCTGATTGAGCAGATCATCAAGATGAACTGATGGGGTGCTTTGCGTGGCAGGCGCAGCAGCAGAGAACAAAGGCAGGATTAGACTGAGCAAATTGCTCAACATAACGACCGCTCCTTCCCGAATGACCAGCGATTAATACTCGCTTCGTACGATCTAACGCTTTTCGATCAAGGTGTATTCAGCGACCGCCGCGCAAAACATGAAACTGCCTACTCGATTCGACAGCGGCTTCTTGTGAGTGCTTCGCCACCTCAAGCAGCTCGTCAAACTCCTCACGAACCGCCTGCCAGCGGCGCTGATCAAAGCTCATACTGTCATCAAAGTGTTGCCGCAGGCGCGCCTCAAAACCTTGCAACCCCAAACGACGCTGCTGAATTTTCTGAGCATAAGCCCCTTCATTAACCGAGTGCATTCGTCGCTCAATTTGACGCAACATTCCGGCAAACTGCTGCAGCGGCGCCAAAAAACGTGTTGCATCGCGTCGGCTGACGTCAGCTTCTCGATCGAGTTCATGACGAACGTGGACCCACCGCTGACGCAGTCGTGCCAGCGCACGCTCCAATTCGCTGATCCGCTCCACATCTGCGCTCAGTGACTCCTCTTGTACGCGTCGAAGCTCAGCTCGCAACTGATCGCGCTCGGCGCGCGCTGAACTGCGCTCGACCGCATGCCGCAAACGCTCCGCTTCTAGCTGTTCTTCAACGATTAAGACCTGATCATCAACAACTGCATCAACCGTGCGACGGTTCGTCAAGCGTCCGAGAACAAAAGCAAGGGGTACCATGACCAACAACCACCTCGCTGGAGACGACGGTGGTGGCGAGTTAGCCGATGAATTAAGCGACGGTAAATTTGGTGTAGAGCGGATTAACGCAGGCGCTGAGGCGAGCTTTTGATCTCGATCACGCCACACCCAAAGCACGCCCTCGGTACCTACAATTTCAAGCGCTAAAATATCATGAGAATCGCTTGAGAAATCCCATCGCTTGCGCCCTTGAACCATACGTTTCGGTGCCATCGCTGCTTTGGCAGGAAGCCCCGTACCAAAAAGGCAACCTTGGCTGAGTGCACCGACGCATGCTCGATGATCCATCAGCTCCAGCACTTGTTGACCTTCTCCGCTCCACCACAAGTCCTCAAGGGGTCTACTTTGCGCTTTCTCATCGACCGCGGCGACTGCAAGCCGATCGGCACCGAGCGCCCCTCGATCAACCCATGCATTCGAGTTCAATAAGGCACCCATAACTATGATAAGCATTAGCTAGTTCCCTCGTCTTTTCGTCGAACCAAACGCGCCCCCAACAAAACATGAGCCGCTCGACAGATCTCAATGGGTTGTGCGGACAAACGAGCCAGGACTTGTGCTAAGGTTCCGCCGTCTCGCAACAAACCAAGCGCCTCACGCTCAAGAGTCGATAGTCGCGAAAGATCAAATCCATTGATCACCAATAGATTAGGCTCAAGCTCTTGATCGGGGCGAGGCAGCAGCGTTTGCAGTCGATTCCATTCATCCTCATGTCGAAACCCCTCCATCAATAACTGTTCCACAGTAAGACCTAAACCCGTCTCACGTGTCAGTTCATCATGCTCAGGCTCAACCAAAACGACGGCCTGACCATCACGCCAACGGAGCAGCTCATAAAATAGACTCGTCGTTTGCAGTCGCACGGCAGCCAACAGTTGCTGTGCGCTAACCAAACCAGCGCTCACCAACGCTTTACCTAAGGGCATGCCCTGAGCCGCGCCGGACTCGATGAATGCTTCCAGATCCTGGCTCTGAATCGCTTGGACCGAAACAAGGAACCTGCCCAAACGAAAGCCTCCACCTACACCTTGAGC
>CACGMS010000010.1 GCA_902574205.1 uncultured Candidatus Hydrogenedens sp. | reverse complement strand
TGGCGCTTCAAATATCACTTCGCCAAACTTAACGGTGACCACATCTTTGGTATCCGTTAAATCGATGACATAGCCGGCTACAGCGGTATCTATCCACTCAAGCAATCGACCGCCGAACAAGCGACCTTGAGCGTTGAGATCAGGATACATAATCAGGCGTCGATCACATCGCTCGAAACCGGTTAACTCATCGGTCATCACCACGCTCCCTGCGTGCTATTTCCAGTTCAACTTCATCGGGCGGTTCATCCGTTGCTATTCGATAGCTACCACCGAACCACCGTCCTAGGTCTATGTCCTGACAACGTTTCGAGCAAAAAGGTCGATATTTACCCTCTGCCTTGTACGCTTTTGAACAAATCGGACAGATCGCCATCAATGCACCATCTCAGCGCTGTCTTTACGTACAGCCTGGGGCGTAAACAACGTGTACTGCGGCCGAAAATCGAGCATCACAGCACCCCGGTCACCATGGCGATTCTTCAAGACCAACAGCTTGACGGTGCTGGCGTCTTCAACGGACCGATCATCATCGTCATCGGCTTTGTTCGGTTTGTGCAGCACCAAAACGGAGTCTGCGTCCTGCTCAATCGCTCCTGATTCTCGCAAATCGGACAAGCGCGGCTCGCGATCCCCTTTTGGTTTACCATCTTCTCCAACAACGCCTTCTTGCTCAACCTGCCGCCGTAATTGGCTCAAGGCAATCACGGTAATATTCAGTTCTTTCGCCAAGCCTTTGAGCCCTTTGGAGATTTCGGCAACCTCCTGTTCTCGGCTCCTATTACGCGAACCACCGCCCGACGCGCGCATCAACTGCAGGTAATCAATCACAATGACACCTAACTTTTTTTGGCTGTCCTGATTCTTGATTTGTCGATCGAGATTGCGCGTGCGGTGACGAATATCAGCCAAAGTCAAACCCGGTTGGTCGTCGACCTGTATCAACGTATTGTCCATGGCAGCGACCGCGTCACCCATACGCTCCATCACTTTAAAAAATCGTTCGGGATCTGAATCAAAAGTTGGCGGATTGCGCTTAACCTCAAGCATGTTGACCTTGGCAGTACTCGCCAACAACCGTTCCACTAACTCTTGTGCAGGCATCTCTAAGCTAAAGACACCGACGCCACAGTTGTTCAAACGCGCAACGTTCGCTGCTATGGTCAATGCAAGCGATGTCTTCCCCATACCCGGGCGAGCCCCAAGCACCACAAAATGGCCTGGCTGCAATCCACCTAAGTAGCGATCCAAACGATCAAACCCCGTAATTAATCCACGTTCATGCCCCCAGGTTCCCTCGCTCATTTGACTGGTGATGGCTTTCATCACCTGAACCATGTCGACCATACCCTCGCCGCTCTCGCGGCGGTCACGAATGTTCATAATTCGCTGCTCAGCTGCATCGAGCTTGTCGCCGATCTCGACTTCTTTTTCCTGCGCCGCTTGAATGATCTCCTGAGCTGCTTGGATCAACTGCCGAAGC
Source organism: uncultured Candidatus Hydrogenedens sp. (assembly GCA_902574205.1). GTDB lineage: Bacteria > Myxococcota > UBA4151 > UBA4151 > UBA4151 > CACGMS01. The sequence continues at coordinate 37,255 of CACGMS010000010.1, read as the reverse complement.
TGTGCCTGTTCCGAAACAATGCGCCCGGCACGCTGAATAGAAGCCTTTGGAATCATCTGAGAGGCGACGATTTGCTCGATGTACTCCGCACCACCGGCAGTCTGAAGAGCGCCTTGAGACCGTAAACGGTCGATCACCACAAGACTCGGTGCATCCGCTCCACCGCCCTCTGACTCTTGGCAGATGGATTCAAAGATTAAGCGATGACGGCGATCGAAGAAATCCTCAGCTTGAACACTGCGTAAATGGTCCTCATTGAGTTCTGTCGCTAACATCAAGCCACCCAAAAAGGTTCGCTCTGCGTCTAAATCGATGGGTTGTTGACCCGCTTCCATACGTTTTCTTTCTCAACCACGCGCAATGGCGATCGTTCAACCGACTGTAATTCAAACAAAAATAAACGGGCACTCGCCTTGCTCTGACCACCTCAACAGGAGCGACCGATGACCATGCCACCCCCTCTTTTAGACAAGCCCATGGACCTTCCTCAAGGCCGCTATGCACCCCTAGAGCAGATTCTTGCACAACTCATCCCTGATCAAGCCTGGCCATCAGGCTTGAGCGTGACCGGCCTGGCCAATATCTGCGATCAAAAGGGATCGCTCAATCGTCGCGTCGCAGCGCTTAAATCTTTGCTTGAATACCTTACCTGCGCAGCACCAACTCCGGTCATCAACCACGCTCACATCATCGATCAACTGCTCGCCGGGGAACTCGCATTTGCAAGCACTGAACGTGTCTTCGTCTTGCCACTCGATGGAGCCGGTCGACCTCTTCAACACCATCAATTAAGTCACGGCTCAATCGACCAGTGCTCGATTCCCATACGAACGTTGGTGTGCTATCTATTGAATCTCAATGCACACCGTTTCGTGCTTGTCCACAATCACCCGAGTGGTGACCCAACACCCAGTGAACAGGATCGAATCATCAGCAAACGCATCCAAGACCACTGCACGCCACTTGGACTAACCTTGGTCGATCATATTGTTGTCGCCCGTACAGGCTTCGCCTCGGCGCTCTACGATCACCCAATCCAAAAACGAAACTGGCGGCAGTTCAACCTCTAGAAAGGAACCGAATCATCACCATCTTCGCCAGCGAAACTGAACCCTGGTGCATTTGATGGCTGCTGCGCTTGAGGTGCAACTGAAGCAGCCGGCTGAGGCGCCGCCGACGGCTGGGGAGTTTGGTTGCCATAGGCCTGACCATAACCACTACCCTGCGCTCCGTAACCCGCGTCTTGCTGACCTGCGCCATAACCAACGCCTTGTTGACCACCGCCGTAGCCACCGCCTTGTTGACCACCACCATAGCCACCACCTTGTTGACCAGCGCCGTAACCGCCGCCTTGTTGACCACCGCCGTAACCGCCGCCTTGCTGGCCACCACCATAGCCGCCACCTTGCTGAACACCACCGTAGCCGCCACTTTGCTGGCCTCCACCGTAGCCACCACCTTGTTGACCACCGCCATAGCCACCAGAAGGTGCTTGGCTAGAATAGCCGTCAGCATCGCTACGACCACCCAGGAACTGGACCGCTTGAGCAACGACTTCAGTCTTGTATCGTTTCTTACCGGTCTCTTGATCATCCCAACTGCTTGTTCGCAAACGACCCTCAACGTAAACCGAGCGGCCTTTCGCCAAGAACTTACCCGCGTTTTCCGCCGTCCGACCAAACGTCACTACCGTGACCCATTCCGTTTGCTCTTCCCATTGACCATCTTGCGTGCGTCTTCGGTCAGTACAAGCAATACGCAGCTCACATACAGCGGTGCCCGAGTTCGTCATACGCACCTCAGGATCCTGACCCAGATTTCCGATCAAAATTACTTTATTCACACCAGCCATATCGATTTACTCCACACGCTCAAACAGCATTAGACAACGGTTAGGCGACCCACATAGCGAGTTTGATCGCAAGCGACTACCATCTTCCATACACAGAGGATAAACTGACCCTGTGACACGAACGAGGTCAGCCAGAAAAAAGAACTCTATTTCAACGTCATGAACGTTCAAAACTGCACCGTTTTGGCGATTATTTTGCGCTAGACCATCTCAATGACTCAGGCCTAGCTGGCCGAAAAGCGGTGCCTAAATCCGATTAGCTATGCGCTGAGGCGCTATGGTTTTGCCTTCGTTTTAGCCACCTTAGGTGGTGGCTCCCAGGTCGTTGGACCGCCATGCAACGGTAAACTTGATAACGCCTCAATGATCTGATCAACGGCCTTGTTTGCGCGCCGGGGTGAAACACTCAAGCCGTTAACTAGGACCGTAAAGGCAACGACGACCCGGTCACGACTCATCACGTAACCACTCAAAGCTGTCACGCCTGTAAGGGTACCGGTTTTAGCTCGTACTTTATGATGAACCGCATCGCCGGTGAGACGCTTACGAACCGTTCCTGTTGCACCAGAAACACCAAGACTTGGAATCAACTCGTAAGCAATCTCTCGTGTTCGATAGATATAATCGAGTAAGCGCACCACCAATGCCGCAGAAAATCGATTCGTATCGTTCAAGCCAGATCCATTGCGAAGCAGATACTGGTCGGGGCTCACACCAATTTCTTCTTTCAAAAATCGTTGCACAGCTTCCACGCCGTTACCCCACGAGCCGGGTTCATTAAACACCACAGCACCCAAGCTTTTGAGGATCATTTCGGCGACTAAATTGTTTGAATACTTGTTTAAATCATCGAGAATCTCAGACAGGCGGCGAGAAACAAAAGTATGAAAGCGTTGAGCGCCCTTAGGTACCTGTCCAACGCGTACCGACCCGCCAACCTTAATCCCGCGTCGAATCAGCATATCACGTAAGGTAAACCCAGCATAAAGCGGCGGGTTATCCACTTTTCGCCAAATCACTTTTGGGTTTTGATCAGCGCCAATCCAACCGCGCGCCCGCAGCACTTGACGCCCCTTATTATCTGCAGCTTTAGAACCTACCATCAAATACTGGCCAACGCCCCTTCGGGTCGCCACTTTACCATCGAGCTCAACGTAAGGCGTATCCGGTTCCACCGATACAACCGCCGCGGCTCCTGGTTTTTCGCCCGGTCGAATATGAACGCCGACCGCGTTGAAATTGACCGACATTGCGCCGACGGGAGCCATATAAGCGAAATCCGTATTTTCCATGTCGAAACCCGGTCCAACACGCACACCATCAAAGAAGGATTCATCAATAATCAAATCGCCTTTGACTTCACGCAGACCGAGATGATGCAGTTCCGTGACCCACAGCCATAATCTTTCGGTAACCAAGGTCGGGTCACCGCCGCCTTTAATGTACAAATGATCATTGAGGACACCGCCAGTAAATTTATCGGGCTGCAACCAGACCGTCGACTCAAAGCGATACTCTGGTTTGAGATAGTGTAGAGCTGCAGCACCTGTGAACAACTTAACCACTGAGGCAGGGTTAAGCAGCGCATTGGGCCGATACGCAAAAATGGTCCGACCACGGTTCAGATCAACGGCCACCATCCCCACCTTAGAATGCCGTAAAATCGGACCTTCAAGCGCCTCAATAATGGCTTGGCCAGCCGTTTTACCCGAAACAGCAGGCGTGCTTACAAGATTGCTCGATGCATCACCCAAGTCGCTGCTTACACTTTGGTTCGCTTGTGCTAGCAAATCATCGGTAAACTCGGGTATTACAGGCAGTTTATTCTTAACAGGAACGGGCGTGGCTAACACCGGCGCCATCGATGCCAAACACAACCAAATGGTCAGGACGCTACGCCGGAGCAAATTGCTGACTTGGCCCGAAGGGCGTTGCTCTGCTACGCAGCCGCCTATGATCCGCCTTGTCACTCTATGCTCCATACTTTGCAATGCGTGTGCGCAGGCCGTTTTGCCACCTACTGATAACCATCTGAGCGTACTGATCTCCGACCCACCCGAATCTCTTGATCCACGCAAGGGAAGCTCTGCCGTCGAAATGCGCGTCCAAGAACTGATTTTTCGCGGGCTGGTTCAAGTTACTGACGACCTGAGCGTCGTAGAGGACTTGGCTGAATCGATTGTTGTCGACGAGGCAAAGCACCTAACCATCACCCTCAAAAAGAATATACAGTTCCACACGTGTTTTGACGGCACACCAGGCGGTACGCTTAAGGCGAAAGATGTCATCTACTCATACCAAAGTTTAAAAGACCCTCTTGTTCAAAGCCGAAAACAAAGGATTTTATCGGACATTGAACGATTTGAAACGCCCGACCCAGAGGGGCGTCAAATTCACATTTACTTACGTAAACCTTTAGCCTCTTGGCTTGGTGAAAACGGTACGCTCGGGATTATCGAAAAGAGTTGCGCACAAAAAGATCCAAAAGCGTTTGCCCGTGCACCATCAGGCACCGGCGCCTTCGCGTTTGAATCGCGTGAGGCAGACCGACGGCTGTGGCTAAAGAGGTTTGATCCAAGCGTAGCTTATGAACGCATCGAGCTGCGCGTCGTCGGCGACGAAACCAGTCGATTACTCGAGCTCCTCAAGGGACGCGCTGACGTCTTAACGGTCACCCCATCTCGCCCTCTCCTCGCGCCCCTCAAACGAAAAAACGAGCTCGAACTGATCAGCGCTGCAGGAAACGGTTATTCGTATCTGGCCTTCAACATGCGCTTACCCGAGCTTGAAGACCAACGCGTCCGAGAAGCGATTGCCCTCGCCATTAATCGAGAGGCGATTATCGAGCACAAATACCTTGGTTTAGCGCGTCCAAGCGCAGCGATGACGCCGCCTGATCACTGGGCTCATCCCAAGGGCTTAAAAGCCAGCCCATACAACCCTCGCCGAGCAGCAGCTCTGCTCGACGCTGCGGGATGGCGAACCCACCCTGATCTGCTCGATAATGCTCAAGATAACCAAAAGAAGCCGATCCTCAGACTCGAAATGCGGACTACGCCTGAAAAGTTTGGTCGGGCGCTGAGTTTGGTGCTGCAACAACAGCTCAGACACGTGGGAATCGACCTCGAGCTTCGAATCAACGATTGGGGTACGCTTTACAGCCAAGTGAAAAAGGGAAACTTTCAACTGGTCCGTATGGAATGGATACCCGTCTTATCGCCTGCGCTTCTCGATTGGGTCTTTCATTCGCATGCACAGCCCCATCAAGCGGGTGCCTGCTCTACCGCAGTAGACTGTCCCGGCGGCGCTGAACCCAATTCCGAAACCAGCCGTGAGCGCTACAGCTGCTCAAGCGGATTTTGTCGCCGTAATGGTGGAAATCGAGGTGGGTACAGCAACGCTCGCGTCGATGCGCTGCTCGATGCAGCTAGCCGAGAAAATGACCAAGACGCGCAAAAGGAGCTCTACAGTAAGGCGCAACACATCTTGGCCAACGATCTGCCCTACGTCAGTTTGTGGCATGAGGATCGAGTGTGGATCGTTCGAAAACCCTGGACAGGAATTCAACTTAAGCCATCCGGTTCATTTCTCGGTTTACTCGGTGCGCGACGAGAGGGTTCTCCATGAGCACCATCGGACTAATGATCAAACGACTCGCCACACGCCTCCCTGGCGTGCTCGGTGTGATGCTCGGCGCCAGTCTTTTAGTCAGCGCAACCTTACGCCTCGTACCTGGTGACCCGGTCACCTTGATTTTGGGTGAGCAAGCTACCGAGGCTGATCGGTCTCGCCTCGAAAACCGACTCGGGCTGAATGCAAGTTTTGGCGAGCAGTACCTGCGGTTTATACGTGACGTCGGCTCGGGCGAACTCGAAAGCTTTCGCAGCGATACACCGGTCTTTGAATCCATCGGCAAAGCACTCCCTCAAACGCTCATACTTAGTGTCTTCGCACTGATTTTGTCCGCAACTCTAGGACTAAGTCTGGGCATCGCAGCGGCGCTGAACCGAGGGACATGGATCGACGCAGCTGCCCTATTTTTCGCGTCGCTAGGCTTAGCGACTCCGCGCATCTGGCTCGGTCCCATGTTGCTCCTTCTCTTCGCTGTTCAATGGGACCTTTTCCCCGTTGGTGGCAACGAAGGCTGGCGCGCACTGGTCTTGCCTGTTCTCAGCCTCGGCACTGCGATGGCAGCGATGTTGGCACGTATGACCCGCTCAAGCCTTCTTGAGGTCCTCGGGATGGACTATATTCGAACAGCGCGCTCAAAAGGCTTAAGCGAACGGGTCGTGGTCGGACGTCATGCGCTACGAAATGCCTTAATTCCAGTCATTACGATTCTCGGTCTGCAGCTCGGGTCACTCCTAGCTGGCGCCGTCGTGACCGAGAAAATATTTAATTGGCCGGGTATTGGCACGCTCCTGCTCAAATCGATTCAAACCATGGATTTCCCCATGGTTCAGGGCTGTATTTTGGTCATTGCGGGAACCTATGTTCTGACGAATTTGATGGTTGATATTGTGTATGAAGTTATCGACCCGAGAATGAAAACATGAACCTTCTGCTCAAAATCGGGCTAACGGGTTTAGCGTTGATCGTCGGCGCCGCGTTAATTGGACCCATGATCGCGCCCTTCTCGCCCGAGCATATGGACATCACTCGTGAGCTTCTTCCACCAGGTGAGGGAGCACTCCTCGGTACCGGCGTTAACGGAACCGACGTATTCTCTTGGGTTTTACATGGCGCAGGTGTCAGCCTAACTGTCGGCTTATCGGTCGTCTTTGTCAGCTTGAGTATCGGTTTAGTCATGGGTACAACCGCTGGTTATTTTGGTGGTCGATTCGATTTTGTCTTGATGCGCGTCATCGATGTTCTGCTCGCCTTTCCCGGCATCTTGCTCGCTATTTATATCGCCGCTGTACTTCCCCCAAGCCTGACCAATGTAGTCCTCGCCTTATCGGCGACCGGCTGGGTAGGTTATGCGCGCTTGGTCCGAGGGCAGGTCCTCCAAGTGCGCGAAATGGAATATATTCATGCGTGCAGAGCGATGGGTATGCGCCCGCCTCGGATTATTATCCGCCATATTCTGCCCAATATCGCTGGTCCCGTTCTGGTTCATGGTAGCTTTGGCTTAGGTGGCGCCATTTTAGGTGAGGCAGCCCTGAGCTTTCTCGGGCTCGGGGTGGCACCAGGAACGCCGAGTTGGGGGGCGCTGCTCGATGACGGCGCTCAATACCTCTTGGTGGCGCCTCATCTTGCGATTGCACCCGGACTTGCGATCCTCATCGCGGTCTTATCCTTTAACTTTTTAGGTGATGGTTTACGGGATCATCTGGATGTACGGTCATGAACAGTTCGCAGCGACTAGCGATGCGCCTCTTGATGGTCGGGTTTGACGGAACAACCCTACCCAAACCCGTTGAACAATGGATCGATAAAGGACTCGGTGGCGTCATCTTATTTCGGCGAAACATCGAATCCCTTGAGCAGTTGATCGAGCTCAACAGCGCCATCCTCGGGCGCCACCAACCCCTAATGCTTGGCGTTGATGAAGAAGGCGGTCGAGTCCGTCGGTTAAGAGGGATCACCTCGGATCTCCCACCGATGGCAGAACTCGGCGCGACGCAAGACCCTAAAGTCGCCTATCAATGCGGCGCCTTGCTTGGGCGAGAACTCGCAAGTTTAGGTTTCTCAATCAATTTCGCACCCATTCTCGATGTCCACACCAACCCCGCTAATCCGGTGATCGGTGATCGCGCATTTGCGACCACACCCGAGGCGGTTATCCGCATGGCGATACCCTTTGCCAAAGGACTTCAAGACATGGGCGTTGCCGCGTGCGGTAAACACTTTCCTGGACACGGTGACACCGATACCGACTCCCATCTTGCACTCCCTGTTCTTGACCACAACGAGCATCGACTAGCGAGCGTCGAGCTGGCACCATTTCGTGCCGCTGCGGCCACAGATATAGCCTCGATGATGACCGCCCATGTCGTCATCAAAGCCTATAATGAAGACCATCCAAGTACTCTCGATGGCCGAGCACTGTCGCTGCTTAGACGGCAATATCGTTATCCGGGCGTCATCATTTCTGACGACCTTGAAATGGCAGCTATTGCCGATCGCTACAGCATGTCTGAGGCGATTGAACGTGGCTTGCACGCTGGTGTGGATTTGTTTTTGGTCTGCCGGCGACAAGATCGAATCGAGGAGAGTATCGAAGCCGTCATCAAACTCGCTGAAAAATCAGAAACGGCAGCCCTAGTAGGTACAGCTGCTCGACGGGTCGAGGCGATGATCAAACGCTATGTCGGTACCCCCGGTAAACCTCACCTTAATGACGCAAAACGCATCCTCAAAGCGGTTCCGCTTCCCGATCAAGTCACAGCATCAATTGGCGGTTTTGACCCCACCGAAACTGCGGATCGGGTGTGACATGACGCTGGATTTTAGTTAGCCTATCGCCATGAAGAAAACTCGCCAACATCTCCGCCTCGACTTTCAGCGGACGGCACAAAGCAAAAAGGTTGAGACGCGTCTTGAATCAAGCCGTAAACGATTGCTTGCGCTTGCTTTAGGTGCCTCACTGTCAGGAGCGACAGCTTGCGGCGACCTGGAACCCATACCAGCGCCTGACGCTGGGCTCGAAGAACCACCCATGGTCCCGCCACAAGACAGCGGTTTCGCACCAGATGCATCGGCTCACCTCTCGGATGCTGGGTTTCTCGACGATGCGGGTGAAACCGATGATACCGGTGAAGTTAGTGACGCAGGCAACTGGAATGACGCTGGAGAGCCAGAAGATACCGGCGAACTACCACCCATGCCGCCGCCGAGAGACATCGGCAGCGCACGTGATATTCCACTTCTTCGAGAAGACGTAGGGCGCACTGTTCCAGATACGGGCGAAGTTCCGCCCATGCCGCCACCAAGAGACACCGGGATTTCCCGACGAGATATCGGTCGCGCCGAACGAGACACCAGGCGACCGGAGCGGTGACCAACGACCAGCAGCGCTGGCTCGCTGACCTGCTTTTAGAGGGTGCGCCGATCATCGAGGTTGAGCACAAACTACGACACCTCGGTCACAGCGAAACCGAAGCGCTCAACGCCATTGAGGCCATTTTATCGTCGCCAATTTTTGCTGCTGCTCGTCCTAAAGTTCAGCTCGGTCAGCGGCTGGCTTGTGCGGCTGATCTGCACCAAAAGGTTTGCCGAGGCGACGGCTTTGTCCCCCGGCGACACGACCTCTCAGCAGAGCGATTTTATCACGAATGGTTGAGCCACCATCAACCCGTTGTTATCGATGGCTTTGCTAAGACTTGGAGCGCATTAGATTGGACAGTTAGCGAGCTCACCGACCGCTTTGGCGATACTCCAATTGAAGTCTTATCGGGACGCGATCAAGCCGCTCATCCCGATCGTGACTTCCGTCAATTAACCCGCCAAATCCACCCCAAAGAGTGGGAGCAAATCCTCAGCACAAACGAAGCGAGTAATGATGATTACATGGTGGCACGAAACCATCTCATGCAAGGGTCAATTGGTCGTCACCTGATTCAGGACACACCGATTTCATCGCAGTGGGTGCGTCAGGATAACCTGCTCGATTGCTGCAGTTTATGGATGGGTCCAAAAGGAACATTTACCGCCGCCCATCACGACACTTGCCACGCTCTTTTCGTCCAACTTGTCGGCGAAAAAACTTTTGATCTTGCCTCACCGCTTATTGTCGAAACCCTCATCGATCTCGAGCCCTACTATCACCGGCAAAGAAACCTCAAAGAAGTCTGTGAAGAGGAACAACTCAGCAGCGCAACACTCAAACCTGGAGACGCCCTATTTTTACCGGTCGGTTGGTGGCACCAAGCGACAGCGCTGAGCCTATCCGTCGGCATGAGTTTCAACGGACTACACGCCGCCAACGACTATGCTGATTATTGCCCGGGGCGGCTCTAAGCAGCGCGCGCGCGATGATCGGCGAGCAAAACCCACGATTCAGCAGCCAAAAGGACTAAACCCAAGACCAACAAAAGCGGCCACAGGGGTTGCTGGTCTTGCGTGGTCCCTGACGCAATCACCCGCCGGGTCTCGCTTTGTGTATTGGGTCTGCTCTCGAGTGGGTCCGTCCGCAGTTCGACAGCGAGACGGTCATCCTTTTGTTGCCAAAGTCCCAGCGCGTTGGGTTCAAAACTCAGTTTTTTATCGAGCAACTGCGCCCTTAGAATTCCACCATCAACGCGACGAAAAACGCTATCTTTAACCGCTTCGCCATACGTCCACACTTGCCCAGGAAGGATGCTGTCACTGAGTTGCGATGCTCGGTCGCCCGACAAGCGACGCAGTGCCCCACGAAGAAGAGGAACAAAACCAGGACGAATAGCCAAATCTGAATCATCGCGATCAATACTCGTCGTCAGTAGCGCAACTCGACCGGCGCCAAAGGAGTTTTCGATCCAAAGCGCACGACCATCATTCATGCGCCAAGTCACACCGCGAGCAGCATCGACATTTAAACCTTGCCAAACCCGTGTCCGCAACAAACCACCCCCACGCGCCAACCCCATGGACTTAATCCAATCAACCTGAGGCGGCGCAGCGGTCAAAGCCGCCTTTTTGCTCACATTTCCTTCTGCATCTTTAGCTGCCCAACGAGCTCGTGCCGTAGCCGGCATTAATGCTGCTAGATTCCGCTGCAGTTCCAACGCATCGGTGTTCGAACCCACGCTAATCAAAAGTCCACCGCCCGCGCGCACAAAGCTCGTCAGTGCCTGGATAAATCCTGGATCAAGACGCGCAACATTGGCCAGTAAAACCACATCGGAATCTTGCAGCGGCGCTCGATGCTCTTCACCCGCAACTACTGATTCAAGAGTAAACGGATCGTGGTGATCCAACGCTCTTTCTGCCTGTCCAACATAATACAATTCATCGGCATACGCCGAATCTCGGGCGTCCCCATTTACGGCGAGAAGACGCGTAGGGCCACTCGCAAAGATCAGCATTTGTCGCCTGTTATCGGCGCCTCTTGAATCGTTGGGCAAACGAAGCTCCAAACGATAGCTGCCTGGTTTCAGACCAAGCGTGAGTTGAGCAAAAGCCCGACCACTCGCAGGCAAGGTCACTCGAGTTGCGGCGCGCGACTGTCCATCAATAAAGGCTTCGACGCGGCATTCGCCAGGGGGACCGACGACCTCAACTCGAAGCTTATAACTGTTGCCCCCTCGACGACTCAAAACCACTTCGCCAAAGCCACGATTGTCGATACCTTCATCTCTTTTGGCGACCACTTCAACCGGAACGTCACCAACAAATGCAGACCACCCATCGGTCAAGACCAAAGACGCTTCAGATAACGCGGATGCACACGCCGATAAAGAAACCGATCCAAGCGGTTCAATATCGCCGATTTCGCGTTGTAAACTGACACCACTACGAGGTTCTGGAATGATCGTCTTTAACCCTTTAGTCGAGCATAACGAGAGACTAATCGGTCGTCGGTCTGCCTGTTCTTGTCCAATCGCTAAAGCGCGCTCAAAAAACGTCTGACCATCGGCACCTTGGGTTGCCATCGAGCCGCTCGCATCAACCAGAATTGAAAGGGCTGTGCGCTCACCATCGACAGCAACCACCGAGCGGCCCCATTGGGGCTGTAATACGGCGAGTAAAAGGCACAAAACCCAAGCTGTGCGCAAAGCCAACAACAGCCATCGACGTAAACGCATGCGGCGCTCTTGTCGTCGCAGGGCGCGCCGCAACAAACCAATGGGTGCAAACAACAACGGTCGCGGTGGCCGGCGCGTCAACAAGTGAATGATCAAAGGCGCGCTCACGAGCGCTAAAACCGGCCAAATTGCAACGTTGATTAAGCTCAAAGGTTGGCTCCTTCAAGCAACGACCGAATCGGCTCAACAGGGTTTTGACCGGTATCACAACGAATCAAACGCACACCAGCAGAAGCCGCTTGCCTTATGCACTCTTCATCGAAGAGTTCGATCTCATGCAGATAAGCCTGACGTAAGGCGCCGGCGTCGGCGACTAAAGGCTCTTCGCCCTCAAGACCTGTAAATCGAACAGGTCCGGTATGATCAAAACTCAATTCATCCTGCGCAAGCACACGTAAAATGGACAAGTCCCAACCACGACTTCGTAACTCAGCAAGCTGCTTCCAAAAGAGATCATCCACCGAGAGCAAGTCGCTCACAATAATCGCCATTCCGCGTTCGGGGCGCTCAGCGAGCGGCGCTAGCGCCGCACATAAATCGGTTTGCCCCTCCGGTTCGAGCTGCTCAAAGGTCTGCGCTGCGACATCGAGTTCAGCGATACGCCGCAACCTTAACTTCGCTGATGGCTCGCCCGCAACGCCGTGTAGTTCGGCAGCATCGCCGCCTCGGCGCGCACAATACGCCCCAGCTAATCCAAGCCAACACCCATAGCGCCATTTGCTGACCGGCTCGCCGGTTTTCATGCTCGCTGAAGTATCGATCAATGCATGAACCGTTAGACGGCGCTCGGCGCGCTGTTCTCTGACCAAGACTCGGGTACCGCGAGCCGAGGCTCGCCAGTCTACTCGGGCGGGCTCATCCCCTGTACGAAAGGCGCGATGCTCAACAAAGTCTCCACCGCCTTGAACGCCACGAGCAGCGTGCGATCCAAGTGGCATGGATTCAATCAAGCGACGCAGCTGCACATGCAGTCGACCTAAACGACTTAGTTCTTCAATCAGCCCTTGAGTGCTGCGAACATTCACCGGGCTAAGCGATCAGCCGTTGGGCGAGGACCGCACCCGTTAGTCCTTCAGACTCTGCTCTAAAATTCGGAATCAAACGATGACCCAGAACCGAAGGTGCGGAGGCTCTTAGATCACTCATATCGGCTGCCGGCCGACCGTGCATTAGCGCTCGAGCACGCGCCGCGTGAACCAAGAACTGACTCGCCCGAGGACCAGCACCCCATCGCAAATAGTCACGAACAAGCTCAGGTGCATCGGCGCCGGGCCGGCTCTGACGAACCAACGTCACAGCGGACTCAACAAGTCCTTGGTCGACAGCAACTTGACCAACCAGGTTTTGGATTTGAACTAAGCGCTCAGGCGACCACACAGGATCCACGGGAACCTCAAGGTCTGCTTGCGTTAGAGCAGCAATTCGAATCTCTTCTTCTTGGCTCGGGTAGTTCACCTGAAGTTGCATCAAAAACCGGTCAAGTTGAGCTTCGGGTAAAGGGTAGGTACCTTCTTGTTCAATCGGGTTTTGCGTGGCGAAGACATGAAACGGACGTCCCAAGTCATGATTTTTGCCCGCCACACTGACCTTTCGTTCCTGCATCGCCTGGAGTAAAGCCGCCTGTGTCTTTGGTGGTGTTCGATTGATTTCATCTGCCAAAACCAACTGAGCAAAGACCGGACCTTGGATGAACCGAAATGAGCGCCGGCCGTCGTGCTCTTCAAGAACTTCTGAACCCAAAATATCGGCAGGCATCAAATCAGGCGTAAACTGTATGCGAGCAAAATCCAGTCCCGTCGCCTCAGCAACGGTTGAGACCAAGAGCGTTTTCGCCAACCCCGGCACTCCAACGAACAAGCCATGACCGCCCGCCACAAGGCATGTAATCAAACCATCAACAACCGCTTCTTGTCCGACGATACGGCTATGAACTCTCGTTCTTAACTCGGCCACGTCAGCGGCTACTCGAGTTAAGTTTTCACTCAATTCTTGACTCATTGGTCTTCCTTTAGATCCACAGTTAGGGTGGTGGTTTGGCCTAGCAGTACCTTGACGTCTAGGCTGCGCTCTAGACTGAGCGCGCTGTTGCGCAACGTAATTCGCCTCGTACCGACTGCTACAGGATAGTCGGTCAAAGGCGTGGCGCGTTTGAGGGGTTCATCATCGATCAAAACATCAGCCCAAGGACTACTCGTTACCGTGATAAATCCTTGTTCTTTGTCCGCTTTAGCCGTGGGCGCAGATGACGGTTCATGACGCAAGCGCTCCAAAGCCTTGGTCTCACGGGCAACCAAGTCATCAAGTTTGAGTTCAGTCGCCGCAATTCGCATGCCCTCATGGACTTCTGGATCAAAGGGATTGATTGCATTAGCCCGCTCATACGCATCAAACGCCTCTTGATAGCGCTTGGACTGAAGCGCTAGTCGCCCGAGCAAAACATGTGTTCTTGGATCGTCGGGACTACGCTTCGCACTTTGACTCAAAATTTCCTGTGCTCGCTGAAGCGCTTTGGTCGCGATCAAGCACGATGCTAATCGATGAACGAGCCCCGAATAGCCGACCCCTGCTCGTTTCAGACTCCGCTCATATTCGATAGCGGCGGCGGCGCGATGACCACGCCGAAACAACAAATCACCGAGTCGAGCGTATCGACCTGCCTCTCCATCGGGTCGCTCGGGATCATCATCGTCGACGGCTGCTCGATTCGTACCAAAAGCGATCGCTGGTTTGGTGACACCATCACGCGTCTCAAAGCGACGTGTCTTTAGCCACTCTCGCCAATTGGTTTCAAACTGCTGAAGATTTCCGCCAGTCACTTTAATCAACGCTTGATCTAGGTCACCGCCAGAGCTCTTCAAGCCGTCTAAAAGACCCAGGATCGCTTGATCCGAATAGGTCTCCAAAAGATACTCAATTGCCGTGTGTACCTCGGCAAAAGCGGTCGCGGTCGCCTCCTGGCTTGGCAAATAAGCCATCGACGGTGACATTTGCGCAAAGGTGATGAGTTCATTTTTATTGAGCGCTCGCGCCAAGAGCCCGGCAGAATAACTCGATAAAGGCTCACCAAAGGGCTTTCGCCAGCCTGATTCATGGTACTTAGCTAAACCCTCATGGAGCCAAACAGGTACGGTGTTGTGACTCTTCCTGCTGATCAATAAATGAATGAGTTCATGGCTCACCGTATCCAGCCAATCGTATCCGCGCATCGTCACACGCGGCGTAATGATCATCAGTCGGTCAAACTTACAAAGAGCGATGGTACCCGAAGTCTCTATTGATTTCATATCGAGGGTCGATACTCGACTGAAAGCTTTGGTCGAGGGATAGACCTCAATGACCAATGGCGCCTCCACGACCAAGCCAAATCGAGGGGCTAGACGGTCAATCGCGTCATTGAGTCCACTCAAAAGATAAGGGGCAAGAACCTCATCCGGACCTGGAGCCATACGAACGATGGCGCGCCGGTCTCGATATTCAACAAAATCTTTGGTCACCGTATACGTGTCACGGATCAGATCATACATAGCCGGCTCACGGCCGGTCGCCGCCTTCGCTCGACGCATCAAATCCATTGCATCTGCGTAGCGTTGCTGATGAAACTTCACACGTGCCGCCACTGCTTGGATGGCTGGAAGGTCCGGAAGCGCCTGCATCAGAGGTTCAACGGCTTTGGCTGCCGCATCGACCTGCCAAGCATTCAGCAGAGCTTGAACCTGACGTTCGGGACCAGCGGTCGCTATCGTCGGTATCAGCACAGCAACAACACTCAAGACTCTCATCGGACCAACTCCCGATAATAGCGATCAACCGCCGGCTTCCCTGGCCCAGCAAACCCCTCGCGCCAAGCATCGATAATCTCATCGCGCCACGCCCCCGGAACCCCTTGGTCTGCGTCCGGGATCTTCACTCGATCGCCTGAGCGACGCCCCTGACCTTTACGACCTCCTGGCTGGTTTCCCGATTGACCTGCCGATCCACCTGCACCCCAAGGCATCGGCATACCCCCAGAGCCCTTACCCTGACCATTTTGCATCTGCTTTTGTAAGGACTCGAGCGCTGACAGCACCTTGCCCTGTGCTCGATCTGCGCCGGGTGCATCCTCTTGTGAAAGCGCTCCTGTCGCTATCGATGATGCTGCTTGCGCCTCCATCAAGGACTGCATCGCCTTATCACCGAACATCGGCGCCATCTCATTCAACTCTTTCATCGACTCCGATAATTTCTTGAGCCGCTCACTCAGATCATCTTGACTTGCTTGAGACTCGCGCAGTCGTCGACGCTCGTTGCGGTCGAGCATCTCACCTTCATCAGGCAGCAACCGCTCAAGTAAACTGATCGCCTCACCCACGCGGCTCATCGCCAGGCGCTGGTGTTTTTTCATCGTCTTCGACTCGAGCATAAAGGCGAGCGTTTCAAGCAACCCTTCACTTCGACGCAGGACCTCAAGTGCTTCCATGTAACCATCGGCAGCGAGCGCTTTGTCCGCATACTGCAAACGCTCGTCGATGCCATCGACACGTGACTTCATCCAAGGCCCTAAACCCTTCATTTGCGCCAGCGATCCGCGTGCTTCACTCAGCAGTCTTTGAAGCTTCTTCCGTAACGGGTTCAACCCACCAAATTGTTTGAGGTGACGGGACCTCGCCTCTTTACGCATCCGCTGAACTCCGCCCCGAAGACGCTGTTGCTGATCGCGTATGAACTTCATCTGCTCCTGAATGGCTCGGCCTTTTTGGGTCGCTTCACGCCATTCTTTTCCGCCAAAACGCTCCGAAGCCTTCTCGACCTGCTTTTCAACTTGGCCGAGTGCTTGACTCATTGCATCGAGCGCAGAGAGCGCTTCGTCAATGCGGCCCTGGCGAACCATCGCTTCCAAATTATCAAGTTCCTTGGCGACCGATCGTTCTTTTAATGCGTCACGATTCACGTATTGACGCCCCACTCGTTTTTCCAGTCGTGCCATCTTTTTGCCGAGCTCATCCAACCGACGACGAATAGCACGAATCGAAGCAATGATTTGTTCCTTGAGCCCCTCGTCGTCAGCTGATTCTCGATAACGCTCTACAAGCTTTTGCAGCGCTTCTCGTTCTCGCTTGACCTCTTGTTGCAGTCGGTTGAGCTGCTTGAGACGTCTTTTGCTCACCAAATCATCGAGAAATAAAAGATCTCGCTCCATACGGTTTTCCATCGACTGCACAGCGGTTTGACCGAGTTGATAGCTGGTCGCTGCTTTCGTTAACCGTTCGACAACCATCGATACGGCACGCTCGAGATCACCCGCTTGAAGTCGTTTATCACCGAGCTGTTTTGCGAGCTTCTTTCCTTTATCAAAGACAGCTAAACTCTCTTTGGACCACTCCGAAGCCGTCTGTGTACGCATCAGTAATGGCGCTAAACGGTCGGTGAGCGACTCAACAAACCGATCCAGATTTTGGAGCAACTCGTCCAAACGACGGCTCGGGTCAAAAAGATGAATACGATGCCAGCGAGTGCGACCTTTACCAGGCCCCGTAACCGAATTGTTATCACTCATCTCGACCACCCAGTTAAGGGTGTCACCAGGACGCATTCCCAAGTCTTCTAAATCCAAAACACCTTGGTGTCGGATGTTCGCACCGACTTGTTTGAGCTCAATAGGGTGCCGTACTTCGTCAGCGCTGCCCTCCATACGGGTGACCAATTCGGCGGCAGCGACCCCATGATCATCTTGCGCCTCAACGAGAAACTCAACCTCCGTCGCTGTTTCAAGCTCCAGAGGTTCGTCTGGAAACCGACGCGTCACCTTAGGTGGATGATCAGGATACACGGTCAGCGAATGACCTCGGCGCTCGACAACCTCTTCACCGTTTACCGTCAGAGCAAAGCGATATTGGCCTGAGCGACGCGCTAAGAAACGCCCAAAAAGTTCGCCTTGGTCACCAACATCTAAAACCACCCGCAAACCATCAATTAATACGGCAGCGGACTCAGGCTTATCTGCTAATGCAGGCGTCACCGTAAGCTCGATTTCGGTTCCTTCAGGGACTTCAAGTTCACCATCGCTTCCGAGCAACTGTTCGCTAACACGGTTCAGATAAGGTGGATAATAAAGGGTAAAATCAAGCTGCCTCAACTGAGCAAGCCCTCGTTGAACTGCCGCCTGCTGTGCCCCGGTTTGCCAACCATCAAGAAACGCACTGCGCTGCTGAGACCATAAACTGACTGCTACCGCACCCAGACCCAGCCAAGCACACCAAACGCTTCGGCGTTGCCAGCTTGCGTGATCGTGCAAAGGTTCTTCATCAATTCGGTCAAAAGCATGAACGCCCGAACGAATAGCCAGACGAACGGCTTGATCACTACCCGCAGCAACGCGACCCCGAGCAAGCTCCAAAGCGCTCGCTTGTGCTGGAGAGAGTTGCTCCTGATCGACCAATCGATCGATCAGTCGGCGATGGCTTAAAACACCCCAATAACCCCAAACGATGCGCCGAAGTGCCCAAGGCGCTGCCACAGCCCCAACACAGCCGAGGATAAACGCTGTTTGTCGTCCTGCAATCCACTGCGGCCAAATCAAAACGCAAACAAACCCAGCTGTGGCCAGGGCAAAGCCAAGCGCTAAAATGGCCAAGACATCACGTCGGACAAGACGAACCCTGAGTTCATCAAGTCGATCACACAACTGCTTCGCTTCGCTCTGCATCTTGCCTTTCAAACGCCTTTTGGGCGAAGTCGTGATTAAGCACAACAAGGCAACTCTGCTGTTCCTTCCAGCGTCTCCGCCTTTGGGCGCAACTCAAACTGAATTGAGTGCGATTTGAATAGGATTATGCATGTCGTCGTCGATTCCAGAGGAGAAGGAGCGTTCAGCGCAAGAAGAGCAGCAACTAATAGCGCGCGCTTCTGAAGGTGATCACTCGTCTTTTCAGGCACTTGTCGAACAGTATCAAGGAAGGATGTTCGCCGTGGCACTGCAGTTCGCCAACGATCGCGACCGCGCCGAAGAGCTGGTTCAAGAGACTCTTGTACGAGCCTGGACTCACCTCCCACGCTTTCAAGGCGGTGCCAGCTTTTTTACCTGGGTTTATCGCATCATGCATAACCTCAACATCGATCATCATCGCCGAGCTCAGCGCAGAAAGACCGGAGAATACGATGATTCCGTTGGCCGGGCCATCGTCGAACATGGTGTGGGTCACGCTGGCCAGCCCATGGAAGATGGACTAACCGCAACGCACCGATCCGAATTACGCGATTTAATTTCGGCCGGCCTCGAACAAATCTCTGAGGCTCACCGTCAAATCCTTGTGCTTAGAGAGATTGAAGAATTGAGTTACGAGGAAATCGCTGAAATCATAGGCGTCCCCAAAGGGACTGTGATGAGCCGTCTTTTTCATGCTCGACGTAAACTTCTGGAGGTAATTCAGCCGATGTTGGAGCGGGAGGACATCCATGTGGAAGGATGATCTAGAAGGATTGATGATGCTCCTCGATGGCGTCTTGGATCCAACACAAGAAGCGCTCATGCGCGCCCGCATGGCTGATGAGCCTGAGCTCGCTCGTCAGTGGAATGAACTGCGCCAACTCCAAGGCCTTCTCAAACACGAACTCAAAGCTGAACTCAGACCCAACTTTGCTGATGAGGTCATGAAACAAGTTCGGCAATCCGAACAGATCCCACCGAGCTTTATGGATCGTATCGTTGCATTTTTGAGTCGTCCAATCGCTGTTCCGGTGGCTGCCGCTGCTGCCGTCGCCATCATGTGGGCGATTGGACTTCCAAACGCAGTGACACCAGCGCCTATCAACACACCTGCTGTGGCGGCGTCAGCAGGAAGCGCAGACGCTTTGGCGTCAGGTGAAACCGAAATCGAATCGATCGATAACCCAACCGATTATAATGTGCTTGTGCTCGCTGCTCCAGGCAGCCCGAATCGTATGATTTGGATCTCACAGCGCACACTCAATGATGAAGGATAAGCTATGCGCTTTATCGCCTTACCTTTTATACTCGCGGTTGCCTTCTTTGCCGAAAGCGCAATGGCGCAATCGCAGTTTAAAATGAGCATACGTGTCATCCATGCCACCAAAGATGGTAAACGCATGGATCCCGGCGTGATGGATCTCAAAGCTGATCTGTCGCAGCTCGCGTTTACATCGTTCAAAATGCTCGACGGACACACCAAAACGGTCTTTGATCGAGAGGTGGTAGCGCTTGAGTTTCCAGGCTCGCGCTGGTTAGAAGTCCGTACCCGAGGGATCGCCAAAGACGGGTCACTTAAAGTCTCGATGAAGGTTCGAGACCTCAAGTTCAAGGCGAAAGCCAAAGTCGGTGCAGGAAGCACGGTTTTACTCGGTGGTCCGCCCCATCAAAATGGTTCGATCATTCTTGCGGTCACCGCAACGAAACTTTGATCAACGGTCGCGCAGGCGCGAGTTCGTTGAGCGCAAGCGACGAACCAACACACGACTGACCAATTCAAAGAAGATCGATCGGAACTCCTGATCGGACTCCTGAAGTGTATCCTGTTGAACTTTGAGTAAAACAGAGGTTTCTGCAGCAACCGCTCGTGCCTCTCGAGGCTTGTTCTCGAGCATGCCCATCTCACCGAAAATACCCCCAGAACCGACGCTTTCAAGCTCCGTGTCTCCAAGGCGTAGCGAGATCGATCCTGCAAGAACAAAGAACATCGCATCGGCGGCTGCGCCTTCTTCAAAAAGAACCTCTTCCTCATGGATTTGTACAGCGCTCGCCCCGTGAAGCAGATGAACCATGGCCGCCTCACTAAAGGTACGAAACCCAGGCGCAGCTAACAACCTTGAGAGCAGCTCATTTTCTTCACGCGGTTTACGATAAATAGCGACCGCTTGAGTCAATGCCGCTGCCGTCATGGGAGGTGGTACGACCTCAAAACCATCAAACCCACCCGCAGGGTCATCTTCATCCCACCCGAGCAAAAAGACGGGGGCTTCGCTCACTGCTCTCAAGTTGCTGACCAACTCATCATCGATTTTCAGGCCCGGTAAAGGGGCTTGTAAAATGATGAGACCAAACTCCTGCTTCTTGAGTTCGCTCATCCCACGCCAGAACTCGGGCAAATAGGTGAGTTCGTCATAACCCAAAGGGTTGAGTGCCCGCTCAAAAAGCCGACTTAAAGCAGAACCGCCGCTCACATAAAGGACCTGTCGGCTCATTTACGAACCCTTTCTCTTGTAGAGGCTAACCATGGGTACCCCTTCTAAGTCTTCAACGGCAACCAACATCGAGTCCGAACGCATGCGAACTGCACTGAGCACCCAATCGCTGTCGGGCTGATGAAATGCAAACCACCAATGTGCATTCCCCATATTCAGTGTAAACCGAAGGTCCTGCCTGAGTAGACCGTCGCGCTGATAAGCCTTGAACGCATCGTGATTCGTTCGGTCACAAAATATGTAGGCGTCCTGCCGAGCTTCCTTATTAATCTTTGTCAACAGTTGACGGCTCGCTCCGCCCCAAAACTGCCGCTGAAAACCTCGATTAGCCGCCCCACGAAGACCACCGACAAGCTCTGTGTAGGCTCCGATCCCATGGGGATGAGCTCGGGCTGTACTCCATGCGCCCGGCAAAACTAAGAACGCAATCACAGCTGGAACGATGAACTTGTTCTTTTCGGCACACCGAACCAACAACGGAAGACAAAAGCGAGCCGCCAGAAAACACCCAAAGGGCAATGCGTTCATCCAATGTTTTGTTCCCCCGAAAATAGGAATACTCGGACCCGCAATCAACACCACCGGAACAATCAGATTCAGGACGATAAAAGCTTCTCGAGCATCGACGGGGTCATCACCCCACCACAGATGCTTGACCAAAACTCTGAACGCCTCAACAAGTCCACCGATCATCGCAACAACCAAAGGCAGACTCAGAGTCACTGCCCACATCACGGCAGGAAAAGAGCGCGGGAAAGGCGGTTCCCAAAGACTTTCACCAAAGAAACGAACCGGATAATGCTCGTGATGTAAATGAAAGCTGAAATACCAGCCAATGCGTCCGACCGGATCAGGCCACAAGTACGGCCAGTGAAGTAAGAAGACGAGCGGTCCGAGTACACCCATAAAGACCACCCACCAAGGGATGATAGGTAAAGCCCAACCATCGGCGCCATCAGCCTGTGTCGTGCGAAAGCCACGCAACAGGCGCTCTCGATGAATCCAAAGCCAATGAAACAACAACAAAATAGGGAAAAATAAGACATTATGCTTGGTCGCTATAGCGACACCAAAAACCAAACCCAGCCGGATATGGTGCCCCTCTCGATAAAGCCATGCGAGGGCGACCGCCAACCACATGGTGGTGACTGCAGCATCAAAACAAGCCATCTGTCCGTGATAAAAGTAACGCGGAGAGGTCGCCAGAAACAACGCAGACAACCAGCCCACCGCAGGACCACACAAACCGACACCAAGTAGAAAGGTCAACGCGACACCAAGCGCGCTCATCAACATACCCGGAAGCCGCATAGCGCTGACTTCAGAGGTCAGACCTAAAGCTTCATGAAACACAGCATTTGAGCCCGCAAAGAGAACCTTCATGACTACAGGATGCTCGTGATTATAGCCCCAATTGCGATCGATTTCTGCCTGTGTAAACGCTCGGGTCGGTTCTTGAGATAAAACCTTAAACCATCCCGAATACTCGTGCGCTGCTTTGAAATAATACCCTTCATCCCGCGTCACACCGGTTTGTAACTGAGCGCAAAAGAGAAGCACTAAATATGTGAACCCTAGCCCCCAAGCGATGCGACGGTGCTGAGCCAAAACTGGATTCATTGCATCCATCCCGACGATAAACCCAATTCACCATCGGTCCACCCGCTTAATGTGATCGTAATCTCAACCTTACCTTGGGCGTCGGTTTGTAATTCAAAACCATCTAAACCGGGCTGATCAGAAAGCACTCGGGTCAGGGTTTGTGCACCTCGAAACTGCGCAATTGCTGTACCTTTCGCATGACGCAAACCATGACCTGTCCACCCAAGACCACCGACCAATGTAGAGCCTGGTTTAGAGTGCAGCGTGACCATCATTTTTTGTGACTTCACCGTAATTTTCTGACCCCAAGCAAAGCGTCCGTCAAAACCCAGCTCGGTGGTTTGAAGTCGCCCCGAGGGTGAGCTACACGACTTCCGTTTAGCGCTGAGTTGGCAGCCTTTTATCGATGGCCAAGCCATGGGTCGCACTGCACCTTGGTGCTTCAACAGTAGCGCCTTCATACCTTTGTATTTAACCTCTTGAAGGACCTGTACATTGTCGGACTGAAGCGATGAAACTACCGGTGCATCCGAGCTTTCGAAAAGCCACAAACGGTGAAATGGACGCCACAGATCATTGACGCCTAACCGCTGTTGATGATGAGGAAAACGCTGACCTAATTGAAGAGCCCAATGCTGCTCCCAACCCGGTAGATAGGCTAACTCATCATCAGATTGGATCTGCTCGGCAACCTGCTCAATCAACGCCAAACGATCCGTTTCACTCGGACGATTAGACCAAGCCCATGCCTGTAACGACCAAGCAACCCACGCAGATCCCAAAATGAGCGACAAACGAATATTCACTGAGCCCGAATCGCCAAGGCGCCGCTTAAGCCAATCATGACATCAACCACGGCTTCTTCTGCATTGTTGATCACACGACGCATACGCCTTAACTTTAGCCAAGCGGCAAGACCTTTGGTCACACGCATACGCCCTTCACCTTGAGCATACCAACTCGGAGGCTCCCGTCCGGTCTCCCAACGACCGGCTGCTGCGTACAAAACACCGCGCTTCGAAACCGCCCAACTCAATCGTCCCTCAGCGCGGCTCATACTTTCATCACCATAAGGATCTCTCGCCAGACGCAGCGTCATGCTGTGCCCCCGTTGGTGATTGAGTGCGACTTGCGCTCCGAATCCAAGCGCATCACTAGCAGCCGGGCGCACAAAATATTGCTCATGCCGAAACAACGCATACAAATTATCATAGGGACCAGCGGGTAACCCATCAGCACTTCGGCGCCCCTCTAAACGCGCACTTAATCGCCAATTACGCTCGAACCAGGTCGCTAAAAATCCAGCATGAAAGCGATGGCGGTACGCCCAAGCAGGACCTAACCCCATGACCCCATCCACATACACACCGACTCGGTGATCACGAAGACGCCAAAGACTCTCAAGGTCAACGCCGACACGGCCGTCCAGACCCGTGGTTTGCGGCTCTGCAGGGTGGGGGTCCATTGCCAAAGTCAAACCCAAGCTGGGAATCCATAGACTCGTTTTATCGAGATATTTGAGCGCATAACGAAGATGACCAAAAATCAATCCTGGATCCGTGATCCGATCAAGAGCAACCTCGCTTGCCACACGGGCCGACCGCCAGGTCGCAGATAAACCCGCCGCGGGATGATCCGGATGCCCGCCGGCGCGATAACCATCAACGATACTTCCATGACCGGCGAGGAAAACCAAACGTCCTCCACGAACCATAAACTCGTCATCGCCCCACTTAAGCGACTCCACCAACGCTGAGTAATCGCCGAGTTCATCCCAATCTGCGTCCCGAAATCGTAATTCAGGTGTCATCAAGGCACGAAAAGGTGCGGCTAAGCGCAAATTCCAATCGGTATCGCTCAACGTCAACTCGGCGCGCAGTTCCAATCCGGCACTTTGATCCAAATAACCAACGCCCAAACCTAAGCCAGGCTGGACGGTTAGACCTGCAAACAAAAAAGTCATTGCCACGGACACGACGTCCTCCCTACTCGCCTAAGGGTTGCATCGGCCCATCCGATGACTAGTTTGAGTGCAAAGAGGAAGAAACGATGTGGAATCAGTTCAAGACCCTTATACTCTTGGCCACTATTACCGGTCTCTTGGTCGTTGTCGGTGGTGTTATAGGCGGTAGAGCCGGTATGATACTTGGTCTCGGTCTCGGTGCCTTTATGAATCTCGTGAGCTGGTGGAAAAGCGACTCACTGGTGATGGCAATGACTGGCGCAAAGGAGGTGCCCGAAGGATCCATGCCCGAACTCCATGCGATGGTCGGGGAGCTTGCTCTTCGTGCAGGAATCCCAAAGCCGCGAGTTTTGTATGTCGATGACACCACGCCAAACGCCTTTGCCACAGGTCGGTCCCCTCAGCGCGCCGCAGTCGCTGTAACTCGAGGTTTGGTCCAGCAACTCGACGAACGGCAACTGCGCGGCGTCATGGCGCATGAGTTTGCACATATCCTACAACGAGACACATTAATTTCTGCCATCGCTGCGACCATTGCCGGTGCCATCACCCTACTTGCCAACATGGCTCAATGGGCGGCGATCTTTGGCGGCGGTCGAGACGGTGAGCGCCATCCGATGGCTCTAGTCGCTACTGCGCTTCTCGCGCCTTTTGCCGCCATGCTGGTGCAAATGGCAATCAGTCGAACCCGAGAATATCGCGCCGATCGCGTTGGAGCCGAGTTGTGCCAAGACCCTCTAGCGCTCGCCTCGGCTCTCGAGATGATCGACCAAACCGCCAAACGACAAATGCAACACGGCTTGGTTCAAAGTAATCCAAGCACGAGTCATCTCATGATTCACGGATTAAACTTTGGTGGACTCAGTCGTATTTTTGCCACGCACCCACCGATCCCAGAACGTGTCAAACGCCTGCGACAAATGGCCAGGCGACACCTGTCCTAAGCAAGCGGTCGAAACCAGCTAAACACCTGATAAAACTCTAATCAAACCTAAGCGCGAGTCTTGCAAACTCGGTGGCTTATGATCCATTTACCGCTTGTTTTGATCGTCTTGCGTTTGCCCGCACTAATCCACGTCTGGTGGATTCATCCGCCCTGGGTTTGGCCAGTCACCTCACTGATCCTTATTGCGCTTCAGTTGCTAGCCACCGCCGCTGCCATCGGCTGGTTTATGCAACGAGTCACTCTTCGTCGGTGGCAACAATTCGAAGGCCTTCACCTGATCGGTTGGGCGGTGATCGCATCATTCAACCCAGGTGCTGCCGTCCCCTCCGGTGGTCTCTTGCATACATTAATCATTCTGATCGCCGCTTGTCTGATTCCTTCAACTCAGGGCACACGACGTCTATGAACAGTTCGTTAGTCCTGATCATAGCTTGGACCTGTCCGGCATTTAATCCGCCTGAGTTAGTCGGTCAGATCAATAACTTAGAGATCAACGAGGCATCAGGACTTGTTGCCCTTGCATCCCAAAATGGATTTTGGACCCACAACGACTCCGGCGATCGCGCTCGACTCTTTGCCTTTGATCACCACGGTGTTTCACTCGGCCAAATTGAATTGACTAACCTCGAGGCAACCGACTGGGAGGATCTCAGCGCTGGTCCTTGCGACGAGGGGCGATGTTTGGTCGTTGGAGATATCGGAGACAACCCATCTACTCGATCCGAAATTGTGCTGCATCGACTCAAAGAACCTCAACCGCCTGGTTTTGGTCAGACGACCCGCGTTGACGTCGAGAGTCTTGCGGTCGCGTATCCTAATGGAGCAACCGACGCTGAGGGTTTAGCTGTCGACCCTCAAACGGGCGATGTCTTTATCGTCACCAAAAACCGCCAACGCCCTATCAGTACAGTCTTTCGACTCAAAGCCGATCGCTGGGGTCGTGAAACTACGGCTACTCTCGAGTCTGTCGGCGACATCAATTGGCAAGGCAACGGTTTATCAACGCAGGCTACCGCTGCAGCGATTGACCCTGCGGGCAATGAATTATTCGTCCAAACCTACACGCAAGGTCAACGTATCGAGCTGGTGCGTCAGCAGGGACGGGTTGAAAGCCTAGGTCGAGTTCGGTCCTTCATGCCTTGGAGCCTTGGGCAGTGCGAAGCCATGGCGTTTGCGGAACAAGGAAAGAGTTTGTGGTTTACATGTGAGTCTGCTCCTGCCCCGCTGGCTCAAGCTTCCTGCGCTACCGAGCCGCCGGCTGAAGTCGCGCCTGAGCCAGAGGCTCAATTTGAACCAACCGGCTGCGGTGGGTGCCAACAAACGCCAGCGAGTATTTGGGTAACTCTTGTGTTGTTTGCTTTGCGGGGACGCACAAAGGGCGTAGAACGACGACGGAGGTCTGCTTGAGCGTTCGATGGTCGGGATTAAAAACGAATTTCTCGCCTGGTGAAATCCTCGTTTTACCACGCTTGGAATCCACAGCGAGTTCAGAGGTATTAAGCATACTCATCGCTGATGATGATCCCATGATTCCGGATATGCTCAGCGAACGGCTACGCCTTAGTTTTAGTGAAGAACAGGTCAATATTCTCACGGTCAACACGGCGGAAGATGCGCTCAAAATTCTCTTTGAGCGACCGATCGATCTGCTGTTGACCGATTACGATTTTAGCCAAGGCGGACGCAATGAAGGCATGAATGGACTGGCGTTGCTGCGCTCAATTGAGCAGCATCGAATCGTCGTGACGACGATTTTCATGACCGGCTTTGGTGATGAAGAAGTGGCAAAAAACGCTATTCTGCAAGGGGCTGCCGATTATTTAACTAAGCCCTTACTCAAAGGGCTTGATGAGGTTGTTCATCGCTGCGCTCAGCGCCATCGTGAGCGTCTTCAAGAAGCCGCCCTACGCAATGCTGCGACCTTACTTGAGATCTCGGAAGCGCTCAATCAAGCCGGTGGTCGAGACCGCGCTGCGGAGTTAATTCTCAAAGCTAGCGTCAGGGCCATCGATTGTGACCTTGCATGGATTTCAATGGTCAGCCCAATCGATGGGGCTCCCAATTTTCGACGCGTCCTTCCTATATCCGAGACTACACCGCTTCCACGACCCGAAGCGCCTCTGAGCAAAAGCATCGAAGCGCGCTTTGCTAAACCTGAGGAACTGTCACAACGATTTGATGGTGAACAACCTGAACGATTATGGATTCGCCCGCTGGTCATGCAGCGATCTGAGCAAGATCGAAAAACGGTCATCGGAGAATTATGCATCGCCTACTTTGAGCGTGGACATCGTTTTCATCCCGGCCGACAACGCACCCTCGAAGTGCTCGCTCATCATACTGAAGGGCTCCTGACCCAACGGTTTTTGCGTCACGATATTGAGCGTAGTTTCAGTCAGACGATCCAAGTCCTGGTTCAGGCGCTTGAAATGCACGACGAATACACAGCAGGTCATAGCGACTGGGTCGGCGTCTATGCCCGACTAGGCGCACTCGCTCTCGGTTGGGACCGACGCGCTGTTGCACGAGCAGGTCATGCTGGTCTTTTGCATGATATCGGCAAAGTGAGACTCGATTCTTCGATGATTAACCACCCTGGCAAACTGACAGACGAACAATTTGAGCATTTTAGAGAACATCCTGTTGTCGGCGCTGAAATGCTCAAACCCCTTTCAAGCATGGAAGACATCCTTCCCGCCGTGTGTTGGCACCATGAGCGCTTTGAAGGTGGTGGTTATCCATCGGGGGTTGCAGCATCTTTACTGCCTCCACTTTCTCGCCTGATGTGTCTTGCCGACTCCTACGATGCCATGACCAGCCACCGCGCCTATCGACGAGCGCGCAGTCATCATGAAGCGATTATCGAACTCAGACGTTGCGCTGGAACCCAGTTTGACCCTGAAATGGTTGGGCCATTTATCGTCGCTACCGCCTGTTTTCGGCGTATCAGCACACATTGGGCGAGGACCCTACTCAAGCACCGCAAACCGATTGACCCACAAGCGATCGCTGCTGATCTAAAGATGTTGTTTGAGTTACCATTTAAGGCTGATGAGCTGGCTCTAGATCCTAACGACAGCCAAACAGATCAGCGACTTAAAGATGCGACGATGACCCCTTTTGACCTTGAAGATCTCGCCCAGGTATTTTTCAGTCTTGAAGCGAGCCTCGAAGAAGCCACGCAGCTTTTTCTTACCTCCTCCGAAGATCAACCCTCAGCTGAAGTGCTCTCGCAACGACTCGAAGAAGGCTCGCAAAGAAGCGATCAACGCATCGAGCGACTGATCGCTGAGGTCTACGCGGAGAACCACCCTGACTAATCCGGCGAGCGATCGGTTGATTCTCTTAGATGCCTTTCGACGAGCTCAACGTACAGGTGCTCAAACCAAGTGGTTTGCTGAAGCTCTTGCTGACGACCCTTGGACTCAATCACCAACAAATCCGAATCCATGGCCACGGTGCGATGTGTTGATGGTGGGTAGCCAACTTGCATCGGCTTTGCGCCCCTATGCACGCGATCTCGCAATCCAACTGCTACCTCCCGGCTCAAATGACCTTGAGCTTGAGGCTGCCGCCGAACAACTTCTGACCGAAGACCATCGACTGCTGATCGAGCGAATCGAACAGGAGCAACGTTATGGTATTGAATTTACTGAAGATGGTTATTTGAGTCTATCGGCTCAACGACTCGATCGAAAAGGGCTAGCTGCCTGTATACGCCCGATTTGGATTCCGCGTAAAGCACCCGAAACCATCTTAGGTTTCGCCAGTATCGAAGACCTCAAATTGAGACCCATAGCGTGCGATTGGATACTTATTCATGACCCAGCCGCACCCAAGCGTTTACCGTCGGTATTAAAATGTCCTCATACCCAGAGCATACTCCCGCTTGCCGGTAACGACACCGCTCGACTGATTGACCGAACACGCACGGCAGACTACCAACTTTGGTCGTGGCTTGAGCCGTCTATCGAAGCAGGAACCAAAGTCCTGATCGGACCGGATCGAGATCATCTTTTGCACACTTGGGCAAAGACCTGGTTCTAGCGAACCGTTACTTCTGCAACCACACGGCGAATGACTGTAACATCGATCGTTCCCGGATACGTCAGTTCATCCTCGATGCGATCTTTCATATCGCCAGCTATTTTTTCCATCTCTTGAGGGCTAACTTTGACGCGACGACCATTGCGGTCTTTCATCGCTAACAAGACCCGAAGCTCCCGGCCACCGCGCACGGTATAAGCATTTTCAACCTTATAGGGCTGGCGACCGATTCGCTCCAGATCGCGCACCAACGTCTCGTGATGCTCGCCACCCTGAACTCGAGCTCCTGGACGGGCGCCCGAAATCGCATCGCCAGCGGCTACAATATAAGGCTCGAGACCGAGCGGTGGCTCATCTCCATGATGCGCTCCGATACACGAGGCTACTCGCGGGTCCTCGTCCTCGGCGCGTGCCACTTCTGCACCTAAAACGGCGTGACCACCCTCAACCTCATGCGTCATGGATTTACCGATATCGTGCATCAAACCTCCGCGACGAGCGACCTGCGGATCAAGCTCAGTTTCCCAAGCAAGCATCCCACAAATGAAGCCCACTTCAGCGGCGTGGCGCCACTGATTCTGGCGATAAGAATGACGATAACGCAATCGATCGAGAAGGCGACGGCGCTCACCGGTAATCTCACCGACCTTGAGTTGATCAATCGATCGCTGAGAACAAGCTGATGACTCACGGCGCATGCCTTCTTCAACGGTACGCTTTAAGCTCGCGAAAACCTTATCATTTACCGGTCCTTGAAGCATCCGAGTTAATATGCGCTGGCTCGCTTCTTTCATGAGCGGGTCAGCACCGCGTATGGAAATCATCTCTTCACGTTCAGTCGTTTCGAGCGACATACCAAGCTCTGATTCAAAGATTGGGCTCAGTGCCAACATGGACTCGCGTCGCGACGGATCATCCACGCGAATTGACGACCGCAAACGCTCAACCGCATGGCTCTCATCAAAGCGCTGAACCGCTAAAATAATGAACCTACGAGCGATGTTCTCAACATCGAGATCCAACCGTGTACGCGCCTCGCGCTCACGACGGACAGAGCGTCCTTGTTCTTGTTCGATCAAACGCGAGGTCAACTGATCGACAAACTCAGCCAAATCAATTTGCGTCATCTCAACAAGACGATGAGTCAGCTGCTCACGAACCTCATCGATCCGCTTAGACGCCGCAGAACAGCGATCCTGGAGACTTTGTACTTTTCTTCTTTTTGCATCGACAGCGCTGCGCGTCGCCTCAACCTGATTCACATCAAGAGGGTCGAGGATTAAGGTTTCGAGTTCAGCTTTAAGACGCTCAACCTGCGTTTGCCGTTGCTTCAATTCCTTGCGGCGGCGGCGCAAACGAAATCTCCATTTACGCTGAACCCGACGCCGAACATCGCGCTCAGCGCGCTCGAACTCACGATGCTGGTCTGAATCGTCATCGACGGCATCCGTCGCTCGCAACATGTAGCCAAGGCCTAAACCAATACAGCACGCGACCGCAGCAGTTAAGTAGAGCACAATCAATCCTCATCGATGACGGGCGGCAGATCGTCGCTGAACTCGTGCTCCTCTGCAAGTACGCTTTCCACAGGCAACTCAATCATCTCGACTACATCAGGCAAAAGCGTGGGGTCTCCTGATGGTGGATTGAGCGATGGCTTGGGGATTTTCGGTCGCTCAAGCTTCGCCTCTCTTGGCGCCGAGCTCGGCTCAATTTGATCCTGAGCGATCGGCTTAGGGACATCCAAAGGCGCTTCATCTGCCGAATCGTTTGTCGCCTCAGTATTCATCAAACCGATGCGCTCGAGCGTCTTCCGCATTTTTGCCATCACCTCGTGGGCTTTGCGTAAGCGCTCATTACTTTCTTTGAGTAAACGCTCACGACGATGTCGTTCGGCGCTGAGTTGTCGGCGAAGTTCACCGACTTCCTCAGGCTCTGTTACCGGCTGGGGCAATTGGCTCAACTGTAAATCTCGAGTGGTTGACGCGAGCCGCTCCTCCACTTGTGACAACTGATCACGCATCGCCCGATCGGCGCTATGTGCATCTTGCCTTGAAGCGGATAATTCCTCTTTTAATGCCGCTAGATCTGCAACTTTCGAACGAACCTTTACTTCTGCAGCTTCTAGACGCTCACGCAATCGATTCACTTCAGCTTCATGTGCCTCTGCCTGTCTTTTCGCTAGTCGCGCCGGTTCGGCCTGGCTCCGTTGAAGTTCTTCAATCCGACGTTGAGCGTCACCCAACTCTTGTTCTTTTGCGTTGAGACGCTCGTGCATATCATCGAGGCGTCCTCGCACGTCAGTGACCAATTGCTCGCGCGCCTGACGGAACTGCTTGAACTGACCTTCAAGTTGACTGCGGTCTTCTCGATATTGATCCAGCGCTTGGCGTTGGTGTCGAGCTTCCTCATCAGCAAGCCGGATTTTACCGCGCAAGGTTTTGATCAATTCACTTTGTTCAGCATGCTCATCACCGCGACGTTGTAAATCCTCTAATAACTCTGTGGCTCGCTGCTGTCCTTCTTCAGCTTGATGCTCCACCTCAGCCAATGCCTGCTGACTAGCGGCTAGTGAGACCTGCAACTGCCCAAGCTCTTCGCGGTGGGCATCGTTTTGACGCTGTAGATCCTGATCGAGCTGTCGCGCTCGCTCGGCTTCGGACTCAAGCTCTTGAATTCGCGCCTGAGAGGACTTCAAGCGCTCATCGAGGCCCTCGCCTCGGGCTGCCTCTGCAGCGATTTTCTTCCTTAACTCAGCGACTAGAGTTCGCTGCTCTTCAGTCTGATCATGAGATGCTGCGACGGACTTTTCAGCGACGCTAAGGCGATCACCTAAATCACTGCGCTGTGTACTGACCTCGGCTAATTTCGTCTCAAGCTCTTCAACGCGACGATTAAGGGATTCATTTTCTGATCGAACTTGACCCAGTTCGCTGCGGGTTGCTTGAGCCTGCTCACGACTTGACGCCAATTCGCCCTCACGACTCTCAACCGCTGATCGAGTCCTCTCAAGTTGACCTTCCAAACCCCGGTATCGACCCTCTAACTCGGCGATTTGCTCACGTTGTTGGCGAGCATTATCGAGCTCTAAATCATGCTTGGAGTTGAGCGTATCCCACTCATGTTGCACTTGGTCACGCTCGCTTTGTGTTTGCCTCAGTCTTTGATTCAAATCGTCTGATTCTACTTCTCGACCAGCCAATTCCTCTTCCAATTCGCGCCGTTGAGCGCGCTGTTCTTCAAGTTCACTTTCGGCACGTTGGTGCTCGGACTGGACGAAGTTAAGCTGTTTCTCAAGGTCGACACGCTGACCTTCGTTTTGCGTCAACTCGGTACGCAAATCGATCAATCCTTGCTCTTGCTCGCGACTCACCGATTTCAAGTTAAGTAACTCTTCTCCTTGAGCATCAAGCTGACCTCGCAAACGCTCCACATCCGCAAGCAACCCTTCAGCTTTACTCTCAACGACAGCAGATCGTTCTTTCCACTCTTGAGCCTGAGTTTGTGTTTGCTCAAGCGCCATCTCGAGCCCAGCAACCGTGCTACCGAGTTCATTAATTGTCTCGTCACGACCTCCAAGTTCTTCCTCAAGGCCCTCAATGTGCTGCTGGCGCGCTGACAGATCCGATCGATACTCATCAAGTTGAACACGTTGCTGTTGAGCCTGTCGCTCAATTTGCTCAATCGCCTGATCGCGACCTTCAACAGCACTACGCAAGCGGCCTTTGATATCCACTTCGATCGCCTTAGCCGCGGCGCTGCGTTCGGCCGCTTCATCAAGGCGATCCCGTAAGGTTCCAATGGCGGCTTCATGTGCTT
The DNA here is from genome assembly GCA_902574205.1 of uncultured Candidatus Hydrogenedens sp. GTDB lineage: Bacteria > Myxococcota > UBA4151 > UBA4151 > UBA4151 > CACGMS01. The sequence continues at coordinate 4,124 of CACGMS010000010.1, read as the reverse complement.
GCTGTATTTCTTCTATTTGCACGCGTAGAGCATTCGTTTCTTCACGTCGCTCTTGTTCGCGTTGTTGATGATCGACGAGCGCTCTTTGGGCGGCATCCCGCTCGCGCTGCAAGGTTTCATCTTGTCCTTCAATTCTCGCCTCAGCGCTCGCAAGTTTTCGAGCAAGCTGTGCCGCTTCTTCTCGCAGACGCTCTTCTCGCAGCTCGCTTTGGTTACCACGATCCTCGATCTCGGTAACCAACTGCGCCACCTCTTGGCGAGCCTCGCCAAGTTGAGCCGCTTGTCGTTCAAGCTCTGTTTCCAGACGTGTCCGCGTCGAAATTAATTCCTCGCGCCGCTCAGCTAAACTCGCTTCGAGCGATGTCCGCTGCGACTCCAAGCTTTCGACGTGAACCCTTGCTTCATCTTCCGTCGCCTGTCGCTCACCTTGTTCATGACGCAGTTGAGCCTCAAGCTCAGCAATACGAGCTGCTCGCTCTTCTTTGACCGTCTGCCACTCTTCTTCCGCTCGATCATGCGCACTTTGCTGATTGTGAATGTGATCTTCGAGTTGCGCCCTTAGTGCCGATGCCGCGCTAATTTCACTCGCTCGATCAGTCAGCTGTGCCGACAGGCCGTCGAGCTTAGAATTGAGATCAGCGATGATTGTTTGGTGCGAATGATTAAGGTCTCGTTGCTCCGAGATCTTTGTTTCCGCATCCTGAATTCGGTCCTTTAATGCTTGTTCTGTGGCTTGCTGTTCTTCTTTGAGGGCTTGAGCAGCTAAACGCTGCTCTTCTCGCGCCTGGCGCTGTTCAGCGATCAATTGACTGCGCGCTTCTTCAGCGAGTTCAAGTTCTCGGCTCAATTGAGCTATTTCATTGTCTCGACGCTCTCGTTCAACACGAGCTCGGTCTCGAGCTTGCTCAAGCTCACCGCCAATCTTTTCAAGCGCCTTGGATTGCTCAGTGCGCAATGCCTCACTCGACTCGAGGTCATTACGTCCTTGCACTTCAACGGTCTCAAGCTCTCGTTTTAGGCGTTCATAATCATGACGAAGCCGTTCTAAATCGACATCCTTTTGGCGCAAATGTCCGTCGGCTTTTCGCAGCGCCGTTTCGCGTTGTCGCCACGCGCGGCGCATGCGCGCAAGTTCGGCTTCTTGACTGGTTAGGCGCTCTCGTAAGAGCTCCACACGTCGATCAGAGTCGCCAACGAACAATTCATCGTCATCGTCTTCAGTATCCACGGCTTCAGGAAAATCACTTAAAGTCGAAGGCTCTGGAAGTTCAGCTTCGACATCCATCGGATCGTTGACCGCCTGGTGGATGGCTGGGGGCACGCTTTGCTCATCTCTAGGCCGCTCCATCATTTGATCAATCGCTGCTTGGGTTAGTGCTTCTGGTTCTGGCCAGGTGTTAAAATAAGCGTCCACGCTTCCTTTTGCCTCCCGATGTTTCTCGATCGCTTCATCCGTGAGTTGATCCACCAACAAAAAACAACTTGGTCGTCGCTGACCCAGTTCTTCGAGCAGTCGATTACAAATCATTAAACCACCTGGTCCGCTGCGATGCTGTCGAACCAAAACTAAATCAAAGTTGCCCACGAGCAAGCGAGTTAGTGGGTCTTCTTCTTCTAAAAAGTGAACGTCGATCCGACCATCTCGTAGTCGGCTCGCTAAGGCATTTGCTTCGCTCTCGTCAGCCTCGACAATCGCGAGTTTCCAGCGTTCTGGTTGAATGGCTTGAGTCATCTTAGGTCTGCCTGAGTACGTCTTTAACGCATGCACGCGCTGCCGTCAGGTTTTCGCCCCTCTTTCATCCGTTGAAAGGCTCTGATACCGGCTAGGTGTGGCCGGGAGTAAATCATGAGCAATGCTTGGCGTCAGCGCGCCGACAGCGAACTCAACCGATTGTTAGATAATGCCAATTCGGCTGGTTTATTCGGTTTAACCAAAAGAGGAATGACCCTATCTGCGGCTGCTGGTCCACTTCGCCTGAACCACTCGCACCCCATGACTCATGAACATGAATTAAAGAGCGCACTCAAACGCGGCCAGCCCTGGATTTGCGACGATGTTGAACGGTGGCACGCCCTGGTTGAAGACGGTCATCCGGCACAGCCGAGTATCTGGTGGCCTTTGCAGGGCAGAGGGGTCAGTCTCGGATTTGTCGTCGTTATGGGCAGGGGTTTGGATCACAATGCCCAATTCCTTGCTCAGCTCAGCCGCGTTGCAGGTCATCTCGTTCATCTTTTGTTGCAGCGCCTCGACCACCGACGAGGTCACGCGTTAAATACACCTTTTACAGAACCATTAGGCGGGCGCTCAAGCGATTGGCCTAGCGACGCAAAAAGACGACTACTTACAAACCAAGATGATCCCATGCCCACCGGCGGAGCAGCGGTACGCGATGCGGATATGATGCTTCATCTCGCTCTTGAAAACCCCCAGGGTTCTGCTGCAAAAAATCTGAAACACGTAGACAACTGGCTGGCGACACCGTTGGCAAAGCGATTTTTGGATACGGGTCTGGATGCTCTGCTGCCCTTGATGACGCATTTACCTAAGAGTCGCAGTCGTGTGCTCAAACTGATGATCAATGCAGAAGATCCTCAACTTCGGCATGATGCGCTTCATTGTTTGGAGCGCTGGCCTGAAGCGACGATGGCGCGCGAGGTTTTACCGCTCGCTTTCTCTGCCGAAGTAAGCGTCGCCACCGCCGCTGCCCGAGTGCTCGAACGCTGCCGGCAGCATCATGAGTTTAATAGCGAAGTGCTCAAAGAACTCCGGACACTCGTCGCCGATGAACGGGCGACCCACGCGCATCGCCGTGCGCTTGATTTGTTGATTCGCTTTCGTGACCCGGATGCCGTGCCTTTATTGATCAATCGGGTGGATGATAAAAAGCTTCGCGATTTAGCCTTACGCGGCTTGAACGAAATCACATTAATCCAAAATCGCTGGAGCCGAAGCGCCTGGCAAAGTTGGTATTCCAAGCACGCACATGAGCCACGCAGCTTATGGCTACTTGAGGCGCTGGATCATCGCGAGATCGAAGTACGCTCTCAGGCCATCGCTGAACTCTATGGTGAGACGGGCGAAAACTACGGTTATGACCCAAGTGCTCCAAGCAGACAACGACGAGCTGCGATCACGCTCGCGCGCGACACGATCATTCCTGACTAAACACGGCGCCAACCACGAAACAAGGCACCCAAGGCACGAGAAAAGCTGTCGTCGATCGGAAGGTTAGAGCCTCCTTTATGACGCTCAATGTGCCGCATACCAACAATTAACGCCCGCAGAGCTCTCCATGCATGCTCCGCTTCAATGCCGGTCAATCCGGCATATTCAAAAATTCGCTCGGCGCGCGCTTCCGCTCGAGCACGCGAGGCGGCGACTGCAGGTTGGTCCTGCAACGAAGCCGCCTCAGCGGCTTCAAAAATACCCGGATTATCAGTAACAAAGCGCCACCAGCGTCTTCCCAACTGACGCGGTTCACTGTCCGCTCGGCCGAGTTCAGCAAACAAATCCGAAAGTGCGTTCCAGCCACGTTGAGCCAGTTGAATTCGAATGCTGTTGAGGTCCGGCACGTGCTTGTACAACGAGGGTGACTTAACCCGTAAAGCTCGAGCGAGATCAGCCATGCGAAGTGAGTCTAAACCTTCTTGGGCAACCTGTAGCTGAGCTTCATCAAGAATCCGATCGACAGTTATCGCTCGTCGCATCATCTCCCCTCACCTCTTTAGCTAATTCTATTTCCTTTCATATAGCTCGACTTATTCAAGTAAAACTTTAAGGTTCAAAACTCTCAAAACCCATTTTAGCTAATCCAATTATATAAATATAAAACTAATAATTTCATAGTGATATAACCATAAATATTAATCGTATTATTTTTATGTTTGCTAACCAAACAGTACAAAAGCAAAAGAAAGACTTGTAGACAGGTTATTCCGATTAGCTTGGTAAAAAATAAAAACGACACTTACGAAAGTGTCGCTTTTATTCACTTGGTCGGGGCGAGAGGATTCGAACCTCCGGCCTCTTGCTCCCGAAGCAAGCGCGCTACCAAACTGCGCTACGCCCCGAATTCAAGCGGCGCACCGGTTAGTTCCTCGTCCGTTGGCCGTCAATCAGATTT